>VXPH01000006.1 GCA_009839615.1 Nitrospinota bacterium
ATTTCAAGCATCAGCGGGCGATAGATAATCCCGTCTCAAATCCGGCGCTCCCCCCTCGGCGGCGGAGCGCAAGAGAGCGCCGATGAGCGCCGCCATGGCTTCGAGGTCCGATTCCATGAACGTCTCCACCGGAGAATGGGAATAGCGCCTGGGCATGTTGATCGGCACGGTGGGCAATCCGCCCGCCCGGGATTTGCTCAAGGTGGCGGAATCGAGAAACGTGCCCACGAACACGTCTTCCTGCAGGGGCACGCGGGCGTCGCTCGCAACGTCCTTCACCCACTGGACTAGTTCGGGCGGGGTGATGTAGCCGTAAAGGCTCATGGGCTGGTGATCGTATCTTCTGAGTACCGGCCCCGCTCCGATCTTCGACCCCCGTGCGTCGGAGCGGCCCGGACCGTCCGAGGGTACGTTGTCGAGCACGATGGCGAGAGCGGGGGGATCGTTGCCACCTTCATCCACGGAGAGCACCGAAGCGCCGCGTCCGCCGATTTCCTCCTGCGCACAGAAAGCGGCACTCAGGCGGAGCCTGTCCGAGAGGGAGTTGGCCGTGTTGATGAACGCCTCCACGCACAGGGCGCAGCCCGAGCGGTTGTCCACCGCCTTTGACTTCCACGCTCCGCCGGGGAGTTGCGTGAAGGGGCTGTGGAATACGCCCGGCGTGCCGGCCTCGATGCCGAGCGCGCGGATCGGCCCATCGTCCGAGGCTCCTAAATCTATCCACATCTCATCGACGCCGGGGTGTTCCTGGCCCTGTAAGGACTGGAGATGTCCGCTTCGCACGTTCACGACGCCCCGGTGGAGATTCCCGTCCAGCGTCAGGAGGGAGACCTCGCGGCCCGGAAAAATCGCATCCGCCACGAGCCCCACTTTCTCGAAGCGAATCGCGCCGCCCGCCTCCACGCCCGTGACGACGAGGCCGACCTCGTCCATGTGGCATTCCAGGACGACGTGAGGCGCTGACTCGTTCGCTTCATGGCGGGCGATGAGGTTCCCGATATCGTCGCGCCGCAATTCGCTCGCGCTGCCTTTCACCATATCGACGATGGCGTCGCGCACGGCGCCCTCGTGACCGGGCGGGCCGGGCAGGGAGCAGAGCGTCTTCATTCTTTCCAGCAGAGGCGATGGCATTTGATGATTCCGAAACCGTGATGATTCTCGATGAATTCTCAGGCGCGGCAATACTCTCACGAGGGAGCGGCGCTTGCCAAGCCGGAGAGCCTTTACGCTCAAAATAAATTGACCGTGCGGGGGGGGAGAATGTAGGCTTTGGCGCGATACCCTCTTGCGTGAATGACGCGCCCGACCATCGGATGGAGAGAACTGCGGTGAACGATGACGGCCAGATGCCGGATTTACTGAGCGTGGTGATGCCGTGCTACAACGAGCGGGATACGATTCGCGAAATCGTCGCCAGAGTCCAGGCCGTGGCGATGAACATCGAACTCATCATCGTGGACGACGGCAGCACGGACGGCACCCGCGATATCCTGGCCGAGATCGAACAAAACGGCGCGCGCGTCATCTACCGCGAGAAAAACGAGGGCAAGGGAGCCGCCCTGTGCGATGGTTTCGCGGCGGCGAACGGGGACGTGATCGTCGTTCAGGATGCGGACCTGGAATACGACCCTGCCGAGTACGTTGATCTCTACGACCCCATCTACCGGGGAGCGGCCGACGTGGTCTACGGCACGCGCTTCGGCGGAAAACCCCAGCGTGTGCACATGTTCTGGCACAAGGTGGGGAATTGGATGCTGACCACGCTGGCGAATCTGCTGTTCAACTGCACGCTCACCGACATGGAAACCTGCTACAAGATGTTCCGCCGCGAGGTGGTGAAGGACATGATAATCCGCGCCAGGGGGTTCGATTTCGAGCCGGAATTCACCGCGAAAATCCTGAAACCCGCGAAATGGCGCATCTACGAGGTGCCGATTTCCTACTACGGGCGCACATACGCGGAGGGCAAGAAGATAACGTGGCGGGACGGCTTCATCGCCGTATGGACCCTCCTGCGCGAGCGCTTTTCCTGAATCATCCCCGCACGCGGGCGCACACCGCCTCGGTGATGGCCCGGCTGCCGTCGACGGCGCGCCCCTTGTTGTCCAGGCGAATCTCCCCGGCCTCGAGCGCTCCCCAAACGCTGGTTTCTATCTGATTTGCGGCCTCGCTCTCCCCGATATGAGCGAGCATGAGCGCGGCGGAGAGGATGAGGCTCAAGGGGTTGGCGATTCCTTGTCCGGCGATGTCGGGGGCCGAGCCGTGAACCGCCTCGAAAAAGGCGAATTTCTCCCCGATGTTCCCCGAGGGACACATGCCGAGGCCGCCCGCCGTGGCGCCGCCCAAATCGCTCAGCAGGTCTCCCAGCATGTTCTCCATCACGAGTACGTCGTAATGTTCCGGGCGGATCACCAGATTGTATGCGCAGGCGTCCGAATACAGGGTTTCCGCCTCGATGTCGGGATAATCGGCCGCGACTTCCAGGAATATCTCGCGGAAAAACGCCAGGGAGCGCAGGACGTTGCCCTTGTCCACGCAGGTGACGCGCCGTACGCCGTCTTCGGGCGCGCCGTTTCTTTTGCGCGCGAGCTCGAAGGCGAACCTCGCCACGCGCTCCACTCCCTTCCGGGTGATGATCAGGGTGTCGGCCACGGCTTCGGGGCCGCCGACCCCCTTGTCGCGCGAGGCGTAGAGGCCCTCGGTGTTCTCGCGAATCACGACGTAATCGATGTTGCCGGGTTTATAGCCCGCCAGGGGACTCCGGATGCCGGGATAGAGCCTGACGGGCCGCATGTTGGCGAAGACGTCGAGGCTCGTTCTGAGCACGCCGCCCAGAAGCCCCCCTTCGGTGCCCTCCGGCGTGCGGACGGCCGGGTCGCCCACCGGCGATTTGAGAATGCCGTCCGCCTCGTGGCAGGCTTGCAGGGTTTCATCGCTGATGCGCTTGCCGTACCTGGCGTAGCGGCCCGCTCCCGCTTCGTGTTCTTCTAGGTTGAGCTTCAGGGCCCCGTTCACCTCCTGAACGGCTTCGAGAACGGCGATGGTGGATTCCATGAGTTCGGGGCCGATCCCGTCTCCCGGTATGGTGATGATGCGATATTCTTTCATTTTCTCTCCAGCATTTTTTGAGGGTTCACCGCCTCTACATCCGCACGGATGAGCGGGTATAATCACCCCGCAAGGTGAGCGGCGTTTACATCGACATGGGAGTGTAGCGAAAATTGTTTCGGCTGGAGAACCCCCGGAGCGAATCTTTCCAAAAATTCCTGCGCGCGCAGGGGCCGCTCAGGGTGCGCTTTACGGAAGCCATCGCGGAAATGGGGGAGGAACTCCCTCTCTGGGTCGATGACCTCACTACGCCCCGAATGGCGGTGCACACCGGGCGCGGCTGGCTCGCGCCGCTGGGGCGTTCGGAAGCGATACTCGCAAACCTGGAAGACATGGAGCGCCTCTCCGCGCAGATGGAGGAGAGTGAGGGCTATCTCAAGTTCTCCTCCGTCTCGCTCAAGGTGCAAAAGGCGGTCGAGAGGCGACGAAAACTCATTCGGGGCTCGCCCGTGGGTATGTTCATTCTCGATAAAAAAGATTTCAGGCCCGTCTTCAGCACGCACCGCATCGAAAGCCTGAAAACCGGGGACGCGAAGACGCTGGCCGAGAATTCCCCCTACGACCAGGGGGAGGAATACGCCCTGGCGAGAATCCAAAACGCTCCCACCGCGGCGATACGCGTCGATGGAGAACTCGCCTCCTACATGGTTGTTCATGCGAACGGTTCAATCGGCATGCTGCACACGATGGATCGCTTCCGCGGCCAGGGGCTTGCGCGCGTGGTGGTGTCCGCTCTGGTCGAGGCGCAATTCGCCAGGGGGCGCGAGGCGTATTGCTATATCGTGGAGGGAAACGAGGCCTCCGAGCGCGTGTTCGAAAGCGTGGGTTTCAGGAGGGTGATGGACGTCTACTGGAGTGCTTTCGAAAGGCGTGAGATTTGAGCCTGACTCACCCAAGCGCTCGCGGCGCGAGGCGGTTGCCTCACAGAATCGACAGAATGATGAAAATGGACTAGTTTGCTGTATTCGCCATTCATCTTTTCATAGGAGGTTGATAGATGCAGAAAGAAGATTATATCGACAGGCCGCCCGGCCCCCTGGGGGGCTTGTGGAGCATGTGGTATCTGGACCCGTTCCTGATGATCAAGCGCGAGTTCAGCGGGTTCAGGAAGGTCCGCCACAAGGCGTTTGAGGATCAGCTGAAACCCGGCCGCCCTGCGCCTCCGGTGAAGCTCCAGAGCACGTCGGGCGAAACCGTGGACCTGGCCGATTTCCGCGGGAAGAAGAACATCGTTCTCGAGTTCGGCGCCATCACGTGACCGCCCTTCCGCCGGCAGGTGCCGGGCATGGACGAGCTCTATGAGCGCTACAAGGACAAGGACGTCGAGTTCTTCGTCGTCTACTCCAAGGAACCCCACGCGCAGGAGCGCAAGTACTTCAAAAAATACACCCAGCACACCTCCTTCGAGCACAAGATGGGCTACGCGAAGGAGTTGGTGGCCGAATTCGGCATGAAAATCCCCGTTCTGGTGGACGACGTCGACGAGGCGGTGGTGAACGCTTACGGCCGCATGCCGAACATGGTCTTCGTCATCGACAAGGAGGGGAACATCGCCTACAAGGCGAGCTGGACGGAGCAGCCCCGCGTCGACCGTGTGCTCGATGAACTACTGGCCGAGCAGGCCGTTACGGCTTAATCGAAGCGAAACGAAAAAGGCGGCTCTTCGGGGCCGTCTTTTTTTGCGCGCGAATCAGCGGACTTTCGGCAGGAAGCAGGCGAACGCGCACGCGGCGACGAAAAACCCCGGCAGCGCCCAGAAGGCATTCGCCAGGCCGAACCACTCGCCGAGAACCGACATCGGATAGACCGAAAGGCTCGCGATGAACCACGAGAGGCCGAGCGTGATGGAACTCGCCAGCCCCCGGTTGTGAGGCATGAGTTGCTGGGCGAAGGCCATCGTCACCCCCATCGGAAGGTAGGTGGCGACGCCCAGGAAGGCCAGCAATACGAAGCCCCACTCGGGCGGCGCAATCAAAAAAGCGCAGACGCACAACGCGCCCAGTCCGATGCCGCCGACGATAAGCTCTTTTTTCCCGAAACGATCTCCCAGGGCGCCGCCCGCCAGGACGCCCAGCGCGCCCGAGGTGAGCATGATGGCGCTGGCCGCCCCTCCGCTCCAGATGCTCATGCCGTGTTCCGCATAAAGCGAAGGTATGAGGCTGATGAAGTTGATGTTCACGACGGCGCGGCAGATCGTGACGCCCGAGAGTAGAAGCAGCGGCGTGCCCGCTTGGCGCAGCGCTGTTACGAAATCCCAGATGGAGGCTTTATTCTCGCCGCTCGCGGGGGGTGATTGGGGCTTGGGCAGCCCGTATTTCACCGCCAGGGCCATTGCGATTGCGACCAGGGTGAACGACCAGAGCCATTTCATGCCCCCGAGCGAGACGATCCCGATGGCGATGACGGGCCCCAGCCCGTGGCCCACGCGCCCACCGGCGATGAAAACGCTCACCACAAGCCCCTTGCGGTGTTCGGAGAGCGCGCCCGCGCGCGAGGCCATGTCCGGATGGCACAGGCCGACCATCGAGCCGCCGATCGCGACCATGACGGTGAGCACCGTGAAGTTGGGCGCCCAGCCGATGGAGGTGATGAAGAGCGCGCTGCCCACCATCCCAAAGGCGAGCCAGGGCAGGCCCGGCCAGCGATCCACCAGAATCGCCGTTACGGGTTGGGAGAGCGCCGCGCTCATCGAGACGAACGTGAGCAGCAGGCCGCCCGTGGAGAGGGAAACCTGGAATTGCTCCCGTATCAGGGGCAGCAGCGGTGCGATGAAATTCACCGTGCCGTCCACCACGAAGTGGGCCGTGAACAGGATGGCGAGCGCACCCCAGGGGATATCCTGTGCCGGGTCTTTCGCACCCACGCCTGCGCCGATTTCTTCCGCCCGGCTCATGACTCGCCCCCCTGCGCCTGGGGCTGAAGGGCGCTTTCCCTGTGCAGGAAGACGGCGATGAATCCGCCGACCATGAACATCAATGCGTAGAAGGTGAACGCCGCCTGAAGCCCCATCGCTTCGGCCACGAGACCGCCGACGAGCGGGGAGAGCGCGCTGGCCGCCTCGTTGAAGCCATAGATCATTCCCACCGAACTCGAGCGCACCCGCTCGTCCACGAGTTCCGTTCCGACGGCCAGCACCAGGGTGGGCACCGGCGTGAGGATGCAGGCGACGGCGACAAGAGCAAGCAAAAGCGTCGTTATGCTGGCGACCCAGGTAAGAGAAGCCATGGCGGCGGCGCACATGAAGGTGAGCACGACGATGAGTTTGGTCCTGCCCGTTTCGTCCGACCACCTCCCGATAATGATGGACATAGTCGAACCTATCAGGAAATAGGCGCTGAGCAGCCAGCCCACCCCTTTGGTGTCGAAGCCGAATTGCTCCGCCAGAAGGAGCGGCAAAAAGGCCATGAAGCCGCGGAATCCCATGATCCGGAACGAGGAGAGGGCGATGAGCAGCATCAAAGATTTATTGCGGAACAGTGCGCCGAAAGTAGACCTCGCTGCCTGGCGGAAGGGCAGGCGCTCTCCCAGCTGATCCTGAAATCGGAACCAGATGAGCGCCGCCCAGATGACGCCCGGTATGACGTAGAACTGCGCCGCCAGGCGCCAACTCGCCAGATAGACGGCGAGCCATCCGACGATGGCGGGTGAGATGATGTTCCCCATTTCGCCCCCGCCGTTGAACAGGCCCGTACAGAACCCGCGCCTCTCCGGCAGTTCGCGCGTAATGAGCGCGACAGCCGGCGGGTGATAGGCCGCGCTCCCGATGCCGCCGATGAAGACGAACAACAGCAGCAGGGAGTAGTTCGCCGCGTAGCCGTAGAGCAGAACGGGCAGCGCCTGGGTGAGCAGGGAAAGCGCCAAGACCGTCCGCCAGCGCCGGGTGTAGTCCGATATGAAGGAAAGGGGGAACTGAAAGACACTGTTCGCCACCGAATAGGTTGTCACGATGAGGCCCGCCTGCACGTAGTTGAGCTCGAATTCCGCGACGATGAGCGGTAGCACGGGTATGAGAAGCTGCGTGTAGAAGGCGTTCACGGCGTGGCTGCCCGCAATCGCGAAAAGGTTGAAGATCTTCGATGGGGCCATGGAGAGTCCATTGATGACGGGAGCGCGAAAAAACCATTCATTAGGCTTATAGGTTCTGGGGAAAACGCGCGTCAATGGCGGGCGGCCCGAGCGCGCGAAAAACGACGGGCCTTCCTGCGGGCGGTTGCGCGGATATGCGGGGTGAGCCGCGCAATTCATTCCAAATGCGCGCGGGGAAGCCAGAAAAATTTTTACCTGAAAACCCGAGTGCAGGACGCCAGATATAAAATAACTGACTGAATTATAACAACTTATTGGCTATTCCGCCTTCAGGAATTTATCGAAAAACCCCGTGAATTTAGCGATATTTATCGAATTTTTCGGTATTTTACCGAAATTCCCGGCGAGGCCCTCGCGGTCGGTCCCCGGGCGCGAGAGTACGGTTCCGAGCGCCGGGAGAAGGGTTGCCGGCCGAACGGAGACGGACGGTCTCCGGTGACGAGGGGCCGGCCGCCGCTTTCCCTTTTTCGCATGACCCGTTTTCATGGGAACCTCTCCTCTGCGCTGCCCGCGAAAGATTCTGCCGCATCCCGGTGCGGTGCGGTAACCGCAAATGCGCGGAAATGCGGGGTCGAATCCGATTGATGAATGAGGGTTCGACCGAGCGGGGAGGGGGTGTTGAAAAGCCCCTGAGAAAGTAAAGGCAACCCCCCCTACCCCCCCTTGACAGGGGGGTATAAAAAGGCGATGCGCCCCCGC
>VXPH01000051.1 GCA_009839615.1 Nitrospinota bacterium
TGATGCCGTTCTGGGCCTGCAAACGGGTCAAATAATCTTTGTAAACCACGGAGGCCTACAACTCTTTCTCGGTGTAGAGCTCGGACATAGAGACCACTCGACTGTCAGGGAGCTTCCGTACATGGTGAACCCGTTCGTCCAGGGGGTAGTAGTCCTCGAAGTATTCGCGTTCGAATTCGCTAAGTCGTTGTCCGTGGGAAAAGGTCTCCAAAAAGTAAAACTGGATGTCCTTTCCGGAGTGTAAGTCGCCAAACGCCAGAGAGTTGCCGTGCACGCCGAGGGCGTCGTCGATCAGCGCGGAGGCTGTCGGCCAGTGCGTATTGTCCAGCGCCGCCTCGTGCAACGACGCCAGTATGTGCTCGAACGCCTCCAGTTCACCCATGGTGGTGTCCACGCTTGTAGGCTTTCGGCCGGCCCATCATCCATTGTCCCGGGCGGAAAGGGTCTTCCTTCGTTGTCTGTATGATCAGATGCAATCATTTGCACCGACTCTGCCGGTGTTCTACTCCGCCATAACGACCGGTGCAGAGGTCTCTGCCCATTCTTGTTCTGAATGTTCATGCCCGATATCAATAATTCAAGTATAGGAAATCGTGCGCTTCTTCGCCCCCTCAATATTGAGGGGTTTTGGTGGGATTATTCGCTGTGTCTAGGGTATTTTCGGGAAAGAGTTCGATGTCGGCGCCGGACCAGGACTGCCTCAGTCTTCGGCCTCGAGACATTGGCGTGCTCACATGCGATACAAAAATCTTCTTGAGTCGTTGAATTCATTGGTGGAGCTGAGGGGGATCGAACCCCTGACCTCATGACTGCCAGTCATGCGCTCTCCCAGCTGAGCTACAGCCCCATGCAGGTGGAACTTCGAGAACCCCCGAGGGGTGCGAAGGAATGTAGCGGAAACCGCGCGCCCGCGTCAACGCAGGCGCAGGCGGGACGAAATATCCTCAACCGCCCGGATCGGGCTCCCCGGCGAACGCCTGCACCTGATCCGCAAGCTCTGCGAAACCGGCGCCGCCCGTCGCGTCTTCGGCCAGGATCTCCACCTCCCCGGGCCCCTTCGCGCCAAGGCCTAGTTCGACAGCGCGCCTGATTTGGCGGTGCGACCAGACGGGGTAATCGCGCAGGAGTTCGGACCCCATGGCGCGCACCACAGACGCCCCCACGACGTCCACGGCGACTCGGTCGTCGCCTGCGATTATCACGTTCGGCGCGCGCTCCTCCCCGGTGTAGGGGCCGCCCGAAATCCAGCACTTCGTCCCGTCGAGGACGATCAAGGAGGGCGAATAAAGCAGGTTCGTCTCCATGATCATCTCCGCCATCTGGGAGACGAAATGCGCGCGAACCCTATCCCTCGGATGCACGAACCCGTATACGTTCTTGAGCGAGAGGCTGAAGCGCGGCCCCCCGCCGTGGCTCTTCATCGTGGGCAGGTTGACGACGTGCTGGCCGGGCCGCATGAGGCGCTCGATGCAGTGCACCCACCCGCCCCAGCGTATCGCTCCGGACACGCGGGCCTTCACCCAGGGCTCCTCGTCGAAACGCAGCAGGCTCACGCCCGTTCTCTCCTGAAAATCGTTCATCCCCCAGCGCTCGAAATTTCCCCGCGCGGGCAGGGAGAGCAGACCGCCCATCTCGCCCACGGCCTGATCGTCGCAACCAGCTTCCTTCAGGAGGGCGACGACGGTCTCGAGCGTATCGGGATGCGTCGAGGCCGGGAACGGATCGGCCGAGTTGAAGTTGGGTTTTAAGAGCGCGGGCGCAGGCGAGTCGATAATGTGCCGGACCCCGCCCAGTTTTTCGACCGCGAGGCGGATGGCCTCATCGCGCGTCTCCCCGCGCACCAGGGCCACGAGGCTCTTGCCGTCTCTTTTAAGACGCGGAGTGCGAAGCGGCGGAACTTCCGCTTCGGGGTAAACCTGCTTCGTCTCCTGGAGCGCGCGGTAGGCGGCTGACTCGTCGAAATCGAGGACTTTCCTGAAATTCTCGGCCCGCGTCGCCACCGGCGTATCGAGTGGAACGATCATCTTCGCATCCTCCCGAAGAAGGTGGTTATCCTTATTTCCTCAAAAAAATCATTCTACCCCGAAGGGCGGATTTGCGAAACCATACCGGATGAAATTGTCTTTCGCCTTCACCCTGTATTAGACTCTGGCCCCATCAGCGCAAGGCAGGACGAGCGAGTCCCGTAGACGCATCGCCTCCCGAAGCCTCCCGAAGCGCCTCGACGACGTTTCTTGCACCTGAAGGAAGGTTTTTCATGCTGTTTTTCGTTCAGTTCCTGGCGATGGGCCTGGGCGTCGGCGTTCTGGGCACGCTGGTGGGCGCGGGCGGCGGCTTCATCCTCACGCCCCTGCTCCTGCTGATATTCACCGACCAGCCTTCCGAGGTCATCGCCGCCACCTCGCTCAGCGTGGTCTGCCTGAACGCGCTTTCGGGGTCGGTCGCCTATTACCGCCAGAAGCGAATCGACATCAAGACCAGCGTCTCCTTCGCCCTGGCCGGCTCGGTCGGGGCGATCATCGGCGTCTTCGCCACGAGCGAGGTCGCGCGCGGGCCGTTCGATATTCTGCTGGGCCTCGCCCTGCTGATTCTCTGCATATCGATCATCAACCCGCCGCCGCCTTTCGAGGCGACGCGCGAGAATCCGGGCGGCATCGGCGCGCTCGCGCACCGGCGCATCGTGGACAGCCAGGGCAAAGTCTATGAATACGCTTTCCGCTTCCGGCTCGGCGCCTTCCTGAGTTCCATCGTGGGTTTTCTGGCGACCTTTCTGGGCATCGGGGGCGGCCCCATGCACGTGCCGCTGATGATACGAATCTTGAGGATTCCGCCCCACATCGCCACCGCCACCTCGCAGTGCGAGCTTCTCCTCACCACCGCCCTCGCTGTGGCGTTTCATTTCATCCTCGGAAACCTCCACGCGCTGACGGACGTGATCCTCCCCCTGGCGATCGGGATAATCGTAGGCGCGCAGGTGGGCGCCGCGATATCGCACCGGGTGAAATCCCTCACCCTCACGCGCATCCTGGCGGTGCTGATGACGCTGGTTTCCCTGCAGCTTCTCTATAAGGGGGCGAGCGAATGGCTGTGGTGATTCGCGCCTCGCTCTGGCAAACAAGCGCTGCGTATGTGAGAATACAGCCTCTGGTGAAAGACCAATTGGACAATTCCATCCATTCCATTCAACAAGACGTCCGCACGCAGCGGCGGACGAGAAGGAGAGTTTGAACATGTCGGATAGAGTAACCGTCGTCGAGGTAAAAGACAGAACCCTCTGGGTGGGGCTCAACCGCCCCAAAACACTGAACGCGATGAATTTCCAGATGATCAACGAAGTCATCGAAGCCTTCACGCAGCTCGATGAAGACCCCGACATCGGCGTGGGCGTCCTCTACGGCCTGAACGGGAACTTCTCCTCGGGCGGCGACATGGACATGATGCTGGGGCTGAACTACCAGACGGGCCACGTCTGGAACAACAAGATGCGGCGCCTGTGCATGACGCTCAGGAACTCGGGCAAGCCCACCATCGCCATGGTGCGCGGCTGGTGCATCGGCGGCGGCAACGAGTGGCAGCTCTACTGCGACCTGTGCATCGCGAGCGAGAACGCGACGTTCGGCCAGTCGGGCGCGCGGGTGGGCGCGCTGCCCGTGGTGGGCGCGACGCAGTACCTCCCGCTTCTGATGGGCGACCGCAGGGCGCGCGAGATGCTGTTCCTGGCGAAGCGCTATCCCGCGCAGGAGGCGAAGGAAGTGGGCCTGATCAACGAGGTGGTGCCCGATGACGAGCTCGAAAAGACGACCGAGGAGTGGTGCGCCACCATCAACTCCCACGCCCCGGCCACGCTGCGCTACATGAAGACGAACCTGAACTTCCTGGGCGACCTCCACTACCCCTCCTGGATGCACGGCAGCGAACTGCTGAACGCCGTGTGGAACAACGAGCAATCCGTCGAGGGCATGAACGCGTTCAAGGAGAAGAGGCCGCCCGACTTCAGCCGCTTCCCCCGCTAGAAGAGGATGTTGAAAAACCCCGCTGAGCGAGAGTTCGATGCGACTTATGAAAGAGCAAGATTCACTCCCCCCTTGAGGGGGAGTCGATGAGGTGAGGGTGTAAACCCGAAACCGAATCGGTGGGGGGAGCTTTTTATGTAGAACCGTCCCCCCACCGGTTCAGCCTTCGCACAAAACGCTCGGCTTCACCGTAGGTCTTCCCCCTCGGGAAGACCTACCCTCAAGGGGGGAGTGATTTTTTTCTCTCGTCGGTTGGCCATGCTATTGAAGGGTGAAGTCCGCAGCCGTGCCGGCAATTTAGGTCGATCACGTAAAGAATAGCACCAGAGAAAAATCGTGCCCCCCTACCGCGCGTAGCCCCTGCGCGTGTAGACGCCGGGGGAGCCGGGCTCCTGGCGGTAATAGCTCCGCACGCGCGCCGTCCACTCGGAGGCGTTCATGTGCTTCCATTCGGGCGTCTCGCGCACGGATTCATCCTCCATCTCGTAGAGGACGATCATGAGGCGCTCCCCCTCCACGGGGCTGTAGCGGCGCATGCGCCTCATCCCCGGCACCTTCTCGCAAAGCGGGCCGCGATCCCGGGAGTACCACCCGTTGAAGTCGTCGAGCCGCTCCTGGGGCACGTTGATCCTGCCGAACTGGACGACGGGGGCGAGGCCCGCCGCATCCACCGAGGGGAAATCGGGCGGCCGGGCGGGCAGGCCGGGGTAGACCTGCGCGCACACGAGGCGGATGTGGGCCGTCGGTTCGACGGGAAAGCGCATCTCGGCGGAGTCCATAAGCGAGGCGAACTCCTCACCGTAGAAGACGTGGACGTTCTCCGCCTCTACGAGGTTCAGAAAGCGCGGCGCGCCGTCCGTCACCTCGTAGCTCGCGCCTCCGCTAACACTTGAGACTTCGAGCATCCGCGAGAGGCGCACCTCCTCTATCCATGCCCGCCCCTGTTCCTCCTCGTCCTGCGCGAAGTCGAACAGCTCGGCGAGCAAACCCATGCCGTGTGTGCGTACCAAAACAGTCTTGCCTCTTTGACGACGGGAAACAGAATAGGGGGAGTCTACACTATTTCTTCTGGAGAGCCACCCGTATCGTCCCCCCGTACTGCGCGGCCACCAGATGATGGGGACGATACCCTTCCTTGAGAATTTCGACCGTGAACGTATCCGCGTAATGATCCTTTATCTTCTTCCAGGGGATGAGGACCGGCGATTCGCCTATCTTCTCCTTGCCGAGCTTCACCGTGGCGCCCGGAGGATCGGTGATCACCTCCACGCCGCGCGGCACCATGTCGCCGCACCCGCTCAAAACGAAAAAGGCGGCGAGAAGCGCCAATCCCATGCCGAGGGTCTTGCGCATTCTTCGTTTCTCCTTCATTGCTTTTCCCATCCAATACCATATTTGCGAAGCGGGTGCGACCGGAAAACCCCCGCCCTGACTTCCGGGGGATTATGAACCCATCTCTTGACAAAATCCAGCGCGAAACACACTCTCGAACCGGATAATCGAAACACGAAGGAGTCCCGCTTGCGCCGGCACCGCTACTATTTCGACCTCATACTCACCGGCATGGACAAATACAACCTCGCCGACTGCATCGTGGACGAATACCTGCCCCTCACCGCGCAGATGCCCATCTGGGAGATTGCGGAGAAAATCCGCGAGGGGCACTTCCACTTCGAGCACGAAAGCCCGGAGCCTCTCGAGGAATTCCCGAAAAACCTCGAAGCCTTCAGCGCCTATCTCCACCAGGTGGTCAAGGGCTTTCACGCGGTGGAAGAGGAGGAAGACGCCCGGGTCCGCCTCGTCGAGGCCCGGAAAATCATGGCGCTCCGGGGCGAGGTCGTCACGCTCCCATTGAGGCTCCCGCCCACGCTCCTGCTCAACGACCTGGACCCCGACGCCGAGGACCTCGACCACATCGAGGCCCGCTGGCCGGACTACCCGCGCTGGTTCCAGGACGGGATGCGGCGAAAGCATCCCTACCTGAGGCGCCTCTAAGTGACCTGGTGAAGCGAATCAGGGGCTGATCTTCAGGAAGTTCGGGTCGCTCTCGTCCCCGTAGGGTTCGAGCGGCTCGCCCGCCTCGTCCGCATCGTCCGCGCGCGAGATTTCCTCTGCTGCAGCGGCAGGCTCGCTCTCTTCCCGCTCACTCGCATCGCCCCCTTCGAGCGCTTCCAGGGCTTCCTCTACGGAGGAAACCTGTTCGAGGTTTTCTTCCTCGTCCGCCTCACGCGCCTGAAGCGCGCGCGGGGTTCTCTCCAGGGGCGATATCTGCTCGAGTTCGCCCTCGCTTTTCGACCCTCCCGCGACGGCGCCCAGCTCCCGGAACTTCCGCGCGGAGACCAGCACGCGCGTCTCATACGAGCCCACCGCCTTGTTGTAGGCATCAACGGCGCGGTCGAGACCCCGTCCCATGGCCTCGAAGTGCTTCGCGAGCGTCTTGATGCGCCCGTAAAGCTCCCCCCCGAGCGCGCTAATCGCCTGGGCGCTCTCGGCCACCTTCTCCTGACGCCAGCCGTAGGCCACCGCGCGCAAAAGGGCGATGAGCGTCGTGGGCGTCGCCAGTATCACCTGCCGGTTCACGCCCTCTTCGATGAGGCCGGGCTCCTGCTCCAGCGCCGCGCTGAAGAAGCTCTCACCGGGCAGGAACATCGCCACGAACTCGGGCGTGGACTCGCACTGGTCCCAATACGCCTTCGAGCTCAGGCGGTTCATGTGATCGCGAATCTGGCGCGCGTGCTCGCCCAACAGGACGCGGCGCGCCTCCTCGTCCTCCGCTTCGAGCGAGTTCAGGTAGGCTTCGAGCGGCGCCTTGGCGTCGACCACCACGTTCTTCCCGCCGGGCAGCTTCACGATGAGGTCGGGGCGCAGGCGTGCCTCCTCGCCCTCGATCGTCTGCTGCTCCACGAAGTCGCAGTGCGCCACCATGCCGGCCATCTCCACCACGCGCCGGAGCTGCATCTCCCCCCAGCGGCCGCGCACGTTGGGCGCGCGAAGGGCTTTTACGAGATTCCCCGTCTCCGACTGAAGCTCCTTCTGGCTGCTCGCGAGGGACTTGACCTGCTCGGTGAGCGAGCCGTACGCCTCCCGCCTGGCCCGTTCGAGGTCCTCCACCTGGCCCCCTACCCTATCGAGCGACTCCCGGATGGGAGCGACGAGGGTCTCCACCGCCTTCTGGCGCGCTTCGAGGTCGCCCTTGGCCTCGCTCTGGAATTTCTCGAGCGTCGACTTGGCCAGGTCGAGGAACGAGGCGTTGTTGCTCTTGAGCGCGTCGGCGCTCAGCGCGCCGAAGCTCTCGCGCATCTCCTCCGTCGCGCGGTGAAGCAGGTCGATCTTCTCCTGCCCCGATTTTCGCTCGTGCGTCAGGTCGGACTCGAGGCGCGCCACGTCCGACCGCAAGCCCATGTTCTTTTCCAGCTCCGCGGCGTGGGCCGCCTGCGCGTCCGCCTTTTCCATCTCGGCGTTGCGCAGCATCGTGGACATCGCGGAAATCCGCGTCCTCACGACGAACCAGAAGCACAAGACGAGAGCACAGGCTCCCAAGGCGACGTGCCAGATTTCCATGCGGGGAATCTCCCGGGGCGATGATCTCTCGTGGCGGGCGGGTGTCGCAAGACCCGGTGGCATTGTATCAGGCTTCGCGGAAAAATTCTTCCCGGCGGGGTTTGGTGTTCATCCAGGCCGCAAGGCGCGAGCGTTCCGCCTCTCTGGGGGCTGTTGGGAAAGGCCTTCTTGAAGCAGTGGGCGTACGATGGTTTTGTAGGGGCGGACCTGTGTGTCCGCCCGATTTTATGTCTCCGCCATATAACG
>VXPH01000073.1 GCA_009839615.1 Nitrospinota bacterium
CGGCCTCTTCGTCGGGCTTTCCCCTCGGGAAGCCCGACCCTCAAGGGGGGAGTGATTCTTCTCTCACCCCGGTAGGTAATATAAGCTGGATCCCGAAATTATGACTTTTTTAACAACCCCCCTACTCCTCCCCGCGCAATATGATGGAGACCATCTCCCTGAGGCCGAGCTGATTATCCTTGTAAATTAAAACTTGAACTTTCGATTTTCAAGGAAAACGACGGAATTTGCCCGGTGGCGCTCGCCCGGAGGCCTCCTAGTCGAACACCGTGTCGCCGTAGTGCGCTGAATCCACCACCGCCTCGATGACGGTCGGCCCATCAGCGTCGAAGGCCTCCTTCAGCGCGCGCCTGAGCTCCTCGGGCGTCCGCGCGCCCACGGCGGGAACGCCGAAGTAGTGGGCGGGCGGGGCCTGGTATTCCTCGACCTGGAGTTCTGTGCCGTAGCGCTCATAGGAGCGCCTGTCCTGCTTGACCTGGATGAGCGCGAGCCAGCGGTCGTCCAGCACGACGATGGGGATGGCGAGGCCCATTCTCTTCGCCACCGCCACCTCGCCGCACGTCATCTGGAAACACCCGTCTCCGATCATGGCGACGACGGGCTTGTCCGGGCACGCGAGCTTCGCGGCGATGGCCCCCGGCAGGCCGAAGCCCATCGAGGACCACCCGTTCGTGATGAGGAAGGTGCGCGGCTCGTGAACGGTCCACTGGCTGGCGATCTGGTGCGTGTGCGCGCCTACGTCGAAGGAGAGGATTCCCTCCCTGGGCGTCACCTCGCGCACCACGTCGATGGCCTCATGGGCCGCGAAGTGCGGGACGTGGGGGCGCAGGGCCTTCTGGTATCGCTCCTTCTGGCGCAAGGCGGCGTCAGACGGCCACTCGTAGCTGCCGGGCGCCATGTCGTTCATGCGCTTGAGAGAAGCATCCAGATCGCCCACCACCTCGTGCGCGATCTCGACCGAAGCGTCCGCGTCGACCGGGTCGATGTCCACGCTTACGAGGGGCACGTCCTTGATCCACTGCTCGTATTCCACCTCGATAACGTCGTAGCCGACGCCGAGTATCAGGTCCGCGCTTCTCAGGAACTCCCGCTGCACCTGGCGCTTGCCGCGTTCGATGCAGCCGACGGATAGCGGGTGATCCTCGTCTATCATCCCCTTGGCCATGGTGGTCGTGGCGAAGGGGAGCTGGTGGCGGTCGATGAAGGTGCGCAGGAGGCCCGGGTTTTCCATCCGCATGGTCGTGGAGCCCAGGACGGCGACGGGCCGCTTGGCGTTTTGAAGCAAGGATTCGAGTTTGCCGAACGCGCTCTCGGGCGCGGGACGGTGGCGCTTCCCCGCAGGGATCGGCGGCATATCCTCGGTGGCGGGCGCGAGCGATACGTCTTCGGGGAGATCCAGATGGACGGGGCCGTGCGGTTCGCTCAAGGCGAGGCCCATCGCTTCTTCGAGCACGGAGGCGACGCGGCCTTTCCGGAGCGGGTGGCTCGCCTTGGATATGGGCCGGTAGAGGGTGTGGTGGTCGATGTACATCTGGATTCGTCGCCCCAGCTGGTGCGTATGCAGGTTGCAGGTGAGGGCGATGAGCGGGGAGCGGTCCAGATAGGCGTTGCCTACGCCGGTCGTGAGGTTGGTGGCCCCGGGGCCCAGGGTGGCGATGCAGAAGCCCGGCGCGCCCGTGAGGCGGCCCATCACGTCTGCGGCGAAGCTCGCCGAGCCCTCGTGTGCGGTCAGGACGAAGGTGAGCCCCCCCTTGCGCATGGCTTCCAGCATGGGCAGGACGTTGCCGCTCGGGATGCCGAAGCAGTGCGTGACGCCCGCTTCCTTCATGGTCTTGACGATCAGGTCTGCGTTGTTCATGGAAAATCTCCGGAATCAGGATGAAGAATGACGATAAATGTTGATGAGGTCCTTCAGCAAAGCGGCGGCGGCGCCCCTGGGGTCGCTCTTGCCGCCCACGACGGTGACGCGATCCATCGTATCGCTCGTGTAGGTGATGCCCTTCTCCGCGCCCTCGACGCCCGCCAGGGGATGATCCGGCGGTAGAAGCTCGGGCGCGACGCGGGCCGAGACGCGCCCGCTTTCGTCTCGCTTAGCGACGCCCACGAGGCGCATGATCTTTCCTTCCGCGCTCGCTCCTTGCACCTCGCCGAGCGATATCCCGGCAATGCCCGTTCGCTCCAAGTCATCGGGCGTCAGGTCCGCCCCCATGCAGACGTTCGCGATGAGCGCGAGCTTGTTCGCCGTGTCGAAACCCTCCACGTCGAGCGTGGGGTCTGTCTCCGCGATGCCGAGCGCCTGCGCTTCGGCGAGCGCTTCTTCATAGCTCTGGCCGTTTGTCCGCATCCTGGAGAGGATGAAATTCGTCGTCCCGTTCAGCACGCCCTCTACCTTAAGAATCTCGGCCCCCGCCAGGCAGGTCTCGGCCACGTCGATGGTCGGGAGCGCGGCTGCCGCGGCGGCGGAGATTTTGAGGTTCAGGTTTTTCTCCCGCGCCAGCGCGGTCAGTTCCCGGTAGGCGCGGATGAAGGGCCCCTTGTTCGCGCTCACGACGTGGATGCCCCTGCCGAGCGCCTCGCGGATGTGGCTCAAGGCGGGCTCGCCCGTCCGGATGTCGGTGGGCGTCGTCTCGATGAGGGTGTCGGCGCTTGCCGAGCGAACCAGGTCGAGCCCCTGCCAGTCGGCCACCAGGTTCGGATGGCTTGTGAAGCCGCCCTCCCGTTCGAAGGCATCCGCAGTTTCAACGACGTCGATTCCATCAGGACTATGCAGGCTGCCGTTCAACTCGCCCACGCCAACGATGGAAGGTTCCAATCCGTAGGCCGCCCGCAGGAGCCCTGATTTTTCGTGGACGAGTCTCGCGAATTCGCGCCCCACGCGCCCGAATCCGCATACGATCACTCTAACCTGTTCAGCCAAGCGCCATCCTTTTCGGTTGTTGATGCGGGATGCCCGGATTTCCCGCCCCTTCATGCCACGCCATACGGCGGGCGGTCAACCGGTTGTTTCCAGAAGCCTGGGGGCGCGCCTCGTTGCCGAGCGGAGCAAACTATGAGAAACCTGTTGACCGTTCCACCATCATCGCAAAGATGCGCTTTCACAATGGAGACGCGAAAGGGGAGAAGATGCCGGATCTGGAACTGACGGCCGCGTTCGGGGATTATGACCGCACCAACATCCTCAAGATGGGCTCGGTGCGCCCGGAGGGGGTGAACCTCAGAGTGCTCTCCCTGCCGCCCACCGAGATATTCTTCCGCATGTGCCGATACCAGGAGTTCGATCTGTCCGAAATGTCGATGGGCGCGCACATGTTCCTGCTCGGGCAGGGGGAGAGCCCCTTCGTGGGGATGCCCGCCTTCCCGAGCCGCGTCTTCCGGCACTCGATGGTCTACGCCAACGCCGATGCGAATGTCGATGCGGTGGCCGACCTGAACGGCAAGCGGGTCGCCATCCGCGAATGGGGGATGACGGCGGTGGTGTGGATCGTGGGCATTCTCGCCGAAGAGTACGGCCTCGACGTGGGTTCGGTGGACTGGGTGGCGGCCATCGAGCCGCGCGTGCCGATTCCCATGCCGCCCGGCGCGCGCATCCGCTACATGAAGCCCGGCCAGACGGTCTCGAACATGCTCGAATCGGGCGAGGTGGACGGTGCCCTGATCCACCAGGTGCCCGAGTGCTTCTCCAAGGGTTCGCCGCACGTGAAGCGCCTGTTCCCGGACTACAAGGCCGCCGAGATCGATTATTACAAGCGAACGGGCGTCCACCCCATGATGCACTGCGTCGTGCTGCGCAAGGACGTTCACGAGCAAAACCCCTGGGCGCTCCAGTCCATCTACCGGGCCATGTGCGAGGCGCGCGAGAAGACGATGGAGTTTCTGAGCGACAACGGCGCGCTCTCGGCCATGATCCCGTTTCTGCCTTCGGTGATGGACGAGACGCGCGAGATTTTCGGCGATGATTTCTGGCCCTACGGGGTGGAGGCGAACTGCACGTCGCTCGAAAAGCTCCTCTCCTACGCCCACGCGCAGGGCCTCACGCCCGGCCTGCTCGAGGTGGAGGATCTGTTCGGCAAGAGCGTACTTACTACCTAGCCGAACTTTTGGATTCGCTTCATCCGGCGGAACCGCCCGCCGCCGCTGATATGGAACTCCCTCATGGCGTCGGCCTCAAAAATTCTCGTAACCGCTCCTTTCCATCATCTCGAATCATCCCTCGCTTCGCGAGTGCGCGGACTGGGCGATGGAGACCCGCTGGCGCACAGGCGGGTGGTCGTCATCTCGAACCGGCTTCGCGACCACGTCCAGGGCGTGCTCGCGCGGGCGGGTGGTTTCGCCGGGGTGGAGGTTCTGAGCATGATCGACCTGGCGCGCGAGATTGCCGAGCCGCAGCGCGCACTGGCGGGATACAAACAGCCCCATCCGGCCTTGGCCGAGATTCTGGCGGAAGAAGCGTTCGAGCGCGCGCGGGGGGAGTTCGCCTTTTTCAACCCTGATACGAGAGGATACGGGGAGAGCCTCTGCGCGACGCTGACCGACCTCGCCGAGGCGAACCTCTCCCCCGAAATCTTACAAGAGCTTTCCGCGAAAATTCCGGGTCCCGATGCGGCGCGGTGCCGCGATCTGGCGCTTCTGGCCCGGAATTTCCAAAGCTGTATGCGCGAGCATGGGTTCTACAACCGCTCCTCGCTTTTCCTGGCGGCGTGCGAGCGGGCGGAGGACGAGCCGCCGCGCGTTCCCACTTTTCTTTACGGCTTCGCCGAGATGAACATGCTTCAGCGCAGGCTGGCGGCGGCCGTCTGCCGCGAGGCGCCGGCGCAGGCTCTGGTTCCCGCGCAGACCGACGCACCCGCCTGCGCGCATGCGCTGCCCCTCATCCGCTGGTTCGAGCGGCAGGGTTTTCGAAGAGAAGAAGCCGGGCCGATCGAACGGAGGCCGCTCTCGGACCTGGCGGGGGCGCTCTTCTCGCGCGATGGGGCGCAGGCGGAGCCCCTGAAGGAAGCCGCCCTGCGCGTCGTGGCTACGCCCGCGAGAGGCCGCGAAGTCCAGGAAGCCTGCCGGGAGATGCTTCAGACAAGAGAGGATTCCGGGAGCGACGACGAGATATGCGTCCTGATGACCGCGCGGGACGGCTATCAGGAGCTCTTCGAGGAGACGTTCCATGCACTGGAAATCCCCTGCCGGGCGGAAGACAGAAAGCCGTTGTCGGAGTCGTCCACGGCCCGCTTGTTTCTCCTCATGCTTCGCCTGGCCGTAGAGGACTACCCGCGCGCGGAGTTGATGCGCTTTCTGGACGAGGGCGGCTTCACCGGCTCGGGAATGTTCGGGGAACTGGCGCGGCAATACGGGGCTGAAGAGTGCGTCGGCGATCCCACCCTTGCCTCGCAATGGGAGTTTTTCTCGAGGCGGCTGCCCTATCTGAGGGGTCTCGATGCCTGGGTCACGGCGTTCCAGGGCGTTTTGGAAGACGTGAGGGAAGATGACGAGGAATATCCCGCCGCGAGTTCATTCATCATGGGCATGATCGATGCCTTTCACTTCCTGCTGATGATTCCGGACCGGGGACCGCCCTCCTCGTTCGTTCAATCGTCTCTGGAAGCCTTCTCGAAGATGACGAGCGGTTTGGCCCATCAGGCCGAGGTGAGGGAGTTGGTCTTTTCCCTGGCGGATTTGGACGCGATTACAGGCGAGATGACGCGCGAGCAGTTCCACGGGCTTTGCGAGCGGTTTCTCGAAAAAACCAGCCTGCGCGGCGGCGGGCCGGATGGTGGGCATCTGGCGAATCTCTCCTCCATCCAGGGCGCGCGCGGGCTTTCCTTTGGCGCCGTCGTGCTCGCAGGGCTGGGCGAGGGCCTGTTTCCGCCCCAGGGGAGCGAAAACCCGCTTCTGCCCGACTCGGCGCGCGATGCGTTGAACCGCGCGGCGAAAGAGCACTTCCCGGAGTTGGAGACGGCGCTTCCGCTCAAGAAATCCAGGGAGAGCGAGGCGCGGTTTCAGTTGTGGACGATCCTTCAATCGGCGCGCGAGCGCCTCATCCTCACCGCGACGAGCGCGGAGGAAGGCTTCGGGGAGAGCGCGGCGTCTTTTCCCAGCATGTTCCTGCGTTATCTGGCGGACGCCCTGGGGGAGGCGAAAGACGGCGCGTGGGGGCTTTTCGCGCGCTCGCGCAGCCGCACCGCCGCCGCGTCGTTGGATGCGGAGACGATGTCGAGGAATCCCGCCCACCTGCGCGAGTATGACCTGGCGCTTATGGCGGAGCATATCGACCGGCCCGAGGCGGGCAGCCTCTCCTACATGAACGATTTTCCGGGGTTTCTCAGAAGGCGGTCTGCCCTGAGCGAGCGATGGGGGGGCGCTTTGACCGAGCACGACGGGATGCTCGTCGCCCCCGATTTGCGGGAGGTCATCGAGGCGAGAGCTCACTCGCCAGAGCGGTCGCTTGGGGTCACCTCGCTGGAGAAATTCTTCGGGTGTCCGTATCGCTTCGTGAACGACCGCCTGCATCCCCGCATGGAAAAGCGGGAAGAGCCTGCGCCGCCCTTCGCCCTGGACGGCTTGCTGAGGGGGCAGTTGACGCACAAGGTTTTCGAACTCTTCCACGTTTGGCTCAAGGATGAGAACCGGCCGCTTCACGCGCTGGGTGAATCCGCCGCACAGGACGCGCTCCGCGAAGCGATTCGGGAGGCGATGACCGAGGAGGCGAATAAGGCCGGGTCGCCGCCCCTGCCCGCGCTGCCCTGGGGGGTGCTCGAAGACGCGCTCTACCGGCGCTTGCGGGGCTACCTGGAGCTGAGGCGCGCGGACGGGTCGGGTTGGTTTCCGGTGAGTGTGGAGGAGAGATTCGGAGGCCGGGATTCGGAGCCTTTGCGGATATCACTGGAGGCGGGGGAACTTGCCCTGAGCGGGCGGGTGGACCTGCTCGAGCGGAACGGGGCGGGGGAATACCGCGTCGTCGATTTCAAGACCGTGGGGAGCAGGAGTTCAGTTCCGGCACAGAAGAAAGTGCTGGACGGCGGCGTGAGCCTGCAGCTTCATCTCTACGCGCGGCACCTGCGCGCGCGGGCGGACGCCTTGCCGGAGGACGCCCGGGTGAGCGGCGCATACGTCTACATCACCGAAGAGGAGGGCGTCGTCGAACGCGCGCGATCTTGTGAGGATATCGAGGGGCGCATGGCGGACGTGGACGTGCTCCTGAATTATTTTCTCGCCTCGGCCGGTGAGGGGCGCTTCTTCCCGACGCCCTCGAATGATGCGTGCCGGTATTGCGATTACAAGCTCCTTTGCGGTCCCGACAGGGCCGAGCGCGCGAAGCGAAAGGAGGGGGCGCCGGGGATGAGCGAACTCCTGGCGCTCAAGGAGAAGGCGGTATGAGCAGGGAACTCCGCGACCAGGCGCAAAGGGTTGAGGCCGCGACATGGACGCGAGGCCCCGTTCTCGTCGAAGCGGGCGCGGGCACGGGCAAGACGACCCTGCTCGTGGAGAGAATCCTGCACCTGATTCGCGCGGATGGCGCGCGTCTCGATGAGATAGCCGCCATCACCTTCACGCGAAAGGCGACGGCGGAGTTGAAAGAGAGGATTCGCCGCAGGATTCGCGAGGCTGCGCTCGAAGAACAAGACGCACAAGCGCGCGCGCGGCTGCAGGATGCGCTCGAGAACCTCGAATCCGCGCGCATCTCCACCATCCACGGCTTCGCCCTCAACATCCTGCGGGAATTCTCCGTGGA
>VXPH01000068.1 GCA_009839615.1 Nitrospinota bacterium
CTCCCAATCGGCGATTTCGCCGGGCGTAACGCGGAAGAGGGGGTGGGGCTGGGGAGTATTCTCCGCCAGGTATTTCTCGTGTAGCTCTGGCGCGCGGGTTTCGAGCTTTTTCATCAGGTGACGCCATTCGAATTCGAGCTGGCCGCTGGTGACTTCCAAGCGCGCAGAAGTGCGGCTGCGGCCCATCTTGTTTTTGTCGAATCGGTAGCCCCGCTCAAGCGATTCCGCGTGCACGGCTCTCAGGTACTCGGCGATGATGGCGGCGGGCCTGGCGCCTGCGCGGAACCGCGCGAGTTGTGGATGATTGCGGTAGCCCTTCGTCTCGCCCGCCAGAACCGCCTGGGCGAGCAGGGCTTCTCTCCACAGGGCGACGAGACCCTGAGGGTCGAGATATCTGGGATGAAGGCTCCACAAGCGCATCGCTTATCACCCTTAGGCGGCAGGAGCGGGCGGTGTTTCCGGCGCGCCGTCTATTTTTCCTTTCGCGGTCTTCCGTTGATGAACGCTTCGCGGACGTAGTGCACGACCGACCAGATATCCTTATCCTTGAGAAGATGTCCGTAGGATTTCATGAAGTCGTATTTCTTCATCTCACTGGCGTCGATGCGGCCGAGCTTGATGACCCAGAAGAGAAACCCGTCGTCGAAGCGCGCCATCTGTTCTTTCAGGTGATAGTTCATCGGCGGCGGCTGGATGTGGCTGACGAACGGTTTTCCGGGGTCCTGATCCTCCACGGGCCGCGCTCCGTTCCCGAGGCCCTTATTACCGTGACACTGGGAGCAGGCGTCGGCGAAGATTTGCTTGCTCACCGCGTCTTTCGGTTGATTGCCTTTGCTGAAGCCGCGCACCCATCTGACGAGCTTTCTTATCTGGGCGTCTTCGAGCGACTCGCCGAAGGAGGGCATCGCGGTGGGGACGCCTTTTTGAATCTTGTGGCCCTTGGTCCGGTTTTTCAGCACGTTCATCTTGCCGAACTTCACGACGGTGAACATGTAGTCGTCCGTCATGCGCTTCATGTAGGGGCTGGTGAACACCTGGGGTCTCGGCCTCACCGTCCGCCAGATCGGGCCCTTGCCGTCGCCCTTCACCCCGTGGCAGGAGAAGCAGATCTCCCCATAGATTTCCTTGCCCCGCCAGTAGTCCCCGCCGTTTTGCTTCGCCGTCTCGGGATTGGGGGGTATTCTCTTCGCCGCAAGGGAGGCGGCGGGCGCGATGAGGCTGAGCGAACAAGCCATGGCGATACACAAGCCGTTTTTCTTCAACCACTTCATTTTCCGTTCTCTTTCAGCGCTCTGGCCGGTGCGGGATGAAGGGCGCAAGCCGCCTCCGCTCGGCGCGGTGATGTGCCTCTCAAGCGGCGGCGCGCCGGAGGATCATCCGAATATCTCGGCTAGTTCTCCATTATTTCTTCGCGCAAGGATTCCTGGCGGCGCAAGGATTGTTCGCACACGGGTTTTTGGCGGCGCAGGGGTTCTTGGGTGCACATGGATTTTGCGTTGCACAGGGGTTTTTCGCTGCAGTCGGATTCCTGGCCGGGGGCGGATTTTGAGGAGCGCACGGATTTTGCGCCGCACACGGGTTGTTGGACACGCCTGGGTTTTTGGGCGCAGGGGGGTTCTTGGCGTCGAGGTTATCCCCGCCGGGATTCTTCGGCGCGGCGGCGTTGGCTCCGCCGGGGTTTTCGCCTCCGCCTGCGGGCGGCGCCGTCTCCATGAACGCCTTGCGCTTCGCCTCCCACGCGAGCATGCGCTCATACCGCGCGGGCGAGAGCGAGACCACATAGGCTTCGAGGTCCCTGTATTCCTGGGAGTCGGGGTGCATGGGCGGACTGCCGATGAACGTCGTGGCGCACCAGTCGTTGAACTGCCCGACGCTCACCACCTGATCCGCCGGACTCAGGCGCGGGAAGTGCTCCGCCGCATTGATGAGCGTGGGAACCGGAACGGGGTGTCTCACGCCCGTAACGTCCACCGCGGTGCCCCGGATGGTGCGTCCCCTGGGGTGGCAGCTCACGCAGCCGATGCTGCGGAAAAGTTTCCTGCCCCGGGCGACGGCGTCCCTCACGCTGGCGTCGCGTCTCCGGGTGAAGGAACGACGCGGATGCGTGATGGTCGGATCCTTGCTCCTCGCCCGGCCCGGGCCGCCCGCAGGGGGAATAAACTGGTTGCCTCCGCCGGGATTTTTCACTGTTCTTGCACAAGCGTTCTTCGCTGCCTTGGGTTTCTTCGCCGCACAAGGGTTTTGGGGCGCACAGGGATTGCTCGCTGCGCCGGGATTTATCGCCGCACAAGGATTGGTGGCGCAAGGGTTTCCAGCGCACGGGTTCCCGGGTGCGTTCGCCGCCAGTGCCGGGAGGGCCGTCCAGACCGAAGCGATGAGAAGCGCAGCGAACAGAACGGGCCTCGAATTTCTCCGCATGGTTCTTTCTCCCCCCAGGGGATGAATTCGATGCGGCAACGGGAAGGGGAATACCGTCATGGATTCTGCCTCGTGAGGCGGCGGCGTGGGCATTATATCAGAGTCAGGGGTCTAGGGGAGCAGCCGCATCCCCAGAACAGCGACGAACAGGGCGATAAAGACGGCCAGGAACCCGCAGTAGGAGTGTATCTGCCGTAAATCATCGTTCCCCAGGTTTTTCCTCAGTCTGCGGCCCAGCCAGGCCGTCGTCCAGAACAGCCCCAGGGCCAGGGTGGCGAAATAGCTGTGCGCCGTCTCGTAGAGGGGGCCTTCCAGGGCGAAGCGCATCCCGCCCAGACCGAGTACGTAACCCGCCGTGAACATGGCGACGAACCACCGCCCGAGCCGCATGTGCAGGCGGGCGGCCCGCGCCGTCTCTGCTCCGGCTCCTCCCTTGCGCGAGCGCCTCACGCGCAGGCCGTTCGCCAAAACGATGAGGCCCAGCGAGAGCGCCCCTATCTGAAAAGCCGGATGAATGTATGCCGCAAGATTCATGCGCTGCCGCTCCGGGAAATCTCGATAAAACGCATCCTCATCTCCACCCTTGTTTACCTTGCCCGATGGACAGACGCAAAGCTATAGTAGCCGAAAAGCGTCCGGCACATCGGCCCGAAGTCCCATGAGTATCAGGGTGAGGGAATCATGAACCTGGAAGACCTGCGCGCCATCGCGCGCGGCAGCAGAGTGTTCGACTTAGGGGTAGAGCTTTTCCCCGGCATGCCCCACGTGCCGCTGCACGGCCCCTTCGGGTATTCCATGATCAGGGAACACGGCGACTTCATGTATTCAGGCGGCGCGTGCTCGGCGGTGGATACGTTCTTCTGCACCGGCCACACCGGCACGCACATCGACGCCCTGGGCCACGTCGCGCGGGACATGAAGCTCCACGGCGGCCTGGACGTGGCCGAACACCAGAGCAAGACGGAGGGACTCAAGGCCCACGGTATCGAGAGCGTGGCGCCCGTGGTGCGGCGCGGCTTGATGATCGACGTGGCGGCGCATCTCAAAAAAGACGTGCTGGAAGCGGGCCGGCCCGTCACCAAGGAAGAGCTCGAAGCCGCCGCCGCAGCGCAAGGCGTCCGGGTGGAGGAGGGCGACGTCGTCCTCGTGCGCACCGGCCACATGCGCCACTGGCCGGGCCGGAACTATTACCACCAAAAAGGCGGCGTGCCCGGTATCGACATGGACGCGGCCAGGTGGCTCTCCGACCAGGGCATCTTCATGGCGGGGAGCGATAACTTCGCGGTCGAGGTGCTGCCCGCCCCCTCCCTGCCGGTGCACTGCCACATGCTGGTCGACAGCGGCATCCACCTGCTCGAGGTCGCCGTGCTGGAGGAGTTGAGCCGGGCGCGGGCGCATGAGTTTCTTTTCGTCTGTCTGCCGCTCAAGGTGCGCGGCGGCACGGGCTCGCCCGTCCGCCCCGTGGCCATCCTGTAAACGCACTCCTTCCGCTTCCGGTGAGATAGCCATGCCCCGCGTGTTCGAGGACAGGGCCAAGGCGCTTCTGCGCGATGCGGGCGTGGCGGTCCCGCGTGGCCGTTCCGTGAGTACGCCGGAAGAGGCGGCCGAGGCGGCGCGCGCCATCGGCGGCCCGGTGATGGTGAAGGCGCTGGTTCCCGCCGGAAAGCGCGGCAAGGCGGGGGCTATCCTCGCGGCGGAAACGCCCGGTGAAGCGGAAGACGCGGCGCGGAAGCTCCTGGGCCGCACCGTGCATCATTTCCCCGTCAAACGCCTGCTGGTGGAGGAGCGAGTATCCATCACGCAGGAGTGGTATCTCTCTATCGCCTTCGATAGCGCATCGCGCGGGCCGCTCGTCATGTTCAGCACCGAGGGCGGCGTGGAGGTCGAGGCGCTCCTGGAAGAAAACCCCGACGCGCTCAAGCGTCTCGAAGTCGATATCCTGGAGGGCCTGAGCGAGGAGCGGTGCATCCCCTTCCTGCGAGCAACGGGCGTGCAGGGTGAAGCGCTCTACCGGGCTGCGATGGCTCTCGAGGCCTGCTACGCGCTTTTCCGCCGCACCGAGGCGCGACTCCTGGAGGTGAATCCCCTCGTCCTGACCGATACGACGGAAGTCATCGCCGCCGCGTGCGTTCTCGATCTGGACGCGGACGCGCTGTTCCGCCATCCCGAACTGGAAGAGTTATTGGATGAGGACTCCGGCGGCGGCTGGCGTCCGCCCACGCCCGCCGAGGCGCGGGTGGCGGAGATCGACGCCAGCGTCCCCCCGTACAACACGGCGCGCTTCACCGAGATCGAGGGCGGGGAGATCGCCCTCATGTGGAGCGGGGGAGGGGGCGGCCTGTACCTGCTGGACACCATGGCGCGCCTGGGTGGTGCGCCCGCGACGGCGTTCGACATCACGCCGGGACCGCTCGAGGAGAAGTATTTCGAGATCACCAAGGAAATCCTCCGCATGCCGAACGTGAGGGGCGTGCTCGCGGGCAGCAACATCACGAGTTTCTCGCGCGTTCAGCTCAAGGTCCGCGCCATCGCCCGCGCGGTCGAGGAGACGGGGGTCGATCTCGCCGAATTTCCCTTCATAGTGCGCTTCGCGGGCGCGGGCGGGGAGGAGGCGCGCGAGATCGCCGCAGGCTGTCCGGATCTTCAGTATCTGGGCGATGAGGTGACGCTCGAAGAAGCCGCCGAGCGCATCATCGCGCAGGTGGAAGCCGTGAAGCGCGGGGAGTCCTGGATGAGCGCGGGAGGCGTGCAGTGAGCATTCTCGTCGATGAGACCACGCGCGTCGTCGTGGCGGGGATCACCGGCTGGCAGGCGCGCGCCCACACGGGCTTCATGCGCAAATACGGCACAAATGTAGTGGCCGGCGTCGTGCCCGGACGCGCGGGCGAGGATTGCGACGGCGTGCCCGTCTTCGACTCGTTCGCCGCGGCCCTTCATGATCACCCGGCGGACGCCGCCGTCCTGTTCGTGCCGGCCGCCGCGGCGGCGGAATCGGCGATAGAAGCGGCGGGGGCGGGCGTCGGCATGATCCTCGTGTGCGCCGAGGGCGTTCCCCAGCACGACGTGGCGCGGATGATCGCCCATGCGCGGCGCGCGGGGGTGCGGCTCGTGGGTCCCAACAGCCAGGGCGTCATCAGCCCCGGACGCGCCAAGATGGGTGGCACGGGCGGGGATTTGCCCGTCACGAACCTCCTGTTCCGGCGCGGGCCGGTGGGCGTGCTGAGCAGAAGCGGGGGGATGGGCAGCGAGACCTGCTGGCTCCTGACGCGCGAGGGAATCGGCCAGAGCACCTACGTGAGCGTGGGGGGCGACGCCATGGTGGGCGCGCCGTTTTCGGAACTCATGCCCCTGTTCCAGGCCGATCCGGAGACTAAATGCGTCGTCCTGTTCGGCGAGCCGGGATCAAACGCGGAGGAGGACGCGGCACGCATGATGAATGATGGTGACTTCACCAAGCCGGTGGTCGCCTTCATCGCGGGGATGGTGAACGAGTCCGCACCGCAGGGGGTGAGCTTCGGCCATGCGGCGGCCATCATCGAGCGCGGCGAGGGTTCGCCCGCGCGGAAGAAGGCGCTGTTAAAAGAGGCGGGCGCCGTCGTGGTGGAGGACATGCGCGAGATCCCAGACGCCGTGCGCGATGCCTTGGGGGCTGGATTTTCCCGCCCTTAGCTGATAAGCCTATGCGGGATTTTCTCGGACTTTCCGAATCGGCGGCTTCATTCTTCGTTGTCGTCATATTGTTGCGTCAGGAATTTCGAAAAAGGAGAAACACAGAATGCCGAAAATGACAGGCGCCCAGGTCATGGCCGAGATGCTCAAGGGCTATGGCGTTACGCACACATTCTTGGTTCCCGCCGTCCTGAGGCGCTCGATGGCCGAGATGGAAGAGCGCACGAACATCGCCCGCATCCAGACGCACGGCGAGAAATCCGCCGCCTACATGGCGGACGGCTACGCCCGAGCCGGCAAGAAGCCGGGCGTCTGCATGGCGCAGGTCATCGGCGCGCTGAACCTGGCGGCGGGCCTTCGGGACGCCTATCTGGCGAAGGCCCCGGTGCTCGCCTTCACGGGCGGCCGCGTGCCGCAGACCAAGTTCCGCAAGGTCTACCAGGAGGTGGACGACGTACCCGCCTTCGAGCCCGTCACGAAGTTCAACGCCACGGTGGATGACGCCTCGCGTTTCCCGGACATGCTCCGCCAGGCCTTTCGCGTCGCCATGTCCGGTTGTCCCGGTCCCGTGCACCTGCAATTCGCGGGCAACGAGGGCCAGCTCGACATCGATGAGGCCGAGATGGAGGTGATCATCGAAGAGGACTTCAAGGAGCTTCCCCCTTATCGGCCCGAACCGGAAATGGCGCGCGTGAAAAAAGCGGTCGAGTTGCTCGAAAAAGCGGAGCGCCCCGTCATCGTCTCGGGCGGCGGCGTGCGCTCATCGAGCGCTTCGAAGGAACTCATCGCCCTGGCCGAGAAGCTGAACATCCCGGTGGCGACCTCGCTGAACGGCAAGGACAACATTCCGGGCAACCACCCGCTCTCGGTCGGCGTGGTGGGCACCTATTCGAGGATGAGCGCCAACCGGGTGGTGAACGCGGCCGACCTCGTTTTCTTCGTCGGCACAGAGACGGGCGGCATGACGACGCACTTCTGGGCCGTGCCGCCCATCGGCACGCCCGCGATACAACTCGACATCGAACCCGAAGCCCTCGCGCGCAACTATCCCTTGCAGGCCGCCGTCCTGGGCGACGCCAGGGTGAGCCTGCAGAAGATGGTCGATGCAACGAACGGAGAGTCCGCCGCCTCGCGTGCGGGCTGGGTGGAGCGCGCGCAAGCGTTCGTGCAGGGGTGGCGCGATGAGTTCACCGGGTATCTCGAATCGGACGCCGCGCCCATGCGCCCCGAGCGCATCTGCCAGGAGTTGACCGATTCGCTGCCTTCGGACTGCGTCGTGCTGGCCGATACGGGCCACTCGGGCATGTGGATGGGCGGCATGTACGATCTCTCGCACCCGGATCAGAGCTACATGCGGAGCGCGGGCCACCTGGGCTGGGCCTTCTCGGCGGGCCTGGGGGCCAAGTGCGCCGTGCCCGACAGGCCGGTGCTCACCTTCAACGGCGATTCGGGCTTCTGGTATCACCTCTCCGAAATCGAGACCGCCGTGCGCTGGAAGATAAACGCGGTGACGCTCGTGAACAACAACGCCTCGGGCAACCAGTCCAAGCGCGGCTTCGACCGCGCCTACGGCGGC
>VXPH01000218.1:0-5444 GCA_009839615.1 Nitrospinota bacterium
TAATTTTCGTGTCGATTTTCTTATCGAGAAGACTTATGTTTTCTCTCAATTCATCGAAATACAAAATCATCCGTTTCTCGATACCGGCGATGGTTCTGTTCGTGTTCCTGTCCGCCGCGTCGAGCCTCTCGACTTGCGCGTCGAGGCGCGCCTTGACGGGCGTGACCTGCGCGCTGACCATGAATACCGTGAACTGATAGATGCCGCCCGCCACCGCGGCCATGAACAGCCCGAACGTCCATACGCCGGCGTTGGTTTTGAAATGATCGAAGATTTTTTGCATGGTTCCCCCCGCCTCCGGTGAGTAAGAAAGAGTACGGGTCCTCTACGAGGAAAGTAGCGTTTTTGGACTGGAAAGTCAAAAATACACCAAAAGCCGCTTTTCTTCCGTCTCTGATCTTAGGAGATATCCTGCAATAGGGGCGGTTCGCGAACCGTCCCTGCCGGCGCATGATATCCAGGGGGAATGGCCGCGCTGCGCACCCCCGCCTTTCCGCTTCCCGCGCATCTGTACTAGAATCGCCGGAATCTGGTACCGAAACCGCATGGGAGTTTACGCATGACGTCGAATCATGAACGCCCGGAGCCGCGCTTCGACTGGTTCATCCCGATAGACGGCGACGGCGCGCACATCGGCACGCTGCGGGCCGAGCGGCCGCCCACGTATGAATACCTGAGTGAAGTGGTCCAGGCGGCGGAGGAGAACGATTTCTACTCCATGCTCATCCCCACGCGCTTCGCCAACGGGCTTTTCGACCAGGGAGCGCCGCTGGCGGAGACTTGGACGATGGTGACGGCGCTCGCCGCGCGAAGCGAGAAGATACGCTTCCTCATCGCCGTGCGCCCGGGGTTCGTGAACCCGGGTCTGTTCGCGCAGATGGCGGCCACGCTCAGCCAGATAACGGGCGGGCGCGTGGACTTGAACGTCGTGCCCGGCGGAATCAAGGGCGAGTTCGAGAAGATGGGCGAGCGGATCGACCACGACACGCGCTACGAGCGTGCGGAAGAGTTCATCGCCGCCATCCGAAAACTCTGGGAGCGGCCCGAGCCGATCAGCTACGAGGGGAAATTCGTGAACCTCGATGGCGTGCACTGCTCGCCCGGTCCGGCGGGAGAGACGCCGAAGTTCTACCTCGGCGGCGCTTCGCCCGCCGCGCTCAAGCTCGCGGGCACGCAGTCGGACGTCTATCTGGGCTGGATAGGGCCGGTGGAGGAGACTCGGAAGCACCTGGAGCGCGCGCGGGCTTCTTTCGCCGAGGCGGGGCGCACGCCCGTTTTCGGGGTGCGCTCCCATCTGGTGATGCGCGACTCCGAGGCCGAAGCGTGGGAGGAGACGCAAGAGCTTTTGAGCCTGGCGGAGGATTCCGTGAAGGCGCAGCGCGGCGCGCTGGTGGCCGGCACGAGCATGGTGGGCGCCGCCGCCCAGGCGCGCGCGTTCGATGATTTCAGAGTCGGGCCCCATCTTTGGAACGGTATCTCCCAGGTGCGGGTGAACTGCGGCTCCGCTCTCGTAGGAACGCCCGGGCAAATCGCCGATGAACTTCTCGGCTACTGGCGGCTGGGCATCGACGAGTTTATCCTCTCAGGCTATCCCCACGTGGAGGAGTGCCACCGCGCCGCGCGCGACCTCATCCCCCGCGTCAAGGAGATGATAGAGCGCGAACGGGCGGCGGCTTAGAATTGCTGCAGGTTTCGTGTCTTGACGTTTTGATCAGCAATTGCGTTTTTCGTCCCTGATAGACAATTCATAATGATTATATAAAGGAGAGATCATGCGAGCCGTCTGGTATGAAGCGTATGGCCCGGCGAAAGAGGTGCTGAAATTCGGCGAACTCGATACCCCCGAGCCCGGCGCGGGCGAGGTGCGCGTGAGGCTCCACGCCTCGGGCGCGAATCCCTCGGACTACAAGGCGCGCCTGGGTTCCCGCGGCGAGATGCGCTGGCCGAAAATCATCCCCCATTCCGATGGCGCGGGCGTCATCGAGAGCGTGGGCGAGGGCGTGGACGCGGCCCGCGTAGGCGAGCGCGTCTGGATATTCAACGGCCAGTGGCAGAGGCCCTACGGCACGGCGGCGGAGTTCATCGTGCTGCCCGAGCGGCAGGCGGTTCCCCTTGCGGAGTCTGTGGATTTCGCCCAGGGCGCGTGTCTGGCGATTCCGGCGATGACGGCCCACAGGGCGCTGTTCATCGACGGGCCGATAATGGGGCAGACCGCGCTCGTCACCGGCGGTGCGGGCGCCGTGGGGCGCTACGGCGTGCAGCTCGCCAAGTGGGGGGGCGCCGATGTCATCGCCACCGTGAGCAGCGAGGAGAAGGCGGAGATCGCGCGTGATGCGGGCGCGGACCACGTGGTGAACTACCGCGATGAGGACGCGGCGGAGCGCATCCTGGAGATCACAGGCGGAGCGGGCGTGGACCGGATCTGCGAGGTGGATTTCGGCGAGAACCTGGACGTCACCCGCCGGGTGCTCAAGGGAAACGGCACCGTCGCGGCCTACGGCTCCACGCGGGTGCCTGAGCCCGCCCTGCCCTGGTACCAGATGATGCCCGAGAACACGGCCATCCGCATGGTGTTCGTCTACACCATGCCGGATTCCGCCATCGCCCAGGCCTGCGCGGACATCAACGCCGCGTGTGCGGCGGGCGCGCTCACCCACCACATCGGCGCGCGCTTCTCGCTGGAGGATACCGCCGCCGCGCACGAGATCATGGAGAATTTCGCGAACGTCGGCAACGTGGTGGTGGAGATCGACTGAGGCGGGCAGGGCAGTCCGGGTGCGGATTTCCCTTGAAAGATGGCGCGCGAGAGCCTATATTTGAAATAGAACATAGGGGGTTGATGGAGTGATGGAGTCTAGTCCCCTGAAGCAACGCGCCGGCCTCTCGGGGGATGACAAAAGATAGCCGGTGCAAGGCATCTGGACGGCCATCGCGGGACGCGCAGGCAGAACAGTCGAGAACGATCCCTGAATGCGGGGCCTCCAGAGGCTCCGCATTTTGTTAATGAACAATAAGACGTCGTACATTTCTTCATATCGGAGGGAAACGCCATGCGAATATACGATCCCAAGAAAGTGCTGGCAGCCGTGGATTTCTCTGAACTGAGCCGCGGCGTCCTGAAGGTCGCGGCGGAGATCGGGGAGAACCGCAACGCCGAAGTCATGGCCATACACGTGGCGAGAAACCCCGACTACGCGGCCAAATACGGCGGCTATGGCGCGGAACTCGTGGGCACCATCTCTCCGAGCCGCCTGCTCGAGGATACGCGCATCGAGTTGCAGAGCAATCTCGACGTGATGACGAAACAGATCGAATCGGCCGTGCCCATCGAAACCCTCGTCGTTTTCGGCGAACCGGTGAAGGAGATCGTCCAGTTCGCCGACACGGGGGATTTCGACCTCCTCGTCATGGGCACCCACGGCCACAACATGGTGAGCCGCTTTTTGATCGGCAGCGTCTCCGAGCAGGTCTTGAGGCGCGCGCCCTGCCCGGTGTTTCTGCTGAGGGACAAGGTGGCGCTCAAGAAGTTGGAGGAAATGGAGGCGGAATCGGTCGAAGGCTAGAAGCAAGCCGCGTCGCACCGCCCTCTCCGGCTCTCGCTCGACGACGCGCCGGGGAGGGCGTTTTTTCGTCTCCCCTCGCTGTCGCCTTTTGAATGCCCTGTCGTTCACAGTCCGTAAATATCGGAAGATGCCTCGTTCCGCATGTTGACAAAAATCGACGCTTCAATAGAATGCGCTGTTACCTAGGCATTATGAGTTGCATTAACGGGCCGAGAGGCGGGTTCATTCATCCGCCGACAGGCGATCCATCTTCCGGTGGACGCCAGACGCGGTTTTATTTCCTCTTCTCGGTCGATCCCATGAATGAAGGAGGAACACCCAGATGAGCGAGAAACAGATCAAAAGAAGAAGCCTCCTCAAGGCCGGTCTGGCCACCGCTGTGGCGGGTCCAGCCGTTCTCGGCGGCGGCAAAGCCCATGCCGGACCCGAGGAGGACGCCGTCATCAAGGCCGGCAAGAAGCTGGGCGGCGCCAAGCTGAATGGAATGATGTGGGGCCTCTACTGGCGCAACTACCCGGACCTTAACCGCGAGTTTAACAAAGCCACCGGCATCTCCATGGACAAGGTCAGTGACGTTCCCAACCTGCAGATTCCCCAGCGGGCGATGGCCGAGGCCATCACGCGCTCGGGCAAGTTCGACATCTTTCACGTGGAATCCATGATGATTCCCTCCCTCGCGGCGGCGGGAATGCTCGAACCTCTCGACGACTACATGAAGTCCGCCGGCTTCGACCTCAAGATGGTGGGGAACTTCGAGACCTTCATGCAGTATCAGGGCAAGACCTACGCGATGCCCACGGACGGCAACGTCTGCCCGCAGTTCATCCGCAAAGACCTGTTCGACAATCCCGATGAGCGCAAGGCCTTCGCCGACAAGCACGGCAAGCCCTTGAAGTGGCCGGTCACCTGGGAAGACGAACTCGAGGTCATGAAGCATTTCCACAGGCCCGACAAGGAGCTCTACGGCTTCGGCGGCCTGCGTGACAAGGCGAACAGCAGTTTCTGGTACTGGATGTACCTCTACAGCGCGGGCGGCTTCCCGTTCGACGACGACGCCAACCCCACGCTGAACACGCCTGCGGCCGAATACGCCTTCGACACCTGGCTCGCTCGCAAGCAGGTTTCCCACCCCGAGGCGGCCGCCTGGGGTTCGCCGCAGATGATCCCCCGGATCCGCAACGGCAAGATTTTCTCCTGCCAGTACTGGGACGGGATTATCGCGCTCATCGAAAGCCCCACGGCGAATACGAAAACCAGGGGCATGTGGCATTACGGCCTGGTGCCGGGTTCGAAGTTCTCCGGCAAGCTCATCCACCGCGCCTTCTCGGCCCCGGTGATGGCCATGGTCGTGAACAAGCACAGCCCGCGCAAGAAACAGGCCGTCGCATGGGCCATGTACATGAGCACCTACAAGAACAGCGCCGAGGTCGTGGGCCATCCGAAGTTCACCTTCCACGATCCCTGGCATCCCAAGCACATGACCGACCCGCAGGTGACCAAGGTCTACACCAAGCCGGGAATCAAGTCCGTGGAGGACAACCTCCTCGTCACCTGCCCGCCGCCTTATGTGACCGGCTACCAGGAGTTCAAGGAAGTCGTCGACCGCAACCTCTCCGAGGCCTACGCGGGCCGCAAGAAGGGCGCGAAGAAGGTGATGGGCGACATCCAGAACGAGTGGGCCAAGATCATCCGCAAGGTCGGCAAGCGCAAGCTCAAGAGGGAGATTCCCTTCTACAAGGCCATGATGCCGAAGGTGGACGTTCCCTCGTAGAACGAAAACCTCCTCTCCCCGGGGCCCGGCTCCGGGGAGGGGTTCCAAGTTTCGCCGGGCGCGGGGCGGGGGTTTGGCCCCCCCCCCCCCCCCCCGCCCAGCCCCCAAAC
>VXPH01000218.1:5454-7583 GCA_009839615.1 Nitrospinota bacterium
GCCGGGGCAGGTGGTATTCGCCCGCCCCGGCCGCCGACGCGAAGACCGCTTCCGGATGTTTCCCGGCGAAAGCTCCGATTCATTCGATTTCGCAGGAGTATTTTTGAATGGCGACAGCCACAATAGCGCAGCCAAAGGGTAGACGCTCCACCCGCGCCCGGGGCGTGCGCGTATTCAAATGGAGCGTGCTCTCTCCGCTGATTCTCCTGTTCGCGTTCCTGATACCCGTGTTTCTCCTGCAGATCTATTTTTCGTTCCATTCCTGGACGGTCTATCTCTCCACCTGGTTCGACGCGGAGTTCGTGGGGCTGGAGTTGTTCCAGGAGGTGTTGACCGAAGGGCGTTTCTGGAAGGCCATGGGGCGCTCGCTCCTGTTCGCGGGTCTCTCGACGCTGGGTTGCTTCATCTGCGGTTTCGCCTTGGCGCTCTTGATGTACAAGCCCTTCAGGGGGCAGGCGTTCTTCTATATTCTCTTCATCCTCCCGATGCTGACGGTGCCCGTGGTGATCGCCTACACCGCCGATATGCTCTTGTACGAAAAAGGGCCCATCAACGGGTTCTTGAGCTATTTCCTGCCGGGGGATCTCTCGAAGTTCACCTGGCTGGCGAATCCCGATGTCGCTATTTTTACGATTATTTTGCTGGAGATATGGAACTGGACGCCTTTCGTCTTCATCATCATGCTGGCGGGCCTCTCCTCGCTGCCGACCGAACCCGTGGAGGCGGCACGCATCCTGGGGGCGAGCCGATTACAGATATTCCGCGAGATCCAGCTTCCGCTCCTGCGCCCCGTCATATTCCTGGCGCTCATACTGCGCTTTCTGGAGGCGATGGCGGAGTTTCCCAAGACGTGGGGCCTCATCCAGGGAGGGCCGGGCACCGCCACCGAGACGATACCGATCTATCTCTATTTCACGACCTGGGTGTCGTTCGACATATCGAAGGGCGCGGCGATGTCCTACGTCGTCATGGTTATCATGATTTTCATCGTTCTCACGGCGATCTACGTGCTGCGCCGCGAGAAACGGGCGCTCGACGCCCTGCATGAAACGTCGCGCACGGAGGCCTAGACATGAACCGAGTCACGAAGGCGCGCCTGTTCACCATATTTCGCTACGCCATGCTTGTCGTATGGTCGGTGATCGTGGCGTTCCCGATATTCTGGATCGTTTCCACCTCGTTCAAGCCGGACTGGGAGTGGCACGCCTGGCCGCCGGTCTACTGGTCGAATGAAGCCTCCTGGGTCAATTATCAAGCCGTGTGGGGCAGGGAGCAGAGTCCCCGAACGACCCTCGAGCAGAAAACGCAGACAGCCCGCTACGAGTCGCATTCGGCCAACAAGCCCTGGCAGGCGCTCTGGAACAGTCTTTACATCGCCATCACCGCCACCGCGCTCTCGGTTGCCTTCGGCGCGATTCTGGCCTACGGGGTTTCGCGATACCGGATACTGTCGGAGATACGGATGTTCCAGCTCCTTGTGCTCAGGATGATTCCGCCCATTGTGGTGGCGGCGCCGCTGACGCTCTACTACTCGGCGATCCATCTGATGGACACGGCGCTGGGGCTGATTATCGTCTATTTCATCACGACATTGCCGTATTCCGTCTGGATGACGAAGAGCTTCGTGGACGAGGTGCCCGTCGAGATCGAACAGGCCGCCGAGATTCTCGGCGCGACCAAGTGGCAGGCCATCCGCGAGGTGATATTCCCGCTCATTCGCTCGGGCATCGTGGCGACGTTCCTGTTCATCCTCATCCTGACGTGGAGCGAATATCTGCTCTCTCTCATGCTCTCGAAGGTGGACGTGGTGACGCTGCCCGTCCAGTTGGCGAAATACGAAGGCTCCGACGAGGGCCGCGTCTACGGCCATCAGGCCGCCCTGGCGGTGGGCATCACCCTGCCGCTCATGGTCATCGGCATTTTCATTCGAAAACACCTGGTGCGAGGTTTCACTTTCGGAATGGTGAAGAGGTAATAAAATAATGGCGAGAATCGAACTCAAGGGTTTACGCAAGGTATTCGGCAGGAACATCGAGGCCGTGAAGAACCTCGACTTCACCATCGAGGAAGGCGAGTTCGTCGTCATCGTCGGCCCCTCGGGATGCGGCAAGACGACCACGCTGCGCATG
>VXPH01000187.1 GCA_009839615.1 Nitrospinota bacterium
TCCCGAGGAGGAAAGGCCGACCCTCAAGGGGGGAGTGAAATTCAGTACGCTCCTTCTGTGGGCTTTTTCAACAGCCCCGGCAAGGGGGGGTTCGGGGGGCTGTTTTGCGGTGTTCCCTTCGACGGGCTCCGGGCAGGCTCTTGCGCCTGTCCGGCTGCGCATATCCCCCCGGGTCGATTCCGTATCTCCTTGACACTGTGGTGCTTTTTTTGCAGGTTGTATGCTGTTTTTCGCATACAAATCAGAGTCTGTTGAGGAACGCCTCATGAGTCAGCCAATCCGCGTCCTGCTCGCGAAGGTGGGTCTCGACGGTCATGACCGGGGTGTCAAGATCGTCGCCCGCGCCCTGCGCGACGCCGGCATGGACGTGATTTACACCGGCCTGCACCGCACGCCCGAAGAGGTGGTGACCGCCGCCGTGCAGGAAGACGTCGACGTGCTCGGCGTGAGTCTCCTCTCCGGCGTGCAGATGACCGTGTTCCCCAAGATATTCGATCTGCTTCGGACCAATGGCGCCGACGACATGATCGTCGTGGCCGGCGGCGTCATGCCGGACGAAGACGTGGCCGAGCTCAAGGAAATGGGGGTCAGCAAGGTGCTGCTGCAGGATACGCCCCCGCAAACGATTATCGACACGCTGACCCGTCTCGTGGAGGAGCGCGGCGCGCGCTGAATCTATATCCATGGAGTCCTGGTCATTCCCACCCGCATATGACGAGAACTTTCTCCCTGCGCCGGAGGGCCGCTACTGGTTCCCCCGGCGGGAGACGATGCCGGCGGGAGACCGGGAGAAGGCCATCCTGGAGCGGCTCGCCCAGGTCTGCGCCTACGCCTGGGAGCATGCGGCCCTCTATCGCCGCAAGTGGGATGAGGCCGGCTTCCACCCGGAGCAGCTCAAGTCGCTCGAGGACTTCGAGGAGAAGGTCCCGGTCCTGACCAAGAAGGACCTGCGCGAGGCCCAGGAGCGCCACCCGCCCTTCGGCGATTACCTCTGCGTGGACGAAAACGACGTCTATCACATCCACGGCACCAGCGGCACGACCGGGCGGCCCACCGCCTTCGCCATATCGCAGAACGACTGGCGCGCCATCGCCAACGCGCATGCGCGCGTCATGTGGGGCATGGGCCTGCGACCCGGGGACACGATTTGCGTCGCCGCCGTATTTTCTCTCTACATGGGGAGCTGGGGGGCGCTCGCCGGCGCGGAACGCCTCGGCGCGAAAGCGTTCCCGTTCGGCGCCGGCGTGTCCGGCATGTCGGCGCGCTGCGTGCAATGGCTCAACATGCTGAAGCCCACCGCCTTCTACGGCACGCCGACCTACGCCTTACACCTCGCCCAGGTGGCGGAGGAGGAGGGCATCGACCCGCGCGACATGCAGCTCAAGATCATGTTCTTCTCCGGCGAGCCCGGCGCCTCGATCCCGGCCATCCGCGAACGCATCGAGGGAATCTACGGGGCCAAGGTGTACGACAGCGGCTCCATGGCCGAGATGAGTCCGTGGATGAACGTGGCGAGTTCGGCCGAGACGGACGGAATGCTCTGCTGGCAGGACGTCGTCTACACGGAAGTGTGCGACCCCGAAACCATGCGCCGGGTCCCCTACGGGGAACGGGGAACGCCCGTGTACACCCATCTCGAACGCGCGTCGCAGCCGATGATCCGCCTGGCGTCGGGGGACCTGACCCGGTGGGTGGACGAACCGAACCCGTGCGGGCGCACCTATCCGCGCCTGCCGCACGGTATTTTCGGGCGCATCGACGACATGTTCACGATCCGGGGCGAGAACGTGTATCCGAGCGAGATAGACGCCGCGCTCAACGAACTCGCGCACTACGGCGGAGAGCACCGGATCGTGATCAGCCGCGAGGCGGCGATGGACGAGCTGCTGCTGCGCGTCGAGGCCGACGCCGAAACTTATGCTGCGCCAGACGCCGCCGCCGGGTTCCGCGACGAAGTGGCGCGCAAGCTGCAGACGGTGCTCGGACTGCGGACGGCCGTGGAGATCGCCGAGCCGGGCTCGATCCCCCGGACGGATTTCAAGGCGCGCCGGGTGATCGACGACCGCGCCGTCTTTCAGGAAATGCAGACGCAACTGGATGACGAAAACCGCTGATGGGCGCCTACGTCCCCTCCGTGGAACTCATCGCCCGCGTCCGAAGGGGCGAGCCGGCAGCAATAGGCCGCCTCATATCGCGCGCGGAGTCGGGCCTGGCGGAAGCGCGCGGCGCACTCGCGCAGATCCACAAGCTCGCCGGAGGCGCGCACGTCGTCGGGATGACCGGGGTACCCGGCAGCGGAAAATCCACACTCGTCAGCCTGCTTGCGCAAAGACTGCGCGCCGGCGGTGACAAGGTCGGGGTCATCGCGATCGATCCCTCCTCGCCCTATTCCGGCGGCTCCATTCTGGGAGACCGCATCCGCATGAGCGACTTGAGCGCCGATCCCGGGGTGTATATCCGCAGCATGGCGACGCACGGGGCGACCGGCGGCATGGCGCGCGCGGCGCTCGAGGCGGTCGACATTCTCGATGCCGCCGGCTTCGGTGTCATCATCCTGGAGACCGTCGGCGTGGGCCAGGACGAGGTCGAGATCGTACGCGCCTCCCACACCACGGTGGTGGTTTCAGCACCCGGCCTCGGCGACGAGGTACAGGCCATCAAGGCGGGCCTTCTGGAGATCGCCGACATCCACGTCGTGTCGAAATGCGACCGGAGCGACGCCAACCGGACGCTGACCGACCTGAAGCAGATGCTGACGCTCGGAATACACGAGCAAGCACCATCCGGCTGGACCGTCCCCGTGATCGGCACCAGCGCCGTTTCCGGAGAAGGGCTCGACGAGCTTTTGGGGGCGATTGCCCGGCATCGCGGCCTGGCCCCGGATTCCGATGCGGGCCTGGCAAGGCGCAAAAGCATCGCGGAATTCCGGCTGCGCAAGACCGCCGAAAACCTGTTGTATGATCGATTCAACGCCGCCACGGCGGCGGCGAGCGCGAAACTCGCCGAACAGCTCATGCGCCGGGAGAGCGACCCCTATTCGCTGGCGGAGGAATTGCTCTCGACGACGCTCGAAGGAGAGGGAGACCATGAACGAGACGTTTACTCAAAATTCGCTTGAGAAACTCCGGAGCGAGATCGAGGGCTGGGAGGGCAACGAGGTCGCCGCCTTCCTGAACAGACAGGCCGAGCGCAAGGAGCAGTTCTTCACCATCGGCGATTTTCCGGTGCAGCGCGTCTATACCGCAGCCGATATCGCCGAGACGCCGCTCGAGGATATCGGCCTGCCGGGGCGCTACCCCTTCACGCGGGGGCCCTACCCGACGATGTACCGCAGCCGGGTGTGGACCATGCGCCAGATCGCCGGTTTCGGCACCGGCGAAGACACCAACGAACGCTTCAAGTATCTCATCTCGCAGGGCCAGACGGGACTCTCGACCGACTTCGACATGCCCACGCTCATGGGCTACGACTCCGACCATCCGATGAGCGACGGCGAGGTGGGCCGCGAGGGCGTGGCCGTGGATACGCTCGCCGACATGGAGGCGCTCTACGACGGCATCGATCTGGAGAACATCTCGGTATCGATGACCATCAACCCCAGCGCCTGGATCCTGCTCGCCATGTACGTGGCGCTGGCCGAGAAGCGCGGCCTCGACCTGAACAGACTCTCGGGCACCATCCAGGCGGACATCCTGAAAGAGTACATGGCGCAGAAGGAGTTCATCTATCCCATCGCGCCGTCGGTACGCATCGTGCGCGACTGCATATCCTTCTGCGGCCGCAACATGAAGCGCTACAACCCGATCAACATCTCGGGCTATCACATCTCGGAAGCCGGCGCCTCGCCCTTACAAGAAGCCGCCTTCACCATGTGCAACCTGATCGTCTACGTGGAGGAGGTGCTGAAGACCGGCATGAGCGTGGATGAGTTCGCGCCGAGGCTCGCCTTCTTCTACGTCTCACAAGCCGACCTGTTCGAGGAGGTCGCCAAGTTCCGGGCGCTGCGCCGCTGCTACGCCAAAATCATGAAAGAGCGCTTCGGCGCGAAGAACCCCGAATCGATGCGGCTTCGCTTCCACTGCCAGACCGCGGCCGCGACCCTGACCAAGCCCCAATTCCGCATCAACATCGTGCGCACGGCGTTCCAGGCCCTCGCCGCCGTCCTCGGCGGCTGCCAGTCGCTGCACACGAACGGCTACGACGAGGCGTTCGCGATTCCGACCGAGGACGCCATGCGGATATCCCTGCGCACGCAGCAGATAATCGCGGAGGAAACGAACGTCGCCAACGTCATCGATCCGGTGGGCGGCTCCTACTACGTCGAGAGCCTGACCAACGAGTACGAGAAGCGCATTTTCGAGATTCTCGACTACGTGGACGAGAACGGCGGGACGATCAAACTGATCGAGGAAGGCTGGTTCCAGAAGCAGATCGCCGACTTCGCCTACGAGACCGCCCTGCGCAAGCAATCCGGCGAAAAACCGGTCATCGGGGTCAACACCATGGTCGAGGAGGAAGAAGACCAGGAGATCGAGACCCATCCCTATGATTCCTCGACCGCCGACCGGCAGATCGCGCGGACGAGGCGGGTGCGCGCCGAACGCGACAACGAAAAGGTCGGGACGCTCCTGGAGGAGCTCGTCTCGGTCGCCAGGGACGAGACGCGGAACATCATGCCCGTCACGGTCGAGCTCGTGCGCGAGGGCGCCACGATGGGAGAGATCACCGGGAAACTGAAGTCGGTCTGGGGCACCTACCGGGAGATGCCGGTTTTCTGATTCAAACGACTGCAGGGACAGATCGCGACGTCGAACAGGCACGGGGGCCTGTCCCTACGGAAACCTCGCGTATCGAAACAATCCGTCGGTTCTTTCACGGAATGCCGTGGGCGGAATCCGGCCGGGCCCGGCTCCGGCGTGACGGGGAGCGCGGATGGCGAAGGCGCCGGCGTCCGTCGAAGCCTATTCCGCAGCCGGACCGGCCGCGTCCCCGCCCTCGCTCTCATGCACGCCCTCCCCGCGATGCAGCCGGCGGGCGATGGTCGCGGTCTGGTGCCTGGCGCGCTGGGTCGGGGAATGCGCGGCGAGAAAGCGGGCCACGGCTATCAGAATGTGACCGCCTTCGGGCTCACCCGCCCACTCGCGGTACTGTTGCACGCCCGCCTCGTACATCTGGAACATGTGAAAGCTCGCGTCCTCGCGCAGGAGCGCATGGCCGAGCGTCGCGATGATACCTGCGGGATCGTGGCCCTGGTTCAAATACCGGGCGACCAGCCGCGCCGCCGGCTGGACCTGCTGCTGGCGGTCCATCACATCGAGCAGGCCCTGACGGAGCGCCGCCGCGTCCCCGGGGAGTCGGGCCAACGCCGCGGGCTCCTCCTCCGGCAGTCGAGCCGGGGGCACATTGAGAAAGCGATTCGTATAGACCGCCATGGCGCCGTGGAACACGCCGCGCACCACGTCGACATGGGCCTCGGGCGGCGCCTCCCCCTCCGCGGTGATGCGCTTCAGAGCCTGATGCAATGCGTTGGCGTAAGTGAAGGCGTGAAGCGCCGCGTTCCAGTCGGAAAACTCGTTCGAGGTGCCGAAGCGCGCCACGCGGATCGCCGCCGCATAAGCGAGCGCGCGGGAGAGGTCCGTCGGCCGGGCGCCGGCGGCGACCGCGGCGTTGATGGCGGCGATGATGGGCTCGGCCTCCTCGCCGAGGATCGCCCCGGCCAGCGCGCGGTGATCCCGCCAGACGCCCTTCGTCCTGGCCCCCTTCCGGAAGAGCTTCGGAAGCCCGGCGAAGGCCGCCTCCAGGAGGGGCACCAGATCGAGCGGGTGGCGCCAGGCGTTCGCCTCCTCCTCGCCGCGCGCCGTCACCATGGTCTTGACCACCGTGGGCAGGACAGCCTCGGCGTGTCGCCAGCCGATGGTATCGAGGCACTCCATCGCCTTGTTGATGAAATCGAGGCTGTGGCCGCGATCGGCGTAGTAGCGATCGGTCTGAGCGGTGATCAGGAGATCGGCGAGCTCCGCGGGCGTCGCACCGGCGGCGATCGCGGTCAGCACGGTGCGCTCCGCGCCGTCGCGGTGACGCACCAGGGACCAGTGCCGGAGCCAGTCCCGCATGGTGTCCCGCGAAGGAGCGGCATCGGCCAGGGGCTTGCGGTCGCGGCGCGGCATCTCGCCGGCGCAGTCGCCGGCCACCTCGGAGATGCCCTTGAACAGCGCGAGATAGCGGTCGTCCTCATCGAGGGCCAGCAACACGTTCGCCAGCGCGGCCAGAATCGTGGAACCGGCGCTCCAGTCGTCGCGATTCCGCGCGCCGAACAGGAAGGCATCGGCGAGGATATCGGCGCTCGCAACGGATTGATCGAGGAGGCCGAGCACCGCCTTCCCGCTCACCAGATCCAGGTCGTGCGCCATGGCGTCGCCGAGCCGCGTGCGCCAATAGTCGCCCTCGTCAGGATAGCTGCAATCGGCCGCGACCCAGACCGCATCGCCCCGTACCTCGACCCTGGCCCTCGGCACATCGTCGGCCCACAAATCAAAGGTGCAACCGCTCTCGAGATCGAAGCGGGCGTGATGCCAGTGGCAGGTGAGGATGCCGTTCTCCACCGACCCCCGGTGGAGCGGGAAGCCGAGATGGGGACAGCGGTTGTCGAGCGCGTGAAGGCGGCCCCCCTCATACACCACAAGGATGGGATGGCGCCGGCCGCTCACCACTTTCATGCGCTTGCGCTTCAGCTCATCCAGCATGCCGACACGAATGAAATCGCCCGCCTTTATCGACTCGTGGCGGGATTTTGGCTTGCGCTGCGTCATCATCCCTCCATTCCGCGCGGGGCGAGGCGGCTTCGCCGCATCGTTCCTCCTCGAACGTCCCCATCACCCTACCGGTGAAACAGCCCCCCGGCAAGGGCAAGTCCTTCAGGCTGTCCGCTCAGGGATGGTTTGCGCGCGGACTTAGGAGGCGGCGCGGACGGCGCGCGTGGCGCGTTTCCGACCGAGGAGGGGGGGAATGGCGTACCGATACAAAAACGGACAGGCGCGGGAAGGTAGGGACAGGTCGCGACCTGTCCCTACAGAAACCACACAAATCGAAATGACCCGTAGGGGCGGCCCCCCGTGGCCGCCCGTATCAGAGGCCTCGGACAGGCACGGGGGCTTCGGACAACCATTGTGGATTGTCCGCTACAAAAACGGCGCACATTGAAACGAAACCGTAGGGGATTGTTGAAGAAGTCCCCCTTCGGAGGGAGGGAATCCCGATCATCGAATTGTTCACCGTAGGGACAGGCCTCCGTGCCTGTCCTCATTTTCCCCGTCCTGCAAAAGGACAACCACGGAGGGTTGTCCCTACAACCACAATGCTGGCCGAAGAAGGTTTTTCAAAAACCCCGACAAGGAGGGCTTTTTCAACAGCCCCCGCAGGGGCGGTTCGCGAACCTGGGCCGTTCAAAAGAACGGCCCACTACAATGGGTTCTACATATAAACGGAATTACGGCGATGCGG
>VXPH01000166.1 GCA_009839615.1 Nitrospinota bacterium
AATGACGATCAAAAGCGCATTCACATCTTGTAGGGACAGGTCGCGACCTGTCCCTACGGCTCCGGCAAATCCCCCTTCTTGACAACCAAACCGCAAACGCCTCTATAATTTCCACACATACACAAGCTCGACCGAAGCAGACGGGAGGGGAGAACCTCCTCCTTTTCGGCTCACTTTTTCTGGAGGGGAAGAGATGTCCATGCCCACCTACGGATACGATCACATGCACTTTCGAAGCGAGGACCCCCACGCCGCCAGAAAATTCTGGGAGGAGATGTTCGGGGCCAAGGTGGTGGACGAGGGCGACCTGGGCGGCTCGCCGATTTTCAGCTTCGATCTGAACGGCATGAGTTTCCTGGTGTCGGGCCGGGCGGAGGGCGAAGACCCCGTCCGCACGACGAGCGACCCGCGCTACGGCCTGGACCATTTCGGCCTCGTCGTCGACGACATGGACAGGGCCGAGGCCGACCTGCGCGCGAAAGGGGCCGATTTCATCTGCGACCCGTGGGAGATTGGGCCGGGCACGAAGATCGCCTTCATCCGGGGGCCGGACGACATCAGCATCGAGCTGGTATCGCGCAGCCAGGCGTGACTCCCCGCCTGAATACACGGCCGTAATCGGGGGTATGCGGCGCTCCGGGGCAGGGTGTTCAAAATTGACAGTGCGGGGGAACCCTGCTAGCATTTCAGCATACTTGTAAGATTGGTTGAGGTTGTTAGAGGATTTATCGAACGCCGGAGAGTGGGAATCGCGAACCGGTGGTATCGTCGCCTCCAGGGCCTAATTGCCCCGATTCGCCTCCTGCCGTAAGAACGCTTCCCATCTCTTCGTCTGAAATCCGAGTGAACCGAGAGGCCCGGTGTTGGGCTTCTTGATTGGCGTTGTGGCGTGGTTCTGCCCCCAATGGCGGTCGCCCTGCCAAAGGGGAGCAAAGATCTCCTGGGCGACGATGGAGGGTTGACCATGAAAGAACTCGGATTGAGCCGTCGGAAACTCCTTCGCAATGCCGCACTTGGAACGGCCGCCCTGGCCTTGCCCGTCTCGCGGGTGACGCCCTCGGCGGCGATGGTGAAAACGCTCAACTTCTACAGCTGGACCTACGGCATCAGCTTCGTGAAGCAGCGCATTGCCGAATTCGAGAAGCTCGCCAAGGTCAAGATCAACTACGGGAATACGCCGGGCAGCAAGTACCACGACGCCCTCGTCGTCAAGTTCTCGGGGAAAACCCCTCTCGACGTCATCTACATGATCGACGGGCACCTCGCCGAGTTCGTGGAGGCGGGCTGGCTCTACCCCATCGATGAATTCCCGCGCGTAGACGAATACCGCAAGGAGTTTATCGGCCCGACCGCCGAAGCGCTCACCTACAACGGCAAGCTCTACGGCCTGCCCTACTACGTGGGCCACATGGCGTTCCTCTACAACGAGGAGCACTTGGAGAAGGCGGGCATCGGCGCTCCTCCCAAGACTTGGGACGAGGTGGTCCAGCAGAGCCTCCAGATCAAGAGCAAGGGGATTCAGGAGTATCCCTTCCTCCAGTTCCTGAAGGCTGACTTCTGGATGGGTGAGCTGCTCTTCACCATGATGTACAGCCGGGGCGGAAGGTTCGTCGACGAGAAATACAACGTCATGGGCTACGACAAGGAGGGCTCCGCGGCGGCGCAGGCCATCCAATGGATCATCGACGCGGCGAATAAGCACAAGATCACGCAGCCCGGCTTCCTGGAACTCAACGAGGTCGCAGCCCTCAAGGCCTTCAGCAGCGGAACGGGCAGTTTCGCCATACTGCCGAACTACCGGCTGCGGGCGGCGAACGAACCCAAATCCTCCAAGGTGGCCGGCAAGGTCAAGATGGCGCTCATACCCACCGCGAACAACGCCAAGCCCAACGTCTGCGGCTGGACGCGGTGCTACAGCATGACCGCCTCGGCCGCGAAGGACCCCGCGCGCAAGGCGATGTCCTGGAAGATGGTGGATTTCCTGGGCGGCAAGGACAAGTCGGGCACCTACCGCACCGCGAAGAAGTGGTTCACCGAATTCGGTCTGGGCTTCGGCCACGCGCCGCTGTTCAAGGACCCCGACATCATCGCGGCGGCGAACAAGTGGGGCGAGGCGAAGTTGTTCGAGAGCCAGATGGCGCTGAGCAAGCCCAAGGACGGGCAGAAGGCCGTGTGGTACGCCGAGTGGGATCAGTTCATGCGTCCGCGCGTGCACAAGGCGATCCTGGGTCAGGCCGACATCGTGGGCACGCTCAAGACCCTGACCAAGCAGTGGAACAGATTGAAACGGCGCTACGGTTAGACGCAAGCGATTGCCTCCCCCGGCGACGGACTGCCGGGGGAGGCGCGATGGAGGTTTTCCTTGGCGAATATCCTGTCCGTCGAAGGAGCAAAACCCGCCGACGCAACGGGCCTGAAGGGCTGGTTCGCCCGGCGCACGCAGACCGAAGGCGGAATCGCGATGTTCTTCGTAGGACCGGCGCTACTGCTGATGGTGCTGCTCAACATCTATCCGATTCTCCATTCGTTCTACGTCAGCGTTCACGTCTATAACCTGAAGCGGCCCCACAAAAACCCCTACGTGGGCTTCGAGAACTACATCATGTTCCTGGAGAGCGAAGATTTCTACAATGCTTTCATGAACACGATCGTCTTCGTGGTGGTGTCGGTGATCGCCGTGGCCCTGCTCGGTCTCATCTTCTCCCTGGCGCTCAATGAACTGGGCTCCGGCGTGCGCAGGTGGGTGGTGCCGCTCATCCTTGTTCCCTGGGCGGTGCCCTACGTGGCGAACGGCCTCATCTGGGAGTGGATATACCATTCCGACTACGGGGTGCTGAACGGGCTTCTGGTTTCTCTGGGCGTCATCGACAAGTACCAGACGTGGCTCAGCAACCCGAACCGCGCGCTATATACACTCGTGAACGCCTTCGTCTGGAAGGAGGTTCCACTGGCCACCGTCTTGTTCCTTACGGCGCTGCAGGCGATACCCGAGGACCTCTACAGCGCGGCCAAGGTCGACCAGGCCGGCGCGTCGAGGCGCTTCTGGCACATCACCCTGCCCGCGCTCAAGCTGGCCTTTCTCTTGGTGCTGGTCTATTCTTCGATCATCTCCATCAAGACTTTCGATCTGGTCTACATCCTCACCGAGGGAGGGCCGGGCGACGCGACCGCCCTCGTATCCTGGTACACCTATGTGGAAACATTCCGGAACCTGCAGTTCGGCTCCGGCGCGTCGATATCCTACGTGATCGCCATCGCCACCTTCATCCTGGCGATAGGCTACATTAAGATCCTCTACAGGCCGCAGGAGAGTTGATCATGGCTGCCCCGAGCGTTCCCGACATCAAGGAAATTCAGAGATACCGCCAGGCCGCCCTCGTGGGGCGCCTTGCGCTCTACCTGATCGTCGCCGCCATGCTCTTCTACGCCATCTCGCCCTTCTACTGGATGCTGAACTCGAGCCTTCAGTTCGAAAAGGACGTGGTGTCGGTACCGCCCAACTGGGTTCCGCCCGCGCTCAACATCGGAAACTACGAGGAGATCATCCTCAGAAAGCCCGCCGACACGAGCGTCGCGTTCGACAAGAAGATGGCGGGATACTCCACGTTCCCCACGGCGGACGTGCTGCCCTCGATGTGGAACAGTTTCGTCGTGGCATTTGGCGTCACCATCATCAACGTCATCCTGGGCTGTCTGGCGGCGTATGGTTTCGCGCGTCTTTACTTCAAGGGGAAGCAGTCCCTTTTCTACGTCGTGCTGGCGTCCCGAATCGTGCCCGAAGTGTCGCTGATCGTCCCGTTCTACCTGATGATCCGCGGGCTCGGATTGCTGGATACCTATATGGGGCTCATCGTGGCCTACATTCCGATATCCCTGCCCCTGGCGATCTTCGTGCTGGTCGCCTATTTCGAGACCGTGCCGCAGGAGATCGAGAGCGCCGCCCGCGTGGACGGCTGCAACCGCTTCCAGACGCTCTGGCGCGTGATCCTGCCGCTTTCGGCGCCTGCCATCGTCACGGCGGCCGTGTTCGTGTTCCTCACGAGCTGGAACGAGTTCCTCTTCCCGCTCGTCCTGACACAGACGATGAACACCCGGCCCATCACGGTGACGCTGCTCGATTTCGTCTCCGAGTTCTCGGTGAGCTACGCGCGGATGAACGCCGCGGGCGTCGCCTGCGTCATCATTCCCGTCGCCCTGGCCCTCATGTTCCAGCGCTACTTCGTGCGCGGACTCACGGCGGGCGCGGTGAAGGGCTAGCCGGTTTTCCATAGGAGCGTGTGAGAATGGCGAAGGTCGTTTTGGAGAATCTGACCAAGAATTACGGCGAGGTGGTCGCGGTCGACAATGTGGACCTCGAGATCGAAGACGGCAGGTTCGTCGTCCTCCTGGGTCCTTCGGGATGCGGGAAGACCACCATTCTGAACGTGGTCGCGGGTCTGCTGGAGCCCACCGAGGGCGCGATTCTCATCGACGGGGTGGACGTTCGCTACATTCCGGCGCACAAGCGCAACATGGCGATGGTGTTCCAGAGCTACGCCCTCTATCCCCACCTGAGGGTGCGGGACAACCTGGCCTTCCCGCTTCGGATGATGAAGATGACCAAGGCCGAAATCGAGGAGAAGGTCCTCTGGGCGGCCGAGGCGCTCGACATCGAAGAACTTCTGGCCCGAAGGCCCCGCGAACTCTCCGGCGGTCAGCGCCAGCGCGTGGCGCTGGGCCGTGCGATCGTCCGTGAACCCTGGGCGTTCCTGATGGACGAGCCGCTCTCGAACCTCGACGCTGCGCTCCGGGTCGAGATGCGTGCGGAACTCAAAAAGCTCCACCGGCGCCTGGAAACCACCATGATCTACGTGACCCACGACCAGGTGGAGGCGCTCAACATGGCGGACGAGATAGCGCTCATGAAAGACGGCGTGCTCCAGCAGTACGCCTCCCCCTACGCCGTCTACCACGAGCCTGCCAACACCTTCGTGGCGCAGTTCGTGGGCACGCCGCCCATGAACCTCATCTCAGGCGCCCTGGAGCAGGAGAACGGGAGGCTTCGCTTCCGCTACGGGAATTTCGCCGTGGAGCCGCCTGCCGAGCAGCGCAAGCGCCTGGAGGAAAAGGAGAGGGAGAAGGTGATCCTGGGGATTCGTCCCGAGGACGTCACCGTGGAGGCCGCTGGCGGCGATAGCGACGGCCACCAGAGCAAGGTGCTGCTGCTGGAGCCTTACGGGGCGGATCAAGTGCTCGAGCTCGCCTTCGAGGATTTGTCCATCATGGCGCGCACGCCCTCCACCTTGAGGGTCGACATGGGGGATGAGGCCCGGGTGGGGATGCGCGAGGACAACCTCTTCTTCTTCGACGCCGAGACCCAACTGGCCATCTGAGTACGCGCCGGGCGGCGCGGGTTTCATTCGAGCGCACATTCAACCCCCTTGCACTCGATAGTCCAGCAATGCACCCCTGCTTTAAGGGGTTATTGAAAAAATCCTCCTCGCTCGGTCGATTCCTCCCTCATCGGTCGGAACCGATCACCGCCGTCATTCCGGCGAATGCCGGAATCCAGAGCCGATGAGGATCGAGACGCTTCGGTATTTCATGTTCTCGCTTCTCGGATGGGAAAAGTCGAAGAGCAAAATCGAAAAGGCAAAGTCCCTGGATTCCGGCATGCGCCGGAATGACGAACCAAAACCGCTTCCCTCCCTTTTCAATCGGACTTGACCCTCAAGGGGGGAGTGAATTTCAGCACGCTCTTTCTGTGGGCTTTTCAACAGCCCCTTTACTTGTAGACTTCCTGAATCCCGAAATACTCCGGGTTGAAGTTCTCGACTATCTCGACCACCTTGTTCACGCAGGCTTCGAAGTACTGGCGGCCCTTTTCCGGCGTGGCCCGGCGCGGGTCGCCGTAGACGCCGTTGTGCACCCGGCTGTCGGGCAGGCGCACGACCGAGGTCACCCCGTGCATATAGGAGAGAACGAGTTCGGGCTTGTATTCCCAGTCGCCCAGCCTGTCGACGTGCACCATGTCCGGGCGGATGTGCATCATGAAGGACGTCTCGAACTCGTTGGCGTGGGTGCCCTCGCGGAAGTTGTCGCCGATGGCGTCGCACGTCTCCTTGTCCACCATGAAGTAGCTCCCCGCGACGATGAGTTTGTCTCCGTCCCTGCCGTAGCGGTCCATGAGCTTGAACATCATGGTCTGGAGCAGGGGCAGGTTGGGGTTGTGGCCGTTTAAGAAGAAAATCCGCTTGAAGCCGTTGCGCACGAGGCTTTCGGTGATCTCGGCGACGCAGGCCATGAACGTATCGACCGTAAAGCTGATGGTGCCGGGAAAGTTCTCCCACACCTCCGAGTAGCCGTAGGGAAGGGGCGGGGCGACGAGGCAGCCCGTCCGGTCGCCGACGGCTTTCGCGACTTCAAACGCGCTCGATATGTCCACCTGAACCGGCAGGTGGGGGCCGTGCTGCTCGGTCGAGCCCACGGGCTGGATGATGACGGGGTTCTCGGGAATCAGATCGCGGATTTCCATCCAGGTCAGGTCGCTCAGCATCATGGCGTCGTTCCCTCCATTAAGTTGCGGACTCAGCCGGAGACGGCCTCGGCGGGTTCACCCTCATAGATTTTGAACAGCGCCAGCTCGAAGCCGTCCGGGTCGTAGAAGATGGCGGCTCGCCAGTAGCGCCCGTCGCCGCGCCACGTCACCTGGGGCGGGGTGGCGAACCGCACGCCCTTGGTGACCAGTTCCTCATAGGCGGCGTCCAGGTCTTCGGGCTCGAAGGCGATGTGGCTGCTGCCCACGTCGTTCAGGGCCGGCGGATTGTCGTAGGGCTTTCCCTCCGCTTTCAGGAACTGGATGAGCTCCACGATCGCGCCTCCCGCCCGGAGCATGACGATCCGAAGCTTGCTGTCGGGCGTGGTCGAGGCGTATTGGATACCCTCCTCGTCTGAGGAGATGTCCTCCTCTACCTCGAAGCCCAGGATGTCGCGGTAAAAGGCGATGGACCTTTCGATGTCCGAAACCGTTCTACTGGAATGGTGCATGGGACCTATCATGACGATCTCCCCCCATTGGTCATGAGAAAACCTTGCGGGCCAACCGTCTTTCGGGATGGCGCCCGTACCGGAAACTTCATGTACGAGATGTGGAGGCAATATAGCACAAAACGCCTGGCGGAGCACGGAGCGCTCTATTTAAGAGGACTGTTGAAAAAGCGTTGATAAACGAGGGTTTGACCCGTCTGATGAAAGGGCAAGATTCACTCCCCCCTTGAGGGGGAGTCGAAGAGCTGAGGGCGTAAGCCCGAAAGCGATTCGGTGGGGGGTATAATTCGGAATGGCGATAAAACACATTTTACCCCCCACCGATTCAGCCTTCGCACAAACCGCTCGGCTTCATCGTCGGGCTTTCCCCTCGGGAAGCCCGACCCTCAAG
>VXPH01000275.1 GCA_009839615.1 Nitrospinota bacterium
GCGCGGGGGAGACTCAGGGCGCGAACCCCGCGACGCCCGACCGCGCGGGTGAGCGGCGGGGGGACGCGCTACCGGAGGGTCTTCAGGGAGGCGGCCATGGCGGGCTTCAAGGAGGTTTCGATCGAGGCGCTGTTTCGCATCGACGGCGACAGCGCGCTGGTCACCGGGGCGGGCGGCGGGCTGGGACGAATCGCCGCGATAGCGCTTGCAGGTGCTGGGGCGCACGTCGCGGTCACCGATATCGATGCGGCGGCGGCCGGGCGGGTCGCGGCGGAGATCCGCGAAGCCGGCGGGACCGCCGAGTCCTGGCGGCTCGACGTGGCCGACCGCAAGCGTATCGACACCGTGATCGACGAGGCGGCCGAGCATTTCGGCGGGCTTCACATCCTGATCAACAATGCCGGCATCATACGGCCCGGCCCGGCCGAGTCGTTTCCCGACGAGGACTGGGACGAGGTGGTCGAGGTCAACATGACCGCCCCGTTCGTCTGCGCGCGCCGGGCGGCGAAGCACATGCTGGCCCGGGGGGAGGGGCGGATCGTCTCGATCGCCTCGATCATGGGCTTTCGGGGGAACGCGATGATTCCCCACATCCCCTATCAGGCGACCAAGGGGGCGATCGTGAACATGACCCGCTCGCTCGCCGTCGAATGGGCGGGCCGGGGGGTCCGGGTGAACGCCATCGCGCCGACCTTCTTCTACACCAGTCTCGGCGCCGACCTGCGCCGGCGCCGGCCTGAACTCGTGGGCGAGATCGAGGCGCGCACGCCGCTCGGCCGGCTCGGCGAGCCCGAGGAGATCGCCGGCGGCATCCTCTACCTCGCGAGCCCCGCCTCCTCGATGGTGACCGGCCACACGCTGGCGATCGACGGCGGCTGGCTCTCGGTCTAGCGTCCTGGTTCAGGAGTTTTCATTTTACTTTTCCCGGGCGCCGGGCGTCGCCGGCGGAAGCGTCCGGTGACGGCCGGGACGTCGCCGGCCGGCCTGGTCCGGTGAAGCAGCCGGGGACCGTGGTTACGGGTTTCGATGGCGGCCTCGAGGTCGGCGGTGGAGCGGCCTGCACCTGGTATCGTCCGCGCTGTTTCCCATGAGACGAGACGAACCGGAATTTCCGAAAAATTCGATAAATTCACGGGGGTTTCCGCCCGTTTAGAGACAGTGGGGCGTTTCCAACGGGGACGAAATCCTTGTAGATTATTGAAACTATTTCGGATAGCTGTGTTTGAGAAATTTGTTGGGGATTCGCTTCCTGTAAGTAGTAATCAAAACGGAAGCGGGCAAATTCAAACTCCTGTGCATCCTTGTGGGACCATGTCGGACAATTGCGTAACTCTCTACTGGGCGAGGTTCGTGGTGACTCGCTTTTGGATATCTTTGTGAGTCCCGCGCCTCGCATTCTAAAAGCGCTCACCCATACGACAGGGCAGCGCAAATCAAATTCCTGTCAGTCATCGCTTCAAAAGGTGTGCGGTTTCTGAGAAGGATTTTTGTGAAAGGAGCGGAACGCGGCTCAAGACTTTTTCGCGGAAGAGTAGCGTCTCAACTCTTCCGCGACTTCCGGGTAGGTGAACCACTCGGGGATTTCCTCCCCGCTCGCCATCATTTCGCGAAGCCGCGTGCCGGATATCCGGAGGATTCGGGTGTTTTCGGGAATCCGGTCCACCGGCAGATAGCGTCCCTCATCCGGGGCGTAGACCATCTCCCGGAACGGGACCATCTCGATCCCGCATTCGGCCTGGTGGGTTTTCAGCAGATCCTGGGCGGCGTACGGGTCGTAGAAAGGCGCACCCCGACCGTCGACGCCGGGGCCGGCGTGATCCCTGCCCACGATGAAGTGGGTGCAGCCGTAGTTCTTTCGTATGAGCGCGTGCCAAAGGGCCTCTCTGGGACCGGCCATCCGCATCGCCAGGGGCAGAAGCGCCAGGGTGACGGAACCGGGCGCGTAATGCCTGAGAACGTGCTCGTAGCAGCGCACCCGGCATATATGGTCGACGTCTCCGGGCTTCGTCATCCCCGCCACCGGGTGCAGGAGCAGATTCGCTCCGTTCTCGGCAGCGGCGCGCGTCGTCAGTTCGACGTGCGCCCGGTGCAGCGGGTTGCGCGTCTGGAAGGCGACGACCCGCTTCCAGCCCATCGCCCGGAATTTCTCCCGCAACTCTCCGGGGGTACGGCGATATTCGGGAAAGTCGGCGTGCCAGGGCAGGCGGATTCCGCGCAGACGGCCGCCGATATAAAAAGGCACGGTTTCCTCGAACAGGTATCGCACCCCCGGATGCGCCCGATCGAGCGTGCCGAAGACGCATTGCGCTTCTCGCTCAAAGTCGGTGCGCCAGACGTCTTCGGTGTCCAAGACGGCGAGGGGCGTTCCACCGTCGTCGAGCAAGGCGAGCCGGGGGCGCTTCTCAATCCTGTTCGCCTCTTTCCCGGATACGTCGAGAACGATGGGAATGGGCCACAACGCCCCGTTTTCAAGACGCATGGATTCGAGAACGCAGTCGTAGTCTTTTCGGCCTGAATATCCTTGCAGCGGCGTGAAACCGCCGTTCAGGAGCAGTTCGAGATCGCAAAGCTGCCGGGCGTTGAGTGTCATGTGAGGCAGATCGGCGGCCTCGCGTTCCAAAGCCGCCCTTTCCTCCCCGGGCGCGAGGAGATGGGGATGCTCCTGCGGGTCGTTTCGTGGAGGCAAACCGGACACTCCCTTCAGGATGCGCAAGCGGGGTGGTTGAAAAAGCCTATATACAACCGTTACGGAGATCTCTCCCCACCTAGGAGAATTACAAATCCACTCCCCCCTTGAGGGGGAGTCGAAGAGCTAAGGGCGAATGCCCGCAAGCGATTCGGTGGGGGGATGATTTACAATTGTAATTTTCAAGCAAAATAAAAACTCCCCCCACCGATTCAGCCTTCGCATAAAACGCTCGGCTTCATCGACTCCCCCTCAAGGGGGGAGTGAAATCTAACGCGCTCCTTCTGTAGCGTTACTCAACAACCCCTCATCGGTCGGCATCGCCTTTACCCCCCTGACAAGGGGGGGTAGGGGGGGTTGCCTTTACCCTGCCAGGGGCATTTTCAACGGCCCCGAGTTCATGGGCGCGGCTTTGCATTTCTGGGACACAGACGCTCCCCTTTAATGGAAACCCCAAAGGAGGGAATCCCGGTCGTCCTGCTTCCATACGCCCCGCTCGAGGCGTTCTTTTCTTCTCCCGTCATGCCAGCGCTTGTACTCGACGGATGCGATGTTGGTGATGGTGTCGTTCTCATACAGTTGGCGCTTCTCGCGGGAAGAAAGATCGTCCGGCGCCCCCGTGAGCGCGTAGCCGGATTCGCGCAGGGTCTCGCCGATCAAACTCTCGATGACTCCCACGTCCGACTCCGGCAGGCGATGCTTGTACATCTCCACGAAGTCCGTCGTGATGGGGCGGGCCGTCTTGGCGTGTATCGGGGTTTCGGCCCATTGCCTTGTCGAGGCGGTCTCCTGATGCGCGAGCATGGCGGGCGAGAAATCCTCCCCCAGGAATTCACACAGCTTCACCAGAACGGGCTCCGGCTCGGCGCAGAGCTCCTCGTACCTGACGACGCAAAAAGAATCGGGCGCAAGCGTTTTCGCAGATTCGTTCACGCTGCGGACGAAATCGCGCCAAACGCCTGCGGTCGCGTAGAGGTTGTTCGGCCACAGCGCGGAATCCGCGATGTCGATGGCGACGTCCCGCCCGTCCCTGATGATGTGGACGAACTGCGCGCCGGGGTACATGGATTTGAGGTCCTCCATGTAGAAACAGACGCGCGGCGTCTTCTCTCCCCATCGCTCTTTTCCCTCGGATCGCGCATAGAGTCGGTGAAAGGCGGCGTACATCTCCGCAAAGGTGGGGTCTTTCATTTCATCGCGCACTTCTTGAGCGCTCGGCGAGATGGGCCATGCGCGGATTGTCGGCGTGGCGAGGGAGTCCTCGATCATTTCGGTGAGATTGTCCTCGTTCGACAAATCGCCGTAGCTGTAGAGATAAGGATAGATGAAATGCGTCAGCCATGCGGGCGGGGGCACCGCTAGGCGCGGGTGGGCGTCCAGAATGAGCCTCAAAAGCGTGGAGCCTGAACGCGGCGAGCTAACGACGAATACGGGACGATCGGTGTTCTCGGTCATGAAGAGCTTCCTCTCAAGGCGGCCCCGGCGCCTTGGCGGCTCGCTCCGGGGCTTGGTTTGAACGGGTGGGTTCCGTCATCTTCATGCGGGGAAACGCATCGTCTCCCAGGGGTATTCGTCGGGATTTCCCCGCGTGAAGTGCATGGTTTTCTCGATCAGGTCGAAGATGACCGCGGTGCGCGTCGAGCACGGCTGCGCGCTGTTCGTCCGCGCACCCGGCGCGCGCAGATTAAGCGCGCAAATCGAACCCACGCCCCCGTCCCCTTCGGGTCCTTTCCAGGCGAGCGTTCTTTTCAGGCTGTCGAGCGCTTCCTCCTTGCTCATCCCCCGGGGAACGGACTCGTGGAGCATCTCAAGTGCGCTCTGCATGTATTCGCATCTCGTCTCCCTGTCCTCGCGCACATGCCCGGGCAGCCGGGCCTGCTCATCCAGCAGAATCAGGCGCCCGTTGTTCCCGCGCGCCGAGTAGCCTTCTGCATAGACACGGGATTCGATTCTGTCCTCGCAGTGCTCTAAAATGGCCACCTCCCCCGTCGCGTCGGCCAGGAGGAAGTTTCCGCCGCGCTGCCCGGTGCCTTCGCCCGTGTGTCTGGGGATGACGTCGTGCAGATAGGGGAGCGTCTCCTCGACGGTCTCGTAGCGTTCCAGAAGACCTGCCGCGATCGCGCTTCTGCGGTCGATGTCCAGCGGGAAGTCCTTTTGCTCTTTTACCGGCTCGTCTTTTTCATCGAAAGGCCCACGGTAGTCCAGGAAAGAGCGGATGACGGCCAGACCCTTTTCGTTCATGCCGGAATTCACGCCGGGCCGCGAAGACGTGTTGAAGCCCATGAAGTCGTTGCCCGCTCCTCCCGTAATGCAGCCGTGCCAGTGGCCGACCTGCATGTAGTCCGAATTCTTGAGCGCGAAGGCGATCGCGTTTCCCTGCGAATCGGTCGTCGCAACGGCGCCTATGGTGCACATTGTATTCTCCTCGCCGGATTCCTGAGTTTTGAAGAACTCGATTTTCCAGCCCTCTCGGGTCGGCGGTATTCCTGATGATACCTCATCACGTTACGCGAGATTCACCCATACGGGGCTGCTCCAGGCTTTTTCCTGATCCACCTGAACCACCCGGACCCAATAGGTGTTGAGGCCGGAATGCGCATCGTCGTCGGTATACTCGAAGCGCGCCTCCCAGGGGCCGTCCATCGCGGGGGCTTTGCCGACTTCTATCCGCTGGCCGAGTCTCCCGGCGTCCACCATGGCGGGTTTATCTAAAAAATCCCGGATGTTCCTCCGAAGTTCCGCGTGTTGCGTCTGGATCGCCATCTCGCCCGCATCGCCGTCCAGCTCCAGGTTGAATCCCCGGGAATCTCCCGCGGTATAGAGGCTCCACGAGATACCCGATTCCGCGCTTACGTCAATTCGGTCGCGGTTGTCGACGAACGCGACGGGCTCTACCGCGAGGATTCGCGCTTCGCTCAAGGTTAAGCGGCCATCCCACAGGGTGGAACGCCCGCGTCCGCGCACACGCGCGCCCGAGAACAGGACGCGAAGCCGATTGCCCTTCAGATCCTGTGCGATTTTTTCAGTGTGAACCCGCGTCATCCCGCGGAACACCTCGATTCGCTCGATGGGGCCCGTCCCCACGGCCTCGACCGAGATGCGGGGCGCTCCGGATGCATCGATCTCCTCTCCCATCCAGTGGTCGTTCACGGTGAAGCGCAGGTAAATGCGCTCGCCGCTCGTCGCGTAGCAGCGTCGCGCCTTGATATCCGCCCATACGGATTCCCGCGTCAGCTCGTGAGCGTAGAGCGCCGTCAGGCCGTTGCGGGCCGCGAAGTGGCTCACGTCCTCGCTCGGGTAACAGGCGCCGGGCTGGCCGTAGTGGTCGTCGCTCCCGGCGACGAAGCCCACCTTCATGTTCCGCTCGATGGATTCTTCGAGCATCCACTCGAACATGCCGTGCTTGGAGTGAATCTCGATGACGGGTTCGAGTTCGGGGTCGTGAAACGCGAGGTTGGCGGGCCGTCCGCCCACGTGCGGGAGGCTCAGCGCTCCCCCGCCGCGCAGCTGCGCGTGGAGCTTCGTGATGTGGTCGCGATCGGTATCGGCGTCGGAGAGATCCGTTTGCAGCCAGTGGGAGCAGCGGTGGATCGCGCTGTCCTCATCGAAGAAGAATATGGCATGGTCCCCGCCCATCGGCGTAGTGCCCGACCATTCATAGCCCAGGAACGGGACGAAGCGGCCCGGCTCGTGGAAGGCGCGGGTCTTTTCTTTCAGCTCCTCCATGTCCTCGTTCGTGACCTCGAAGCAGTTCCCCTGGTGGGTGGTGAACTCGAGCGCGCCCGCGTCCCGCGCGAAGCGGTAGAACTCCTCGAAGCTGTTGACGCCCACCGTGCCCGCGGTCTGGCCCCCGTGAAAATCCCCCCAGTGGAGGCGCGGGCCCTCTATGCGACCGCGCACCACGACGGGGTTTGTGAGCGCCTCGCGCCCCGCCCCGTCCCTCACTCGAACACGCGCCACGCCCTCGCCCTCGAAAGAAATTTCCTCCGTCCTCACCAGCGCGACGCCTTCTCCACCAAAACGCAGACCATCGGGAGGGCCCAGATCAGCGCCCTCGGCTTCGAGGGAAATTTCTTCCGAGCAACCTTCCGCGACGTTGCCGTGACGATCTTCGGCTTTGACCAGCAGCCATCCCTTTTCGCCGACGGCGGCCTCGGAAGTCATGATAGCGACCAGGCGGCGCGCTTCTCCTCCCTTGATCCGGAGCGTCGGCGAGTGCGGCAGGGGCTGAAAATTCCCCGCGCCGAAGGGATCGACGAAAATCTTGAACTCGAAATTGCTCTCGCTGAAGGTCTGGGCCTTGAGGCCGGGACTTCCCCCGCTCGTATCGCCCAGTGTGATCTCGATACTGTCGCCTTCCCAGAGACACCCGTCGAGAACGTCGACCGTCAGGGCCTGGCGCCAGTGGCGGATGTACCCGCGCCTCTCGAATCTGGGCGAGAGCACGGCTTCGGACTCGGAGTGGAGCCTCACTGTGGTGTAGTTCGCCCCCTCGGGGTCGTCGAACTGCGGCGCGCCCCAGTTGCTGACCTGCCGGAAGGCGACCTTGATGGAGCCTCGCTCGTCGATCCCCCAGCGCCCCACCTCGTAGCGGATCCGCCACGTGCCGAACTCGCCCGCCACCGCATCAGCGGCGGGTTCGACATCGGCTGAGCCCAACTCATCCGTCCAGTTCCGTATCGTCCAATCCGGGAGACGCACTATCCTTTCCTTTCCGGGGC
>VXPH01000069.1:0-1832 GCA_009839615.1 Nitrospinota bacterium
TCGGTTTCGGGTTTACACCCTCACCTCATCGACTCCCCCTCAAGGGGGGAGTGAACTTCAAAAGCGTGCGCGCAACCCCAAATCGTTTCCCGGGCCTTTTCCATCGGGCATTCCCCTCGGGATGCCCGACCCCTACACGTGGAAATCGTTTGTGCAAACGGCGCTTCCTGTGGGATTCTCGGTTCAGCGTAATATGAGCGCGCGAAGGTGAACAATCACGAAAGGAGAGTTTTTGTGGAATTCCGATACGACCACGTGCACTACCTGACGCGCGACGTGCGCGCCTTGGCGGATTTTTTCGAGAATGTTTTCGAACTGGAACTGATCTCCTACGAGGCGGACTTCAAGGGCGCGGCCTACGCCATCCTGAAGCTGGGCGAAGGCGACCTGCGCATCCGGGGATACCGCCCGGATGATGCGCCCGACGCCTTTGCGCCCGCGCTTACGCACGGCCTCGATCACCTCGGCGTCGCGGTGGACGACGTGGCGGCGTCGGTCGCCCGCCTCGTTGAGCGCGGGGCGGGGGTCGACATGCCGCCCGTGGCCGCAGGCGTTGGCGGGCGCATGATCGCCTTCATCAAGGGGCCCGAGAATATCCGCGTCGAGATATGCGAGCGGCCCCGCGCGTCCGGGGAGAGCGATTGAACAGCCACCCGGCCTCACCGAAGCCATCCGCCGATTCGGGAATGACGCTCGAGCTGGTGCTGGGCTCGCTCCTTCTCACGACGGTGTGGGGCATGGCGCAGCCCGTCATCAAGGGCGCCTATGCGGGCGTCACCCCCTACGCCATGATATGGATGCGCTGCTGCGCGGGGGTGCTGACCCTCACGCTCTACAGGCTTCTGATGCGCATTCCCGAGAGCGTGACCTACCACGACCCCTGGCGGGAGAAGGGCCACCGCATCCTGAACGCCTGCATGCACAACGCCTACGTCTGGTTCCTCTACCAGGGGATGTTTGGAACCGCCGCCGCGCGCGCCTCGGTGCTGCTCTACACGCAGCCCGTCTGGGTGATGCTGCTGAGCGCCCTCTTTCTCACGGGCGAGCGCATCACCCTCGTGCGCGCGCTCGGCTTCGCGACGGCGATGGCGGGCACCGTCACCGTCTTCTCGAACAGCCTGGAGGCGGGCGGCTCCATGCAGGCCGATTTCTTCATTCTCATCGCCGCCGCCGGCTGGGCGACGCAGTCGATCCACTACCGCCGGTATCTGAGTAATTCCGACGTTACCTCGATCGCCAGATGGTCCATGCTCATCGGCGCGCCGACCTATTTCCTCCTCTCTTTCTCACAGCCCGATTTCGGGATCACCCATATCGGCGGCCCGCAGATTTTCGCGGTCATCTACATGGGCGTCATAGCGAGCGCGCTGCTCCTGGCCTACTGGGGACATCTGCTGCTCCGGTATTCACCCGCCAAGATATCGGTGTTCTTCTTCATGACGCCCATCGTCGGCGTGGCGGGCAGCGCCCTCTACCTGGGCGAGCAGCTGGGCTGGCACCTGCTCATCGGCGCGGCGCTGACGGCGACGGGCGTGTGGCTCGTGACGGGGGAGCGGAGGTAGGGAGTGGGCGGTGTGCTGCGTAGGGACAGGTCGCGACCTGTCCCTACGCAATCCCCGACCCGACGACCCCCCAAGCTCCCTTGTCAGGAGTCAAAACCGACCGAAGAGGGAGGTTTTGCGAGCCGATGTGCTTCTCATCACTCGCGTTTGACCCCTGACAAGAGGGGCCAGGGGGGTTGCCTTTCGGGGTAATGGTTTTGTAGGGGCGGGGGGGGGGGGTGGGGGCCCCGGCCCCCGCCCACCCCCGCCAGGGAGAGAGTGTGGATAACA
>VXPH01000069.1:1842-7389 GCA_009839615.1 Nitrospinota bacterium
TGTCTGGCGCGGTGGCGCCGCGCGCCCCCCCCCCCCGCCCCCCCCCCCCCCCTGCCCCGCTTTTTCTCGACCACAAACACCCCCCGCCCCCCCCCCCCCCCCCCCCCCTACATACCCCTCGAATGGCGACTGTAGGGACAGGTCGCGACCTGTCCCTACGGGTGGCGTCTCAACTGTTCGTCAATGAGAATTTCGATTGCAGGGGTTTTTTCTACCCCCCTCGATCAACCTGCGGAACGCAGACCATTCCTTCCATGAGCCTGCGCGCCGTGCGGTAGACGATCACTTTTTCGGCTTTTGGCCCCTCGGGTGTTTCAGAGACCACGGCGTTAATCGTCTGCACGCCCGAGGGGTGCCCCAGGCGGATGTCGCCCTCTGCGCTCCGGGCGGCCTCGTGCGTCAGCGTGCCCGGTATCCGCGCGGCGACGGCGAGGCACATCGCCCCCGTGAGCGCGAAGGCGCGGTGGGTCTTTCCCATCGAGATGATGCGGGCCGCGATGTCGCAATCCTCCGCCGCGACGATCTCGCCCTTGAGATCGATGTATTCCAGGGGAGGCGCCACGAGCACCACCTTGGGCACCGCCTGTACGCTCTCGGAAGCCTCCCGCCTGTCGCGTGCCAGGCCCATGCGCACGGCGGCCTCCGCCCGAATTTGTTCGAGATTCACCATCACCTCGACTCGGGCGTCGATGAGGCCGGGGCCTTCGCCGCCGGTCAGCCCCAGGTCGGCGGCGCGCACGAACACCATCGGGTTGGTGGCGTCCACCATGCTCGCCTCGACCCTGCCGATTCCCTCGATCTCGAAGGTGTCCACCGCGTTGCCCGACGGCAGGAGCTTGCCCGTGGCCGCACCGCCGGGGTCCATGAATTCGAGCGTGATGCGCGCGCCCGCGCCCGAGACGCCGGGAAGCTCGAACGCGCCGCCGACGCCCGCCGCGCCGTCTTCCACCGGGAAGCGCGCGTGGTATGTCTTGCCCGTGTTCGTGTTGTAGACGCGCACGGTGGCGGTTCCCTCATCCACCTCCACCAGACCCTCGTCCACGGCGAACGGCCCCACCGCGCTCGAGATATTCCCGCAGGTGCCGACGTAGTCCACGGTCTCATCCGTAACGCCCACCTGCGCGAAGGTGAAGTCCACGTCCGCTTCCGCGCGCGCAGACGGCGCCACGACCGCGATTTTGCTCAAAGAGGATATCCCGCCCCCCAGGCCGTCGAGCTGGCGTCCGTTCGGGTCGGGGCTGCCCAAGGCTTTCAGGAATACGACGTCGCGCGCGGCCTGGTCTTCGGGCAGGTCCTTCTCGTGGAAGACGATGGCGCGGCTCGTGCCTCCGCGCATGAAGACGGCCGGATATTTCCTTTGGCTCATGTCAAGGGCCATCCTGAATTTCGGCTGGAGAGGAGCCTCCCCCCTCGATGCGCGCAAGCGCCAGCGCGCCACCCGCGGCGAGCATCCGCCGCTCGCGCTCGGTGAGCGGACACTCGGCGCTGAATGTGTAGCCAGTCTCCGTGTTTTCGACCTGGAAATGACCCGTGGCGAGCGAATTCTCGATGTTCGATATCGAGAGTGTCTGGCCGGCGTCTATCTTGTCGTAGTCGTCCTCATCGACGAACGTGAGAGGCAGGATGCCCCAGTTGATGAGGTTCGCCCGGTGGATTCTCGCGAAGCTCTTGGCGATGACGGCGCGCACACCGAGGATCATCGGGCAGATGGCCGCCTGCTCGCGGGCGGAGCCCTGTCCGTACGTCTTGGCGCCTACGATGACGCCGCCGCCCGCCTCCCGCGCGCGGGAGGCGAACGTCGCATCCACGCGCCGGAAGGTGAAATCGGCCAGCGCTGGCATGTTCGTCCGGTAGGTGATGGCCTCGACCCCCGCCGGGCTGATGTGGTCGGTCGAGACGTTGTCGCCCAGCTTGATGAGGACTTCCCCGGTCCAGGAATCCCCGGGCGCCTCTCCCACCTGAACGGGCTGGATGTTCGGCCCCCGGACGATCTCCACCTCCGCCGGATCCTCCGCGGGCGCGACGATGCCCGTCCTGTCGCTTGCGAATCGGTAGGGGAGCAGGACCTCGGGTGCGGCGCCCTCGTCTCTCGGGTCCCTTATCTCGCCGTGCAGGGCCGCCACGGCGGCGAGTTCGGGACTCGCGAGATAGACGGCGTCCTCGCTCAGCCCCGAGCGGCCCTTGAAGTTCCGGTTGAAGGCGCGCAGGGAGTTCATGCCCGGCGCGGGGATGTGGGCGTAGCCGGGGCATGAGCCGCACGTGGATTCGGAGACGCATACGCCCGCGGCCAGCAGGTCGGCCAGGTGGCCCTCTCTCGCCAGTTCCTCGAAGGCCTGGCGGCTGCCCGGAAAGACGATGGCGTCGACGCCGTCGGCCACCTTGCGGCCTCTCAGCACCTGCGCGAAAGAAGCGACGTCGGTGAACGTGCCGTTCGTGCAGCTTCCGATGATGACCTGGTGGACCGGCGTGCCGGTTGCCTCCGATACAGGCACCACGTTCTCGGGGTTCGAGGGCAGGGCGACCAGCGGCTGGACGTCGCCGAGATCGAGTTCGATCCTCTCGTCATACTCGGCGTTCGCTTCCGCCTCCTGCGGCTTCCAATCGGCCGCGCGGCCGATGCGCTCGTAGAACGTCCTGGTCTGCGCGTCGCTCGGGAAGATGCTGCCCGTGAGGCCGAGTTCGGTGCCCATGCTGGCGATGGTGAAGCGCTCCGGCACCGTGAGGTTGCGGAGGCCGGGGCCTGTGTATTCGAAATACTTGCCGATTCCCCCGCGCGCGCCGAGGCGGCGCAGGAGTTCGAGGATCACGTCTTTCGCCGTGGCCCATGCGCCCAGCTTTCCCGAAAGCCTGACCTCGACGATGGCCGGACGCGGGATGATGGTCGCCCCCGTCGCCATGGCGGTGGCCACGTCCATGCCGCCCGCGCCGACCGCAAGCATTCCCACGGCGCCCCCTTGCGGGGTATGGGAATCCGTCCCCAGGAGGCTCTCGCCGGGTACGGAGAATTCCTCCAGATGCACGTTGTGGCAGATGCCGTTTCCCGGTTTCGAGAAGTGGATGCCGTGCTTGCGGCAGAAGCCGAGCATGAAGCGGTGGGCGTCGGTGTGCAGGCTGTTGACCTGGATGGTCTGGTGGTCGCCGTACATGACGGCCGTTTTCTGCTTCACCCGGGCGAAGCCCATGGCCTCGAAGTGGAGGAGAGCCGTGGGGCCGGAGGCGTCCTGCAGAAGCACCTGGTCGATCCGTATCTCGACCTCCTTACCCGGCGTTCTCGCGGCGCCCGATACCAGGTGCGCGTCGATGAGTTTTTGCGTGAGGCTGCGCGTGCCCTGCTCAGCCACGGCTTCTCATGGTCCTGTAGGGCCGCTTGTCCGGGCCGGTATAGCGCGCCCGGGGGCGGATGAGGCGGTTGTCGGCCTGCTGCTCCAGGATGTTGGCCGTCCAGCCGGCGACGCGCGACATGGCGATGATGGGGACGAACAACTCCATCGGGATGCCCAGGCCCTGCCACAGCGGTGCGGAGTAGAAATCCACGTTCGGGATGACGCCCTTTCTGCTCTGCACGGCGTGGTCGAGCGCGCGCGCCATGTCGAACCACTTGGCGTCGCGCCCGGGCTGATGGCAAACCTCCTCGGCCAGCTCGATGAGCACGCTCGCGCGCGGGTCCCCGCTTTTCGTATAGACCCGGTGGCCGAAGCCCATGAAGAGCCTTTTCCTGGCGAGCGCCGCCTCGACGAAGGGCTCCACGTTCTCGATATCGCCGATCTCCCTCAGGGTCTCCATCACCGCGAGGCCCGCGCCTCCGTGGAGCGGGCCCTTGAGCGCGCTGATGCCCGCCGTGACGGCGGAGTAGATGTCCGACATGGTGGAGGTGACGACGCGCGTCGCGAAGGTCGAGGCGTTGAACTCGTGTTCCGCGTAGAGGACCAGGGTGGCGTCGAGCGCGCGCGCGTCCAGCTTGTCGGGCGCGCTTCCTGTGATCATGTAGAGAAAATTCGCCGCATGCCCGAGTCCCCGGCGGGGGTTCAGGGGTTTCAGGCCCGCCGCGAGGCGGTGCTGGGCCGCGACGATGGTGGGCATCTTCGCGGTGAGCCGGAGCGCCTTTCTGCGGTTCGCCTCGGGCGAGTCGTCTTCCGCCTCTTCATCGAATAGCCCCTGTATTCCCACGCCGCCCCTCAGCGCCGCCGTTCTCTGCTCGCCGGGGGGTATCTGCTTGAGGGCGCGCAGCATTCCGGGCGAGAGCGCGCGCTCGGCCTTCATGGCCCCGTCGAATTCCTTCAAGCGCTCGCGGGTGGGCAGTTCGCCGTGCCACAGGAGATAGACGATCTCCTCGAAGGTGACCTTCTTTCGGACCATTTCGGGCACGTCGTAGCCGTAATACCCCAGAATCCCGTTCACGCCGTCCAGGGAGCATATCTTCGTGTCGGCCGCGATGACGCCCTCCAGGCCTCGAACCGGTGTATCTTCCATCGTGAATCTCCTCTGCGGCGCGTTTACTCGTAGATTTCGGGATTGGCGAGCGAGGTGACTTTCTCGCCCTCCACCGCCCGCTTGATATTATCGCACAAAAGCCTGTAGCTCTCACGCTGGACGCTCTCGGTCTGGGCGGCGTTGTGGGGAGAGTGCACGACGTTGGGGAAACCGTGTAAGGGATGATCCTCGGGCAGGGGGTCGGGTTCCACCACGTCGAGGCCCGCGCCCGCGATCTTCCCCTCGCGGACCGCGTCGACCAGCGCGTCGGTATCCACGTGGGGGCCGCGCGAGACGTTGATGAGACAGGCCGTCTCCTTCATGAGTTCGAATTCGCGCGCGCCGATCATGCCCGTGTTCTCGGGCGTGAGCGGCAGGGTGAGCGCCACGAAGTCGGCGCGCGGCAGAAGGTCGTGGAGCGTCTCCACCTCTTCCACCTCGAAGCCCTGGGGTTTGAATTTCCCCCGTGTGCGCGTGTAGGCGCAGATATTCATCTCGAAGGCGGCGGCGCGCTTCGCCAGCGCCTGGCCGATGTTCCCGAGTCCCACGATGCCCAGCGTCGCGTCCTGGAGCTGGAAGTGGAGCCTGCGCTCCCCGATGGGCCAGAGCCAGGGCCTCCTGGCCATGATGAGGGTGAGCGCCATGGCGTGTTCCGCTACGGGGATGCAACGCATCCAGCCCGGCGCGTTGGCGACGGGGATGCCGAGTTCGGTGGCGGCCGCCACGTCGATGTTGTCCACGCCGGTGCCTACCTTGCCGACGACTTTGATTTCCGGCCCCGCCTCCATCATCTCCCGCGTGATGGGGGCGAACCCGGTGGTGAGCGCACACGCGCTCGCGGCCGCCTCGATCAGGGAGGCGTCGTCGAAGGATTCGGGTTCCACGAACGCATAGCCCTCGTGCAGGTACTCCTCCATGAAAATCCTGCGGGCGGGCTGTGTTCTGGTGCGCTCATCCACGCTCAGGACGCGGTGTGTCATTTTGATGATTTCCTCCATTGAGTCTTTGCATCATGGGAATGTTGGAAAAGTATTTGTCAAGGGAATAGCCCCCCAACCCTCCTCGTCGGAACAACCC
>VXPH01000148.1 GCA_009839615.1 Nitrospinota bacterium
ATTCAGAATCGTATTTGATGCGGATCGGGTGCTGTCATGGGGCATTACAGGTGGTTCCTGAATGGACGTTGCGGGGTGACGGAGCATGACCCGCAAGAAAGTTATTGCGGGTCGGACCTTGGAGAACGGTGCGACTGTAACCCGCCATGATGCGCAGACTTTATAATCGATCCGCTTACGCTTTGATTACAAGCATCGAATAGCAGATATTAAACGAAACACAAGAAACGAATACCTTAAATAGTATCAATATGATACGAGAACTTATCGCTGATGAATCAGGTTGAAAGAATCATCATGGCGGAGAGGGAGGGATTCGAACCCCCGGTGCAGTTGCCTGCACAACAGATTTCGAGTCTGCCGCCTTAAACCGGACTCGGCCACCTCTCCGTAAGAATCGTTTCTTCAGCGCGCGGCCTGCCTCGCCTCGCGGGCGATGCGGCGGCGCTCCTCGAAAAAGGCGCGCAGCATCACGGCGCTCTCCTCGGCCAATACGCCCGAGGTGATCGGCACGCGGTGGTTCACACGCGGGTCCGAGGGAATGTCGAACAAGGAGCCGCAGGCCCCGCCCTTGGCGTCCTTGGCGCCGAAGACGAGCCTCGCAATCCGCGAGTTCACGATGGCGCCGGCGCACATCGGGCACGGCTCGAGCGTCACGTAGAGGGTCGCGCCGTCGAGCCGCCAGATGCCGTCAGTCTCGGCGGCTTCTCTCAGCGCCAGCACCTCCGCGTGCGCGGTGGGGTCGCAGGCGGCCTCTCGCCTGTTGAAGCCCCGGCCCAGCACCCGCCCCTCGCGCACCACCAGAGCGCCCACGGGCACGTCGCCCGCCTCTTCGGCCATCCGGGCCAGCGCCAGCGCCTCCGCCATCCAGCGCTCGTCTTCGCTCATCTGATCGGTCGAATACACTCGTCTTTCTCCATCCGGTTGTTCCTGCGGCCCCTAAAAGACCACGAATCGAAACCGCTGGCAAGCGGGGGAGCGCCTTCCGCGCATGGGGCGCGGCTCTTGCCCGACGCGGCAAAACCTGAGAGGCTTGGGGCCTTACCCATCACTCACACTATTTTGAAGGATGTCCCTATGCTTTGGGAAGAACTCAGTTGGCCGCAGCACAAGGAAATGGCCCGGAACGGCGCCGTGGTCGTCATCCCCTTCGCCTCGATGGAACAGCACGGCCCGCACAGCCCCGTCGTCGTGGATACGCTGCTTTGTGAAAACGTCTGCCGGAAGGCGGTGGAAGGCCTCGAAAACGTGCTGCTGACCCGCACGGTGTGGACGGGCACGTCGCACCACCATTTCGAATATCCGGGAACCATTTCCTTAAGGCTTGAGACCTACGTCGCCCTCATCAAGGACATCATCCGCTCCGTCGCCCATCACGGCTACAAGAAGATATTCGTTGTGAACGGCCACGGCGGCAACGTGCAGCCGCTCCAGGCCACGTTGAACGACATCGGCTACGACATCGAGCTCACCATCTGGATGATCACCTATTTTCATCTGGGGAACGAAATCTCCGCGGAGATCAGAAAATCACCGGTCGGCGGCATGGCCCACAGTGGGGAGTTCGAAACCGCGATGATGCTCCACCTGCGCCCCGACCTGGTGAACATGGACGAGGCAGTGGATCAAGTCAACGCGAACCCGCACCCCCTGGGGACGAGGGACATGCACCACCGCGGAATGCTGTTCCGCCCCGTGGACTTCAACCGGCACCGCGCCCCCTCGGGCGTAGCGGGCATGCCGAGCGCCGCGACGGCGGAAAACGGGGCGCAATACTTCGAAGCCGTATCCGCGCGCCTGCGCGGGCTGATTGAAGAGCTGGCTGCGCTCTAGGCATGGTCCGCGTCGCAGGCGAGTCCTCCCGCACGGCGAGATACCTGAACCTGAGCCGCGCGGGCGCGGACGATCCCGTCATCATCTGCTACGAGGCCACGGGAGACGGCACGCCGATCCTCTGCGTTCCGGGCCTGGGCGATACCGGCTGGGTCTGGCGCAAGATAATCCCCACCTTGACGAGCATGCACCGCGTGGTCGCCATGGAACCGAGGGGGCACGGGCGCTCCTCACATCCTCCGGGGAAATACACGCTCGCCGATTTGGCGGGCGACATCGGGGACATCATTGCGCGCCTGGGGCTGAACCGGCCCGTCCTCATCGGACACGGCCTGGGCGCGAGAGCGGCGCTTCTGCTGGCCATAGAACAGCCCCGCCTGCCCGGCGCGCTCATCCTCATCTCGACAGGCGCCGCGCCCGCCGCCAGGAGCGTGCGCAGAGGGGTGGCCGAGCGCATCCACCTGGCCGAGGCGGGCGACATGCAGGAGGCCTACCGGAATAGAAAGAGCGAGGGCAGGGAACCCAGAGGCATGACGCCAAAAGAGCGCGCGGAACATCACCGCCTGTTCCTGCGAAACGACGCTTCGGGATACGCCTCGGCGGGATACGCGGAGCTTCTCGCGCCCGACCTCACGGAGCGTCTGAACGAGGTCTCCTCCCCCGCACTTGCGCTCACGGGCGAGGAAGACCCCGAATACCACGAGGACGCCCGAACCCTCTCGGCGGGGATTCGCGGTTGCGAGTCATTTCTCATCGAAGGGGCGGGCCGCTACGCGCAACTGGACAGGCCCGAGGCCGTGCTCGCCCTCATCCACGATTTTTTCAGGAAACACCACCTTTCAGTCACCAAATCGACGGAGGAAAACCATGAGCCGATTGATTGACCTCACCGCCCCCCTGGGACATCCCGACCTTTGCGAGGTCCCGACGTTTCCCCCGGTGGAATACTGGCAGTTTCACGAACATCCCACGCACGGCCGCCAGAACAGCGCGGTCAGGATGGCGATCCACCAGGGAACGCACCTGGACGCGCCCAGCCACTTCTTTCCCGACGGCGCCAACATCGACGAGATGCCGCTCGAGACCTTCTGCGGCCGCGCCATGAAGATAGATTTAAGAGAAACCGCGCAGGAGGCTGGCCCCATCACGCAGGAAATGATCGAAGCAAGCCCCGGCTTCAAGCCCGAACGCCTCGACGGGGCCATCGCCGTCACGTGGACGGGCTGGGCGAAGGAGAAGCTCTTCACGCCCGATTACTTCGCCACCAACCCTTACCTGGAACCGGAGGCGTGCCACTTTCTGTGCGATTGCGGCATGAAGGCCCTTTGCATGGATCACGCGATCGACCCGGGCATTGAGCCCGACTTCGTCGCCCACCCCGGGGACTCCCCCGGCCACCGCGCCGTGCTGGGACGGGGCATTCCGCTGATCGAGCACGTCATCAACCTGGAAACTTTCGAAGAGACGGAATTCGAGATGTTCGCATTCCCGATGAAACTCTACCGAATCGAGGGCGCGCCGGCGCGCGTGGTCGCGCGGCTCGACTAAAGGAAAGGAGCACAGCATTGCCGTTTTACCGAATATCCGAGATGGAAACGCAGTACGTCGACATGGGAAAAGGCCAAACACAGAGCGTGGCCGGAGAACTCATGAAGGCGGGGATGATCACCTACCCTGCGGACGGCGGCCCGCCGCCGCACTATCACCCGAACGAGGAGCAGTTCCTTCTGGTGATGGAGGGAGAGGCGAACGTGATCCTGGGCGATGAGACCCGCGTCGTCGAGCCCGGCGATCTGGTGCACATCCGCCGCAACGAGCGTCACGGCCTTCGCATCACGAAGGGACCGTTCGCCTTCTTCACCGTGAAGAGCCCCGCGGGCGACGGCGATTTGTATCAGGACTACAACAAGGCCGAAGACGCCGAAGCGGCGCGGGAGAAACTGGAATCCACCTTATAGGATCACTTCCAAGACCAAGGAGATTTTGCATGCCGTTTTACAGAATGGAAGACCTTCCCCAGGGCTCATCGAAAGTAGGTCCCGCCGTGAGCCACGCGACGGCGGGCGAGTTGATGAAGGTGGGCTGGGTGATTTATCCCCAGGGAGACGGCCCGCCCCCGCACTTTCACCCCAACGAGGAGCAATACATCCTGATGCTCGAGGGCAGGATGAACATGATCTGCGGCGAGGAGGTGCGCGAGATCGGCGCAGGCGATCTGGTGCACATACCCAGAAACACGCGCCACGGCATCCACATCACCGAAGGCCCCGCGAAGTTCTTCGCGGTGAAAAGCCCCGCAGGCGACGGCACGCTGGATCAGGACTACAACAAGGCGGCGGATGCGGACGAGGTGACCGAGCGCCTCAAGAGCTAGCAAGCTTAACGAGAAAAGCCGGTGGGACGACCCACCGGCTTTTTTTATTGTTGTTGCGCCTGGGCGTCCTGCATCCGCTTCTTTCTGAACTGAACGGCCTGGATGACGTCCTGCCAGACGAGACGCCCCAGGGGGCCCGAGCTGTAGAGCGAGATGTTCACCTTGCCGTCGGGTGAGAGCAGAAAGTTGGTGGCGTGAAGAAACGGCCTCGGCTTCTCACCCGCCTCGGGTGCGTAGAAAGCGCCCGTTACCTCGGAGACCCGCGCGGGATCGAGGCTGTGGCCCACCGGAAAATTCACCTTGCCGGCTTCGATGGACTGAAGCGCTTCCACTTCGGGGTCGGTGGACGCCGAGACGACCTTGATGCCCTCTGCTTCGAGTCTTTCTCCCGCCCGGGAGAATGCCGCCATCTGGGCGACGCAGTAGGGTCACCAATGGCTGCGGTAGAACAGGACGACGCCCCACGAACCCAGCAGGTCATCGGGCAGTGAGATTTCTCCGCCGCCCACCTTGGGGATGCGCAATTCGGGGAAATCATCCCCGGTATCCAACAAGAACTGGTTCACTTTCGGCATAATGCACTCCAATATCGTTCAAGAATATGAATGTGCCCGTCTCATTGCGCCCCCGATGTTACATCGCCTGCGCGGCCATGAACACCAGTGAGGCGAATTGCGCTCAAAAAAACACCCCCTCGAAGCATTAAGCCGAGGGGGTGTTCAAAAAGATGCGCGCTAGTTCTGGGAAGCCATCATCTTCTTTTGGAACTGAACGAGACCCACCACGTCCTGCCACACGAGGCGGCCGATGGGTCCCGTGCTGTAGACGGCGACGGCGACCGCTCCATCGGGCTTCAGGACATAGCCCGTGCTGTGGATAATCTGGCGTTTTTCCTCATAGAAACAGCCGGTAAGTTCGGAAATATGCTTGTTGTCCAGGCCATAGCCCACGGGGAAGTTGATTCCGCACTCTTCAATCGTCCCCTTCGCGTTCTCCTCCGTGTCCACGGAGGCTGCAACAACCCTGACGCCTTCTTCTTTGAGCTTCGCCGCTCTGTCGAAGGCCGTCAGCTGCTGCTTGCAGTACGGTCACCAGTGCCCGCGGTAGAGGAGAACCACTCCCCAATCGCCCGCGAGGTCGCCGGGAAGGGAGATTTTTCCGCCCCCCACCTGGTCCACCTCGAGGCCCGGGAAGGGATCGCCCGAGTCGATCATCTTGTCTGTCATACGTGGCATGAATGCGCCCTCCTGAAATGAATGAAGCAAAAAGCCCGAGACGACGAGTCCCGAAACCCGACCCGTTATACCCTTGCGGGGGAGACATTTCAAACCCAATCGGACCTCCCCCGGACCATCGCACCGATGGTCTTTGCGATTTTCACCCCAGCGGTCTTGACACCGAAAGACTCGCTTTCTAGCATAGGCCTACTTTTTCAGAAGGCTCTCAATGAGCACAGGAGACCCTCGATGAGCGACGCAATTTCTTGTGAATGCAAGACCATCAAGCTGCAGGGCGAGTTCGAAGCGGCGGCCGGCGCCTGCAACGACGAGATTCACCTGTCCGAAGAGGACGCGGAGCGCTATCTCCCGCGCGATGAATCCCAGGAAAACCTGATCATCTCGAAAGATTGCCGGATTCCCCCTCTCACCAGCGTCATCCGCTACGGCGAGGGTTATTACGTGCTGAAAAAGGGCCGGGTGATGCGGGAGGGCTTCAACAGGACACTCCCCGAATACGAGCAATAACGCACCGGCGGGCTTCGCCGTCTTCCAAAAGCGAATCACACTCGACCCCAAGGAGATGAACCATGCGCGCCCAAAAATACAGTTGGGATGAGATGCCCGAGGAGGTCTTGAACGATACCTTATCGCGAAAGATGGTGGTGGGCGAAAAGGAGATGCTTTGCTGGCTCAAGCTCAAGCCCGGCTGCGTGGTGCCCATGCACAGCCACGAGCACGAGCAGATATCCCACGTCCTCCAGGGAAGGCTCCGGTTCTTCATCGACGACGAGACCGTGGAACTCGGCCCCGGGGAAACGCTCCTCATTCCCCCGCACGTGCCCCACTCCGTGGAAGTCGTGGGCGATGAGACGGCGATAGACTACGACATCTTCAGCCCCATCCGTGAAGACTGGGTCGACGGGACCGATGATTATCTGAGAGAAGGATAGCGGGGGATACCCCCTAGCCCGTTGCGACAAGGTGTTCGCAACCCTGTCGCTTCACGCGCTTTCGGATGTGTTCGGATGCCGAATTGACGCCTTGAACGAGCAGACACAACCCAAGAATAACCGGATAATCGCCTTTTTTTCAGCGCAAGATATTGTATCCACAACTCACCGCTACACTATATATAGAATCCTCGTAACTGATTGCTTTATTTGCGCTAATTCGGTTATCCCCATCTGGATAACCTGTGGGTAAAATCGCCTTTTGACCCAATATATTGTGCAGTAATAAAAAAATATACTACATTTTGTATCAAATTTCTTGACAACCAGTAAAAATCGACTTACATTAAAAGAAAGGGTAGCAGAAAAAAGTCACTTCGGTACGAGTTCAGGTAGGCGCTTCCGCCCTTCATCTTCGCTGGAAAAGTAATTATTGCAGGCAAGTCGTCGACGTTTAGCGTGATGATTGGCGGAAGAGTGATCTCCCTCCGGGCATCGCCTGCCCTTTCCTTCCAGAGGATGCCCCTATCCTACCCAGGGGCCCCCACGGGGCCCCATAAATATGGAAATGAGATACGAGAGACCCTGCACCAGACGCTTTTATACGCCGCTCACGACAAAAAGCCCCCTCACCGGGAGGGGGCTTTCTTGTTCGGAAGCGTAATTACTCGGATTTTTTCACGTCTTTGTTCACGGAACCTTGCAGGAAGCGGAGGAAATCACTGCTTGCGGGCAACACCAGGGTCGTCTTGTCCTTGAGCGAGCCCTCATACACTTCCAGGCTCTTCAGGAAGGCGTAGAATTCTTCATCCTGCCCGAAAGCCTTGGCGTTGATGTCGATGCTCTTGGCGTCTCCCTCACCCTTGATGGTCTGTTCTTTCTCGTAGGCCTCCGCGAGGAGCAC
>VXPH01000098.1 GCA_009839615.1 Nitrospinota bacterium
ATGGCGGAGAGGGAGGGATTCGAACCCTCGAGGCACCTTGTGGGCACCTATACGATTTCCAGTCGTACTCCTTAGGCCTCTCGGACACCTCTCCTCGGGGTGAGCCGTCTCACAAGACCACAAACCGGCCCTGCGTGGATTTGTATATCACGGACTGAACCGGGCTGTCAGTCCGCCATCCCCATCGCGCCTTGACATTTGCCCGCACTTTCCTGATGATTTGAAGCACGTCAGAAAGGAGGTGATCCTAATATGAAAATACACTGTAGGGACGAGGTGACCGGCGCCTAGGGGAGAGAGCCCTCGGGAGATTCCCACGGGTTTATCTTCGCCCAGGCGAATCCCCACCAGGTCACCGAACGATGGGAAACCCCGGTCCGAGAGGGCCGGGGTTTTTCACGTCGCGTCACATGCGAAACTTCCACCTTTCACACCATTTGTCTTCAAAGCATAAGGAGCGCGTTTCATGTCGCAGACGAACTGGACGGTCTATCTCTCGGGAGAAGTACACACCGACTGGCGTGAACGCATCACCCAGGGCGCGGAAGAAGCGGGCCTACCGGTCACCTTTCTCGCCCCCGTCACGGATCATGACGCGAGCGACGATTGCGGCGTGTCGATTCTGGGCGATGAGGAAAAACCGTTCTGGAAAGATCGCAAGGGCGCGGGCGTGAACGCCATCAGAACGCGCACGCTCATCGAGAAAGCGGACGTGGTGGTCGTTCGCTTCGGGGAGAAATACAGGCAGTGGAATGCCGCGTTCGACGCGGGCTACGCGGCGGCATTGGGAAAGGCCCTCATCACCCTGCACGACCCAGGCCACACCCACGCGCTCAAAGAAGTGGACGCCGCCGCCATGGCCGTGGCCGAAGAGCCGGAGCAAGTGGTGCGGATCCTAAACTACGCCATCAACGGCACTTTGTAGGGGCTTCATCTCCCCCTTGCCAGGACCTCATAGACTTCCGGGTTCACGAGCGTGGACGGTCGCTCGCCTCGGAAGTAGGCCAGAACGCACTCGGTCGTGTGGCGGAGCGTATTGCGAATCGCATCCTCGCCCCGGCCGCCGAGGTGGGGGGCGAGCACGGCGTTCTCTAGCGTGAATATGGGATGAGCATAATCGGGCGGCTCCTCCGGGAACACGTCGATGCCTGCGCCACGAATGACGCCGTTCTGCAGGGCTTCGGCCACCGCGTCTAGGTCGAAGACGGGCCCGCGCGAGGTGTTGAAGACGTAGGCGTCGGGTTTCATGAGGCTCAAGATTTCGCGACCTATGATGTGCGTCGTCTCGGGCGTCAGGGGCACGTGGCAGGTCAGGTAGTCCGATTCCCTCGCCAACTCCTCCAGGCTCACGAACCGCACGCCTAGCGCGGCGGCTGTTTCCTCATCGCGCACGACGTCGTGGGCAATCACGTTCATGTCGAAGGCGACGGCCCGTTTCGCCACCTGCTTGCCGATGTTTCCGAATCCCAGTATCCCCATCGTCATCCCGTTCAAGGGGCGCATGGGCGGCTGAATCTCGCGCCACAGTCCCTTGCGGATATTCGCGTCCAGCCAGCCGATGCGCCGGACCGCGCAGAGCAGCATGCCGAAGAGGTGCTCCGCCACGGACTGGGAGTTCTGCCCCGCCGAGTTCGCGACGAGTATGCCCCGCTCGGTCGCCGCCGGAATGTCGACGTTGTTCACGCCCACGCCCGCGCGCACGATGATTTTCACTCCGGGCGCACCATCCATCACCTTGGCCGTATACGGCTCCGCCCCCCCGATGACGGCGGTGACACCCGGCAGAGCTGCGATAACGTCTTCTTCGGGCATGTGGCCCCGGCACTCGTCGAGGCGCACCTCCAGCCCCTCCTCCACCAGGGGCTGGAACATCTCCATGGGGTCGTCGAAATTCAGGATAAAGGGGGTTCCCACCCAGACCACTTGTTTGCTCACGATCCATCCCTATCTTTTGGTAGTAAAAAATAATAACGACCAGAGACTCCTTATCTGCCCCGCCACTCGGGCTTTCTCTTCTCCCTGAAGGCGAGGATTCCCTCTTTCGAATCCTCGGTGTGCAGGATGCGGTCCGCCACGTCGCGCGACATGTAGACCCTGTCGCGATAGCCCAGATCCTCGCCCCGGCGCGCCGCCTCCTTGATGGCGCAAACCGCCATGGGCGCCGCTTCCAGGATTTCGTGCGCGTAGCGCACAGCCGTTTCGATAAGCTCCTCGTGCGGCACCACCTCGGTGGCAATGCCCAGGCGAAGGCACTCCTCGGCGGGAATGAACTTGCCGCGCATCAGGTAGCTCATCGCCTGCGTCCAGGGAATCGCGTGCGCGCACATGGCGGGGCCGCTCACCGAAGATATCCCCCGTAGCACCTGCGGCCAGCCCATGGAGCCGCGCTCCGAGAAAATGAGGATGTCGGAGTTCAGTGCGAAGCCCGCCCCCTGGGCGAGGCAGGGCCCGTTAATGGCGCAGATGACCGGCTTGTAGAGATAGCGCAGGTAGAGATAAAGCTCATCGTTCGACATCACCTGGGCGTCGCTCTCGGGCATCTTCTCCACGATGTCCTTGCCCGAGCAGAAAACGTCCCCCGCCGCCGTGATGATGGCCACCCAGACGTCCGGGTTGTGCTTGATGTCGACGTAGGCGTCCTGCACCTCCTTGCGCATGGCGTAGTTGATGGCGTTTTTCTTCTCGGGCCGGTTCAGGGTGAGGTACGCGACGTGGTTTTTCACTTCATACGTGGTTGCTTCTCGATTCGCCATGGCCGGGCTTCCTTTTATTGAAAAGATACGGGAGCGACTCCATCGCTCCGCGAAATCAGCTTGGGTCGAAGTCGGCCATTGTAGCGAAAACCGCCGGAGCGCGCTCGTGTGCGCGGAAATTTCCTTACGTCTGAACTTGTGAGAAACTCACCCCATCGCTGAAAGCACATCCACCGAACCGATAGGAGAAGCCACATGCGCGTCGTCGACGTCATCGCCGGAATCCTGAAGCGCGAAGGGGTGAGACACTTGAAATGCTACCCGACAACCCTCCAGATCGAAGCGGCCGCCGCGCTCGGCATTCGGCCCATCGTCTGCCGCCAGGAGCGCGTCGGGGTGGGCATCGCGGACGGCTTCGCCCGCGTCACCAACGGCGCCGCGCCCTCGGTGTTCACCATGCAGTACGGACCGGGGGCGGAAAACGCCTTTCCGGGCATCTCCACCGCGTATTCGGATTCCACGCCCATGCTCCTGCTCCCCCTCGGCCACGCCAGGGGTCGCGACCGCGTGTTCCCCATGTTCAGTTCGGTCGACTCCTACGCCTCGGTGACGAAATCGGCCGAGCAGATCAACGTGCCCGAACGCACCCTTGACGCCATGCGCCGCGCCTTTCACGCGCTCAGGAACGGACGCCCCGGCCCCGTGCTCGTGGAGTTGCCCGAAGACGTCGCGGGAATGGAAGTCTCAGACGATATGCTCGGCGGCTACACGCCCGTGAAGCGAACGCGCGCTCAGGCGGATCCGCAGGACGTGGAGAGCGCCGCCGAGGCTCTGTTAGGTGCCGAGCGCCCAGTGATCCTCGGGGGCGCAGGCGTGCTCTACGCCGAGGCGACCGATGAGCTTAAAGAACTTGCGGAGCTCCTCCAGATTCCCGTGATGACCACCATGGAGGGCAAGAGTGCCATCTCGGAGGCAAACCATCCCTTGGCTCTCGGCGTCGGCTCGAGCGTCATGAGCGGCCCCGCCTATCATTTCCTGAAAGACGCAGACCTCGTGTTCGCCGTCGGCACGAGCCTCACCGACCACGGCCTCGCCACACGCGTGCCCGGTGGAAAAACCATCGTCCACGCGACGAACGACACGGTCGACATCAACAAGAATTACACCGCCGATCATCCCGTGCTGGGGGACGCGAAGCTCGTGCTGCGCCAGTTCATCGACTGCTGCGCCGAGCGGGTGAAGAGCGCAGGGAGAAGCGGGCGCGAGGGAGTACAGACGCATGTAGCTCAGACGCGAAAGGCCTGGCTGGATGAATGGGCGCCCAAGCTCACCTCTGATGAGGTACCCATCAACCCCTATCGCGTGATCGGGGAGTTGATGCAGAACGTGCCGCCTGCAGAGGCCATCGCCACACATGATTCGGGGAATCCGCGATACGAGATGCTGCCCATGTATCTGTGCGACACGCCGAGGTCATATCTCGGCTGGGGGAAATCCCACCAGCTCGGCACAGGGCTCGGCCTCGCCATGGGGGCCAAGCTGGCCGCGCCCGATAAGTTCTGTGTGAACTTCATGGGCGATGCGGCGTTCGGCATGACGGGGCTCGATTTCGAGACCGCCGTGCGCGAGAATCTGCCCATCTGTACGGTGGTGCTCAAAAACTCCACCATGGCGGTGGAGACCAAGCACATGGCGCTCTCCCATGAAAAATACGGCACGCGCGACGTGGGCGGCGAATACGCCGATATCGCCAGAGCGCTGGGCGGCTGGGCCAAACGCGTGGAGGAGCCGGGCGAGGTCGGCCCGGCCTTCCTGGAAGCGAGGCGTGTGACCGAAGAGGGGACGCCCGCCCTGCTCGAGTTCATCACGAGCGAGGAGATGGGCTACTCCCACGCCCGCCCGTTCGGTTGATCCGGGCGAGGATTAGACTTCGACGATGATCTTGCCCATCTGGGCGTTCGATTCCATGTACTCATACGCGCCCATCGCGTCGTCGAGCGGGAAGGTCCTGGCGATGATGGGCTTGAGCGCGCCCGATTCCAGGCCCTCATAGATGAATTTCTTACCCCGCTCCCTTTTTTCCGGGAACTTCGTGATCTCCATGATCGTATAGCACCGGAAGGTCAGTCCTTTCCGGAGGGCCGGGAAGAGAGGTATCACCGCATCCTCGGGTGAGAGGCGGCCGTAGAGGAAAATCGAGCCCTGGTAGGCGGTCGCGTCTGCGAGCTTCGGCAGCGTGGACCCGACGACGGGGTCGAAGACGACGTCGGCGCCCGCGCCCCCCGTGATGGCCATCACCGCCTCCGCCAGATCCTCCTCATCCGTCACGATGACACGGTGCGCGCCGATGTTCAGGAGAAAATCCTTCTTGCCCGCTCCGCGCGTCGTGGCTATTACCCGTGCGCCGACGGATTTCGCAATCTGTATCGCCGCGACGCCGACGCTGCTGCTCGCCGCCGTGAGCAGGACGGTGTCGCCTTCCCCCACCTTCCCGAATTCAATGAGCGCGCCGTATGCGGTGAAATACTGCATCCAGATGGCCGCGCCCTCGGCGGGCGTCAGTCTGTCGGGGTAACGGGCGGCGGCGAACGCCGGCACGACCGCCTGCTCGCCGCACACGCCGTGCTCCACCATCGAGAAGCAAGGAATCGTGCTCACGCGATCCCCGACTGCCAGGTCCTCCACGCCCGGCCCCACGGCGTCTATCGCCCCGCATGCCTCGTAGCCGATTCGGGAGGGAAACACGGGCTTGTCGTGGTAGCGGCCATGGCGGAAGAGAATCTCCGCCCGGTTGAGTCCTATCGCCTCCACGGCAATGCGCACCTCGCCCTCCGCAGGCTCGAGTTCCGGAACCTCCGCCACGCGGAGCACGTCCGCACCGCCCAACTCGTCGAACAAAACGGCTTTCGGCATTCCCTCATCCTCCTTCGCTGTCACTCAAAGAGCAGGCCCGATGGGCCACTCGATGACCGTCACCCCCAGAAACCACAGGGGCTCTATCCGGTAGGTCCAAAGATTCGCCTCGGTGTCTCCGCTGAGAGCCGCGGCGGATATCCAGGTTCTGATCTCGTTGCCCCCGTTTCCTCCTTCATCGATCTTCTCTTGCGGCCACGCGGAGAGACCCTTCGCGTCCGCGCGGCACAGCATGTCGATCACCTCGCGGTCCCACACTTCGTCGATGGCGCCCAGCTCGGGGGTCCCTATCCAGTGCGAGGGCGCGCCCGTCGCCACGACGGCCACGCGCTCGTGTCCTTCATAGCCCTCCAGCAACCGCCTGAGCGAGACGCCGAGCTGGTATGCTCGCGCGGCGGGCGGCAGGGGCGGAGCCACCGTGTTTTGAAGAATCGGCACGACGGGGAGACCCGTATCGCCCATGAGCGCCAGGGGAGAGACGAAGGAATGATCCAGCGCCAGTTCCCGGCACAGCAGGGGGTCGAAGCCATTCGCAAGCAGCCCGCGTGCCAGATGGGATGCCAGCCCCTCTGCGCCCTCGTAAATATCACTCGGCAAGAAGGGCTCCGTCTCCACCGGGCCGAACCGGGGTCCCGCGCCGATGGCGAGGGCGGGGTATCTGTCCATGGAGAAGGCGTGCAGATGATCGTTCCCCAGCAGGACCATCGCCTCGGCGCCCCGCGCCACGATCTCGCTCGCCATCCTGCGGTAGGAGGAGAATACCTCTTCCCGCACCTCCTCAGCGGGCGCATCGTGCCGCAGCAGGAAAAGAGGCGTGTGGCTCGCCGCGAAGGCGCCGACGATCTCCGCCACCTTATATCTCCCCCTCGTCGGGCCGCGGATAGGAGAAGCCCGCCAGCGCCGCCCTGTAATCCGCATCCGTTATCCCCGCGCGCATCTGCAGCACCCGCAGCAGGTAGGGGTTCGCGCCGAGCTTCCAGAGCGCGCGCACGTCGGAATCGCGGACCGCCGCCAGTTCCGCGTCGCTCAAGTCATAGCCGCGCGCGAACCCGAGCGGGTCGCGCAGGAACGCCTCGCGCTTCTCGAGCGGCTGGATGTCGTGGATCAAGCGGTTCAGGGCCAGTTTCGACATGGCCGAAGCCTACAGGAGAAGCCCGTGAAAATAAACGGGAATGACATACGCCTCTCGACCGCGGGGAAGGAGGGCCCGGACGCGAGGGGGAATGATGGAATCACACCCCCCTGGGGGTGCTGCCCAATCACCCGGCTTCGGCGGCGAAGAGGAGGCCCGCCGGGCCTTCCTGCGGGCAGATGCGGGCGAATGCGGGGAGAGCCGCGCAATTCACCTGAAATGCGGGCAAATGCGGGCGTGAAAAAAATTTGCGGCCGTATTTGAGTCGCCCCTGCTCAGATATGTAAAGCAAGTCGTTTTATTACAACGATTTGCGATGTTTTCCCGCTTTCGTTTTTTATCGAAAAACCCCGTCAATTTATCGATATTTATCGTATTTTTCGGTATTTTATCGAAATTCCCGGCGCGTCCCTCGCGCTCCGTCTCCGGGCGCGAAAGATAAAACCCGACCAATGCGGGGCTGTTGAAAAACCCCTGGTATTATGATCGAATGGATGCACCCCCACTCGC
>VXPH01000001.1 GCA_009839615.1 Nitrospinota bacterium
GCGGCCCTTTTGTGTATTTTATAAACACCCCAATTAGGTTTTTTATAACTTAACCCACAACAAACTAAAATTGAACCCGTCTGCCTCCCGTACTTGAGGTCACAAATTGTGACCTCAAGTCGCCTGATTCCTGTTTCGTGAATCGAAACATTCCGTACGCCATCAATGCCGACGGAAGTATGTGGAAATATCTCGACCAGACAAAGATCATGCAGGGGCAGGCCCCTGCGCCTGCCCGCCATTCGTCAACGGCCTCGTATCCGTCTTTTGCAGGCGGTTCTCGAACAGCCCCGTCGGCCTCGCGCAGGGTATTCACCTGGACTTCGTGTTCTCGCAGCAGGCGCGGGATGGCCAGGGCAGCGAATTCCGGAACGAAAAAATGGGTCAAAAACGGCAGGGTTCAGGAATGGAAAACGTATTTCCGGCAAGTCACATCAGCGTCCGGCGAACCGCTCCATCAGCTCACGCGATTGCGCCGCCAGTTCGGCCACCAGCCCGGCGGCGGGCCGCCTCTGGATGAGCCCCACTCCCTGCCCCGACCACATCGCCATGAAATCGGTGTTGCCCTGCTCGATGGCCGCCTTTCGCAGGTCGCCTGAGAGGGAATAGTGCGCGGAATAAGGCAGCAGCGGCTCTTCCAGCGCTTCCACCTCGCGGATGTAACGGTTGCGAATCCCGCGCGCCGCCCGGCCCGACATGGCCTCCGTCACCACGGTGTCATCCCCTTCCGCGCGAAGAAGCGTCTCGCGCCACGCCCCGGAAACCGGGGCTTCCGGGCAAGCCAGGAACGCCGTGCCCATCTGCACGGCCGAAGCCCCCAGCACCAGGCAGGCCACCAGGCCCCGGGCGTCCATGACGCCGCCTGCGGCGATGACCGGAAGGTCCACGGCGTCCACGATTCGCGGCACGAGCGCCAGCGTCCCGATGAGGGCCTGCCGGTAATCGCCGCGAAAAGTTCCCCGGTGGCCGCCCGCTTCGGAACCCTGCGCGATGATCGCATCGACGCCGGCCTCCTCGAGCTGTCTGGCCTCCGCCACGGTCGTCGCGGAGCACAGCACTTTCGCACCCGATTCCCGGGCTTTCTCCAACAAACCCGGCTCGACGCCGAAATGAAAACTGATCACCGGAACCCGCCTCTCAATCAGGACTTCGAGCTGCTCGCCTGCGGGGCCGTACATTTCTTTCGGTTCCGGGATTCCGCCCAGCCCCATTTCGGCGTGATATTCCTCCAGCCGCCGCATCAGTCCCGGCCCGGGCCGGAGCCCTGCGTCGAACGCCTCGGTTTGAGGCGAGAAGAGATTCACGTTGAACGGGCGGTCCGTGCGCCGCCTGATCTCGTGCACCACCTCGCCCAGCCGTTCGGGTTTTATTCCGGCGGCCCCGAACCCCCCCAGAGCGCCCGCGGAACTCACCGCCGCTGCGAGTTCCGCGTTGGTGGCGCTGGCCATGGGAGCCAGTACGATGGGGTGCTCCACCCCCAGCAGGTCCAGTATTCTCCGGTCCGGCCACATCATCCATTCTCCTTAGGCGATAAAAAGAACGCCGTTCCGCCTCCACCTTTATATGCTTTCCATCATCACCCCGGCAAATGCGCGCTTCAGAATCCATGCCCCGCTTTACGTCATTACGCCCCCTTGCGGGTCAACCACGACTGAGGAAGGAGCGTTTGACGCGATGAAAGAATGAGCGATTGACGCGACCAGGAAGGGGTTGTTGAAAAGTCCTGATTTCGCGATTCGGTTCGACGGATGTGAAGTTGTAGGGGTCGCATAGTATGCGACCCTGCCTTTTGCACCCGCCGACAATGGGCCGCATAATATGTTGGACATATATGTCCGACCTACACACCCTCCGGCAAGGCGGTATCCCGTCACCGTCATACCGGCATCGCAGGCTTTTTCAACAACCCCCTCAAGGGGGGAGTGATTCCAACCCCTCATAGGTCGTGGTTATGCTCGTCATTCCGGCGCATGCCGGAATCCAGAACCGGGGAGAAAGATCACTTATGGGTTTCTCATTTCCTTATCAATTGAATAGGGCAGAAGGAAAAAGCAAAAGGCAAAAAACAAATTCCCTGGATTCTGGCATGCGCCGGAATGACAGCTGATTGCGATCACTTTCGATTGAGTAGGTATGGAACTGTAGGGACAGGCCCCCGTGCCTGTCCGAAATCCCCGTTTTATAAGGGACAACCACAGGGGGTTGTCCCTACAGATCGGAATTCATCGCGTTTGAGAGGGGTTTTTCGACAACCCCCTCAAGGGGGGAGTGATTCCAACCCTCATAGGGCGTGGTTTTACTCGTCATTCCGGCGCATGCCGGAATCCAGGCGGATGGGAATCGCATCTGTTCTGGATACGGGTAAACCCGTTGCGGGATGAAAAAAATCGGGCGGACACACGGGTCCGCCCCTACGGTTCGTTTCGATTTTGAGGTCCCTGTAGGGGCGGTTCGCGAACCCCGGACAGGCTCCTGCGCCTGTCCGGCTACGAAACCATCACACCTGCTACATGGGTTGTTACCGCAAAGCCTCATTCACCAATCGCAGGAATTCCTCCTTCATCAGTCGGAATTCACCCCCCCAACCTCCGATACGCATCCGTCCCTCTGAACGCGGAATCGGGCTTGACGCTTTCCAGGGGGGCTTTGCCTTCGGAATCTTTTGCGGCGGGGTCGGCGCCGGCGTCGAGCAGGGCTTCGACCACCGCGAGGATGACGCCGTCTTTCGCCACCGCGTAGTGGAGCGGCGTCCGCACGCGATTGTCCCGCACGTCGGGGTTGGCGCCCGCCGCGAGCAGGGCCTTCACGATGGCGGGGGCCGAACTGCGCATCCCCGCCCAGTGCAGGGGCGCCAGGCCCTTTCTGTCCGGCGTGTTCACCCGGGCGCCCCCACGCACGAGGACCTCCACGATGTCCGAGGTATCGCCGAACGCCGCCGCCGCGTGCAGGGCCGTCCACCCGAATATGCCCTCCGCGTTCGGGTCGGCCCCCACGACCAGCAGAGCCGCCACCATCTCGGGAGCCGCGTTGAACGCCACCGCCGCGTGCAGGGGCGTCGCCCCTCTCTCGTCCGGCGCGTTCGCGTCGGCCCCGGCCTGCGTCAAGACGGTCAACACCGCCGGGTTCTCGGCGTAGCACGCCGCCCAGTGCAGGGGCGTCCATCCCTTCTTGTCCCGCGCGCCCACCTCGGCCCCGGCCTCGAGCAGGCCGCCTGCGACTTCCAAGGCGTCATCGCCCATCATCGCACGGTGCAGGGCCGTGGTTCCGTCTTCACCCCGCGCGTTGGGGTCGGTTGCTCCACTCGCCATCCTGTTTCTCCCGTCTTTGCAGGGTCCACTCGGGTTCATCGGGCGCCCGGGTCCTCACGCGGCGCCCATCCTCGCCGATCCGCCCCGGCGCGAACGAACCAATTCGACATATTTTCATCCATCGTCCGCCCCGGGCGGGCCGCCCCTTTCGGCGAATTTCTCCGCGCACGCCACGCTGCAGAACGAATGCCTGCCGCCGCCCGCGCGCTTCGTAATCGCAATGCGCGAGGGAAAGAACGTCGCACACTCGGGGCAGTTCAGCATTTCATCGTCCAGGGCGCCCTCGGCTTCCCGATTCTTCCGCGCCGCGCTTCCCGAACCGGTAAACAGACTGCGTATAAGATAAAATATCAGCCACGATAAAACCAGATAAAAAATGAATCGCAACATGAGCCGGGGCCTCACGACAAACGACAAAAATCGGAAAACGCTACTCTACACCCGGAACTCCCGGATGGGAATCTCTAAGCGCGAGCGAGGTCCCGCAAATTGGCGTGGTAATCCTGCAGGGAGCGCACCGAATACTCGTTTTCGCGCAGGATCCGTATGGCGCGGATGGCCGCCTGGCCGGCGGCGAGCGTGGTGCAATAGAAGATGTTGCGCAAAAGCGCCGTCCTGCGGATGGAATAGCTGTCCTTGATCGACTGTTTGCCCGCCGTGGTGTTGAGCACGAACTGCACCTCCCCGGCCTCCATCTGGTCCACGACGTGGCCCGGCTCGCCGTCGGTCACCTTGTGGACGAAATCCGCCTCGATGCCGTTGGCCATGAGCGCCGTTCTCGTGCCCGCCGTCGCCACCAGGGAGAACCCGAGTTCGACGAGCAGTTGCGCCAGGGGGATGATGGCCGCCTTGTCCTCGTCGCGCACGGAGATGAACGCGCGCCCCGTAAGCGGCAGGACGGAGCCCGCCCCCTCCTGGGCTTTCAGGAACGCGGTGGGGAAATCCGCCCCCAGACCCATCACCTCGCCGGTGGATTTCATCTCGGGTCCCAGGATCACGTCCACGCCGGGGAACTTCTTGAAGGGGAACACCGCCTCCTTGACGCCGAAATGGCGCGGCTCCACGTCGTGTTCGAGACCCTGAGAACTCAGCGTCTCGCCCGCCATGGCCCTGGCGGCGACCTTGGCGAAGGGCACGCCGACCACCTTGCTCACGTAGGGTACCGTGCGGCTCGCGCGCGGGTTCACCTCCAGGATGAAGACCTGGCGCTTGTGGACCGCGAACTGCACGTTGTTCAAGCCCACGACGCCTAGGGATTTCGCCAGAATCCGCGTCTGGCGCTTGAGCTCCTCCACGATGTCGGGGCCGAGCGTGTAGGGGGGGATCGAACACGCCGAATCGCCGCTGTGGATACCCGCCTCCTCGATGTGCTCCATTACGCCCGCGACGATCACGTTCTCCCCGTCCGATACCGCGTCCACGTCGACCTCCACGGCGTCCTCCAGGAACCTGTCGATGAGCACGGGCCGCTCGGCGGAGGCGCGGACGGCTTCGCGCATATAGGCGGCGAGCTCGTCCGCGTCGTGGACGAGCGCCATGGCGCGCCCGCCGAGCACGTAGCTGGGCCGCATGAGCACGGGATAGCCGATGGCGTTCGCTATCGCGAGCGCGTCCCCGGTGTTCGTGGCCGTGCCCGAGGGCGGCTGGGTGAGGTGGAGTTCCTTGAGCAGGTGGCTGAAGCGGTCCCTGTCTTCGGTCAGGTCGATGCTCTCGGGCGAGGTTCCGAGAATCGGCGCGCCCGCCTCCTTGAGGGCCAGGGCGAGCTTGAGCGGCGTCTGGCCGCCGAACTGGACGATGACGCCCGCGGGCTCTTCGCGGTGGACGATCTCGAGCACGTCTTCTAACGTCAAGGGTTCGAAGTAGAGCCTGTCGCTCGTGTCGTAGTCCGTGCTCACCGTCTCGGGGTTGCAGTTCACCATGATGGCCTCGAAACCGGCCTCCGCAAGCGCCATCACGGCGTGGACGCAGCAGTAGTCGAACTCGATGCCCTGCCCGATGCGGTTGGGGCCGCCGCCCAGGATGATGATCTTCTCGCGCGCGGTCGGCGGCGCCTCGTCTTCCTGCTCATAGGTGGAATAGAGATAGGGCGTATGCGCCTCGAATTCCGCCGCGCAGGTGTCCACCTGCTTGTAGACGGGCCGCACGCCCAGGCGGTGCCTCGCCGCGCGTACCGCTTTTTCCTCCACGCCCTGCCTTCCGGCGATTTCGGCGTCGCTGAAGCCGTTTTGCTTCAGATAGCGAAGGCTGAATTCATCATCGAGCAGACCGGGCGCAGCGGCCTCTTCTTCCAACTCCACGAGTTCGGCCAGATGCGCGAGAAACCACGGGTCGACGCCCGAGGCGCGGTATATCGCATCTTCGGTCCATCCATCCCGGTACGCGCGGGCGATCGTCCAGAGGCGATCCGGGCCTGGGACATTCAATCCTTCTAAAATCAATTCTTTGCGTTCTTTTTCCGATAATATTTCGAGCTCTTCGGGATTGGGGTCCGCCAGACCGTAGCGGTCGATTTCGAGTGATCGCACGGCCTTCATGAGCGATTCCCGGAACGTCCTGCCGATGGACATCACCTCCCCCACCGAGCGCATCTGGGTGTCGAGGACGGGGGGCGTCTCGGGGAATTTCTCGAAGGTGAAGCGCGGTATCTTGGTGACGCAGTAATCGATGGAAGGCTCGAACGAGGCGGGGGTCTGCCGCGTGATGTCGTTGGGTATCTCATCGAGCGTGAGGCCCACGGCGAGTTTGGCGGCGATCTTGGCGATGGGAAACCCGGTGGCCTTGCTCGCAAGCGCCGAGCTTCTCGACACCCTCGGGTTCATCTCGATGACGACCATCCGGCCGTCGGTGGGACTCAGGCCGAACTGGATGTTCGAGCCGCCGCACTCGACCCCGACTTTCCGGATGCAGGCGATGGCCGCGTCGCGCATGGTCTGGTATTCGCGGTCCGAGAGCGTCTGCGCGGGGGCGACGGTGATGGAATCGCCCGTGTGGACGCCCATGGGGTCGAAGTTCTCGATGGAGCAGATGATGGACACGTTGTCCTTGAGATCGCGCATCACTTCAAGCTCGAATTCCTTCCAGCCCAGGACGCTTTCCTCCAACAACACCTGATCCACCGGGCTTTCGGAAAGGGCCCAGGCGAGTTTCTCCTCGAACTCCTCCTCACGAAACGCCACGGCCCCGCCCGAGCCGCCCAGCGTGAAGGCGGGCCGCAGGATGATCGGAAAGCCGATGCCGCGCGCCGCCGCCCAGCCCTCGCTCATGGTGGTAACGACCTCGCTCCGGGGGAGATCGAGGCCTATCTCGCGCATCGCCCGCTTGAAGAGGTCCCGATCTTCCGCACAGCGGATGGCGGGCAGCTTCGCACCGATGAGCTCCACGCCCAGCGCGTCGAGCGCGCCGCTTTCGGCCAGGGCCACCGCCGTGTTCAGTCCCGTCTGGCCGCCCATGGTGGGCAGCAGGGCGTCGGGGCGCTCTTTCTTGATGATCTCCTCCACCACCTTGGGCGTGATGGGTTCGACGTAGGTGGCGTCGGCCATCTCGGGGTCGGTCATGATGGTGGCGGGGTTCGAGTTCACCAGCACGACCTCGTAGCCCTCCTCGCGCAGGGCCTTGCACGCCTGCGCGCCCGAATAGTCGAACTCGCACGCCTGGCCGATGACGATGGGGCCGGAGCCTATGATGAGGATTTTCGATATGTCCGTTCTTTTCGGCATGTATCAGGCCACTCGCTCTAAATAAGAAGGTAAATACAGGGAATCACATACTTGCGTTGACGATTACTCCTTGTCGGTCAATTCATCATTCCCTCTCCAAAACTGCTCCCTCACGCCCGGGTTTTTCTTCCTCCCCTTTTGGAGGGGGGCTGTTGAAAATCCCTTCTAGCTCGGAATTCACTCCCCCCTTGAGGGGGAGTCGAAGAGGCCGAGTC
>VXPH01000280.1 GCA_009839615.1 Nitrospinota bacterium
GCCCAGCCCAACCCCCCCCCCCCCACGCGCCCTCGGGGGGGCGGTTTTCCAGTCGAGAGGGACGTCCCCTTTACCCTTCCCAAAGGAGTCTTTTTCAACAACTCCTTGAGTGGAGTGAACTTCAAAAGGGTGCGCGCACCCCGAAATCACATGCCGGGACTTTTTCAACAACTCCAAAGCGGGGGGTGTTTTGCCCCCAAATGTTTTAAGATGCGCGCGTCAATCTTTTTTCTCTTCAAATCATCGACCTGGAAGGACGATTCAGATGGCGGGGAACATCGCGGAAGAACGCCACGAGACCGACGTGTTGATCGTGGGCGGGGGCGCGGCGGGCACGATGGCCGCCTTCGAGTGCGCGCAGGCGGGCGTGAGCGTCATCCAGGCCACCAAGGGCAGGGCAACCAGCGGTACGACGACAGTGGCGCGTGGCGGATTCGCGGCGGCGATGGCGCCGGGCGACAGCCCCGAGCTTCATCTGCAGGAAATCCTCAAGTACGGCGGTGAACTCATCGACCCCGAACTGGCGAGAACCTGGGTGTACGACATCATCGACGTGGTGCATGACCTGCGCGAGTGGGGTGCGGAGTTCATCACGGACGATAAGGGTGACCTCGACCTCAAGATGTTCCCGAGCCACACCTATCCCCGCGCCCTGCACCATCACGACACCACCGGCAACATGGTCACCAAGGTGCTCTCGAAGCGTCTCCGGGGCGACGCGCGCATCGGCCAGCATCCCCATGTGGCCATCGTGGACCTCATCACCGAAGATGGTCGCGTCATCGGCGCATGGGGGGTGGATTACTCGCGCGGCTGCCTCATGGTCTACGCCGCGCGCGAGGTGATTCTCGCCACGGGCGGCGGGAGCGGCCTTTTCTACGTGAACGACAACCCGCCGCAGGTGACGGGCGACGGCTACGTGCTGGGTTTCCGGGCGGGCGCCTCTCTGCTCGGGGTCGAGATGATCGACTTTCAGGCCATGTGCTGCGCGCCCGAGGAGCTTTTCGGCTTCGCGCCCCATCCCACCGGCTTCATCAACGCGGGCGCCATATTCCTGAACCAGGAGGGCGAGGCGTTCCTGAAGCGCTATTTCCCCGACACGGCGGAGAAGAGCACGCGCAGCGAGGTCATCCTCGCCATGGCGAAGGAGATTCACGCAGGAAGAGCGGGCCTCACGGGCGGCATCTACATGGACGCCACCCGGGTCCCCATGGAGACCATCCAGAGACAGATTCCCCACGTGTACAAGACGTGCCTCTCGCGCGGCATCGACATCACGAAGACGCCGCTGGAGGTGGCTCCGGGGAGCCACACCTGGCTCGGTGGGCTTGAGATCGACGTCAATGGAAAAACGCTCGTGCCGGGCCTTTGGGCCGCGGGCGAGACGGGGGGCGGCATCCACGGCGGCAACCGCATCGGCGGCTCCGCACTTTCAGCCTCATTGGTCTACGGGAGGCGGGCCGGGAAGGCGGTCTCGGCGCAGGTAAAAGCGAGTGGACAGGACGCGCCTGCGGTTTTCGGCGGCATTCCCGAGGCGGAGCGCGCCTGGCTGGAAGCGCTCATCGAGCGCGAAGAGGGACCTTTGCAGAAGGACGTGCGGATGCGCTGCAGGATGCTCGCGCACGAGAAACTCGGCCCCATCCGGGACGCCGGGGGCTGCCGGGACGCGCTGGATGAATATGCGCGCATCGAGAATGAGGACATCCGCCACATGCGCCTCGATGACGGCGCGCGCACGTCGGAGAAAACGAAAGGCCAGGAACTCGAAAGCGCGCTCTCGGTCCGGAACCTCGCGCTTCTGGGAAAGCTCCTCGCCACCGCCGCGCTGAACAGAAAAGAGAGCCGGGGGGCGCATTTCCGGCTGGATTATCCCGAGACGGACGAAGCGGACTGCAGTTTCGTCACGCGCCTCACGCTCGGAGCAGACGGCGGGATTGCGTTCGATAAGGATTCGCTCAAGACATATACGCCCGCAGCGGCCCGGGAATAGACGCGGGTAGAGGAGAGGAACCAGGATATGGCGCAGGTGAAAGTTGGGGTGGTCGGTTTGGGGAACATGGGGCGCGGCGTCGCAGGCAATCTGCACAAGGCGAAAATCCCCTTGATGGTCTGGGACGTGATGCCCGAGGCGAGAGAACCCTGGGAGAGAAAGCGGGGCGTGGAGGTTCTCGAACCGGGCGAGATGGCGGGCCAGGCGGGCATCATCATCTTCGTGGTCCCCGGATCGCCGGAAATCGAAGAAGCGCTCAAGGGAAGGGGGGGCGTTCTGGCGAACGCGCGCAAGAACCTGGTGCTCTATGATTTCACGAGTTCGGACCCCGCCGTGAGCCGAAAGATCGCCCGCCGTGCGAAGGCGAAGGGAGTGGCCTTTCTCGACGCCGGCATGAGCGGCGGGGCGACGGGCGCGGCCGCGGGCACGCTGACGCTCATGATAGGCGGGGACGAGCGGGCATACCGCCGCACGAAGCGCTTCTTGACCCCCATCGCGGACAACCTCTTCTATCTGGGCGAAAGCGGCGCGGGCCACGCCATGAAGCTGATCCACAACATGGTCTGCCACTCCATCTTCATGGCGACTTGCGAGGGGGGGAAGCTCGCCGAGCGGGTGGGGCTCAAGGTCGAGGACATGATCGAGGTGTTCAACGTCTCGAACGCGCGTAGCTACGCGAGCCAGTTCCGCTTCCCGAATCATATATTGTCGGAAAAATGGGACGGTAAATCACGCGTCTACAACATGATCAAGGACGTCGGCATGGCCGTGAACATGGGGAAGAAGCACCGGGCGCATACCGAGCACGGCGAAGCCACGCTCGGGTTTCTGGAAAAAGCCGTCAAGCGCGGGATGATCGAAAAAGATTTCACGTTGTTGTATCGTGATTACGAGAAGATCGTGAAGACGCGCTTGTAGGTTCGCTTATAACTGGAGCTATCCGATGAAACTGGTGGTGGGCGTAACTGGCGCTTCCGGCTCGATATACGGCGTACGCTTGATGGAGGTGTTGCACGACGCGTATCCCGAAGTGGAGACCCACCTCGTCGTCTCCAAGGCGGGCATCCGCGTCCTGACCTACGAGACGGACGTGGACCTCGCAAAGCTCTCATCGTGGGCGAGCGTGGTTCATCCCGAGAGCGACATCGGCGCGCGGCCCGCGAGCGGGAGCGCGGGATTCGACGCGATGGTAATCGCGCCTTGCTCGCTCAAGACGCTCGGTCTGATAGCTACCGGCACGGGCGATAACCTCATCTGCCGCGCGGCGGACGTGATGCTCAAGGAGCAGAAAAAACTCGTTCTCCTGCCGCGCGAGATGCCGCTCTCGGCGATTCACCTGGAAAACATGCACAAACTCGCCCTGATGGGGGTTTTCATATTGCCTGCGTCGCCGGGGTTCTATTTCAAGCCACAGACGATGGAAGATCTGATCGATCACGTGGTGGGCAAGACGCTCACCTGCCTGGGGCTGGAACAGAACCTCTTCGAGCGCTGGCGGGGCCAGCACCCCGAGCGCAAGAGCCTCGCGGCGCGCCAGGATGGGGAGATGAACGGATGAGCAAAAAAACGGAGATCGCCGCGCAACTCGTGAAGACGGGGCGGGATGTCTTCGGCCTTGAGGATGAGGAGCGGGTTGCCGGGTATGCCGATGAGGTGGCGGAGATGATGCAGACGCTCTCGTCCGCCTCGATCGAGAAAACGCAAGAGCCTTTTCCCCCGCTTTTCGACGCTTCCCGAGAAGAAAAGTAAATTGCCGCTCGCCAGGGCCGTACTGCCTTCGTTTTATCAGGATTCCGTGAAACTCATGCGCCTGGCGCGCGAGATCGGCGAGAAGAAGGGCGTCTCGGAAGTGGCGGCGCTCATGGGCACGCCCGCGAATCATGAAATCATGCTTCAGGCCGGGCTGGCGGAAGATGGCGAGGCCTACGCCGGGTCGAACGATCTGGTGCTGGCCGTGGAGGCGGACACGCAAGAACTCGCGTATGAGGCGATTGAGGAGGCGAAGGCCTTTCTCACGCAAACGCGAGTCGCTGGCGTCGGCGCGAGCGATTTTTTGCCATCGGGCCTCGCGGGAGCGCTCGCTGGGGCGCCCGAATCCAACCTCGCGATGATCTCCGTACCCGGCGCCTACGCCGCAAAAGAGGCCATGGACGCCCTGCGGAGCGGGCTTCACGTGTTTTTGTTCAGTGACAACGTGGCGGTGGATGATGAGGTGGCGCTCAAGCGGGAGGCCATAGAGCGCGATTTGCTCCTGATGGGTCCCGACTGCGGAACGGCGTACATCGCGGGCGCGGGTCTCGGTTTCACCAACGCCGTGAAGCCGGGGAGGGTGGGCTGCATCGCCGCCTCGGGCACCGGCCTTCAAGCGGTGGTCTCTCAACTCGACGCCCTGGGCGAGGGAATTTCGCATGGTATCGGCGTGGGCGGGCGCGATTTGTCCGCAGAAGTGGGCGGGCTGATGACGCTGCACGCGCTCGATTTCCTGTCGAGTGATCCGGAAACGGAAATCGTGCTTCTCATATCCAAGCCGCCGGACGCGGAGGTGCTGCCTGGAATCGAAGAGGCGCTCGAAAACTTCGACAAGCCGCACGTCGTGTGTTTTCTCGGCGCGGAAAACCCGGATTGGGCGGAGACTCTGGAAGATGCGGGCCACGCCGTGGCGACGGTTTTGAAAGGGGAAAGCTACGAGCCTGAAAATTTCTTCGCCCAGGCGGGGCTGAAGGAGAGAGTCGCTTCCCTAAGGATGGAGGAGGAAACAGCGGGTGAGGGGATTCTCGGGCTTTTCTCCGGCGGCACGCTCGCCCATGAGAGCCGCCTCATTCTGGAGGGATTACTCGGTGAAGTGTCCTGGAACGAGGCGGCGGGCCGCCACCGGATTCTCGACCTGGGCGATGACCGCTATACGGTGGGGAAACCACATCCCATGATCGATCCCGAGTCCCGCGCGGAGATGCTCTCGCAGGCGGCGATGGATGAGAACTTGGGCGTCGTCTTGTTCGACCTGATGCTGGGCAGAGCGAGTGCTCAGGACCCCGCGGGTCCTCTGGCGCGGGCGATAAAAGAGGCGAGAGGCAAGGGGAGGAGTCCACACTTCGTCGCCTCGGTCGTGGGCACAGCGGACGACCCGCAGGATGTGGACGAGCAGGTGCGGATTCTTGAGGATGCGGGCGTCGTGGTCCTGCCCTCCAACACGCAAGCGGCGCGCTTCGCCGCGGCGCTGGTGAAGCCGGAACTGCTCGAGGATGTATGAGCCATGAAAGACCTGCGCCGGAAGCCGCTACGGGTCGTGAATCTGGGGCTCGAGATATTCGCGGATGAGTTGAAAACCCAGAACGTGCCCGTGACGCACGTGCGCTGGCGGCCGCCGGCGGGGGGAAAACCCCATCTGCTCGAAATACTGGAAAAACTCGAAGAACTCGATAGATGAATCATGGCGGGCAATACATCAGCATGGGAGTGAAAAATGAGTGAGCCTTGGCGTTTGAGCCTTTCGGATGGGCTGAGATGAATCGGGGAAGGCGGCTTGTCCGCTACGGAATGGACGCGCTCTTTGCTGGATCGAATCGACGCGCTCGAAGATAAAATCCTGGCGTGGGCGCACGTGGACGGGGAGGGTGCGCTCGCAGAAGCCGGAGCGATTGACGGGCGACTCGCTGAAGGGAATGAAAGCGGTCCACTCGCAGGGGGAGCCATCGGCTACAAGGACATCGTGGACGTCGCCGGTCTGCCGCGCGAGGCGAACTCGCCCTTGCTGAAAGGTGAAATAGCGGATGGGGACGCCACCGTCACGACGCGCCTGAAAGATGCGGGTGCGATCTGCCTCGGCAAGACGGTCACCACGCAGTTCGCCACCTCCGATCCCTCGCAAACGCGGAATCCGTGGAACCTGAAACACAGCCCCGGCGGTTCCAGCAGCGGCTCCGCAGCCGCCGTGGCCGTTGGGATGGTGCCGGCGGCGCTCGGAAGCCAGACGGGCGGATCGACCCTGCGCCCTGCCGCGTTTTGCGGCGTGGTGGGCCTGAAACCCACCTATGGGCGGATCCCGAGGAGCGGGCTGATCTCGGTGTCCTGGAATCTGGATCACGTGGGCGTCATCACCAGGAATACCGAGGATGCGGCGCGCGTGCTCACGGCCGTCGCGGGAGCGGACGGAATCGACGCGCAGGCACCCGACGTCGCCGTGCCCGATTACGCCGAAGCCTCCGCACCCATGAAGCCGGAACGCGCATGTTTCTGGAAAGAGGATCTCCTCCCGCACGCGAGCGAAGAAGTGGCCGAACGCATCGAGGAGTGCGTCGCGGGTCTGAGGGCCAAGGGAGTGGACGTGGAGGAGGCGAGGCTGCCCGTGGACGTGGAGGAGATGCACGCGGCGCACCGCATCATCATGCGCGTCGAAGCGGCCGCCTATCACGATAAGATGTTCCTGGAGAATCAGGACGCCTATGCTTCCCATATCCGGAAAAACATCTCCACGGGTCTTATGACGCCGGCGATTCATTACGTGAACGCCCTGCGTTTCCGCGCCCGCTTCATTCAGCGGATGGCGGATTACTTCCGGAACTTCGATCTCGTCATCCTGCCCTCCCATGTGGAGCGTCCTCCCGTCGCCGAAAAATCCACCGGAAACGCTTTGTTCAACGAACCCTTCACGCAGATCGGGTTTCCGGCCATCTCTCTTCCGGTGGGCCGGGGGGATGAGAATCTGCCCATCGGGATTCAACTGGGCGGGCGCCGCTTCGGGGAGGCCGCGCTTCTCTCCGCCGCCCGCTGGTGCGAGGTGGAACTGGGCTGGGTCGCGGAGTTTCCCGATGTTGAATCGGGGGATTGACGCCGTTTCAGGCATATGCTCGCCCGGTTCAATTTCCGGCCCCGGACTGTGAGGTTTCTTGCTTTTTGCCCTGCGGTATGGTTTAAGATTTTGTAATTCAGTTATTTTAATTCAAGAGGTGGTTGCGGGGCCGAGAAGGCGGGACTATTCCATTTATTTTCCCTCCAACGCCTCTGCCGATGGTGAACCGGGTTTTATGTTCAAAACGACGAAAATCGGGCACGTTGGATTCTGGACCAAAGACCTGGACCGGATGGAGGATTTCTACACCCGGGTGATGGGTTTCCAGGTAACGAGCAGAAGCGGGCCGGGCGCGAAAGTACCGGGAGGGGCTTCTGTCTTTTTGAGATGCGATGTCACCCATCATGAGGTCGTCTTCTTCCAGGCACAGGAGGATGCCTCGGGGCTGTATCCCGAATCGGGCAATTCCATGGCGGAGGCCAAGCCCGGGTTTCAGCATCTGGCTTTCGAGGTGCAGAGCCGGGGCGAGTGGCTCAAGGCGCTTCGGCACGTGAAGGAATGCGGCGTCAAGATCGAATACGGCCCCCTGGTCCATGGCCCCGAGGGAGACGGGTTTGAACAGGGAAGCGGGAACCGCGCCTTTTATTTCTGCGACCCGGATGGAAACTACATCGAACTCTATTGCGATATCGACACGTTTCGTGAAGAAGAGGAGCGTTCCTGATTCTCGTTTTTGGGCAAGCACTCCGGGAATCGTTTTATTTCGTGGCATCACACTATTCACCAAGGAGGAGAAACAGATGAAGTACCTGAAAAACGCTGCGGTTGCAGCAGTCGCGTTCACGCTGGTGGTCGGCCTGTCGTTCTCGAGCGCCGAAGCCGCCCGCATCAAGACCTCGGTCGCCGGCGCTGCGCCGGGCGCCGCCGCCTACGTGATCTGGGGCGGTCTCGCGGCTTTGGTGTCGAAAGAATCGAAGACCGTCGAGATGAGCAACCTCACCACGCGCGGCGCGGTGGAAGACATCCGGCTGGTCGAAAACGGCAAGGCCGAGTTCGCCCTGGGCGTGGCCACGCTCGTGCAGTTGGCGATCAAGGGCAAGAAGATGTTCAAAAAGCCCTACAAGAACCAGTGCGGCCTGGGACCCGGCACGGTCTCGCAGTTCCACATCGCCGTGCGGAAGGACTCGGGCATGAAGAAAGTCGCCGACCTGAACGGCAAACGTGTGAGCTTCGCTCGCCGGGGCAGCAGCACGCACTTCATGACGCGCACCATCGTCGGGCTCGCCGGCATCAAGGTGCGCGAGGAGAACCTGAACTGGAACGTGGCGGCGGACGCCATCAAGGACGGTCGTCTCGACGCCTTCACCATCCCGAACCCCGTGCCCTCGCCGGCGGTTCTCAAGCTGGCGACCTCGCTGCCCATCACCCTCCTTCCGGTGGACGGGAAAGTGGGCGACGGCCTCCTCAAGTCGAACGCGGCCTATTTCAAGACCGATATCATCAAGGGCGCTTACAACGGCGTCGACAAGCCGGTGCCCACCATCGGCTACGCCGCGTGGACCATCGTGGGATGCAACGTGCCCAACGACGTGGTGTATGAAGTGGCGCGCATCAACTTCTCGAAGAAGGGCCGCGAGTTCCTGCTGAAAGTGCACAAGGGCTGGGCTTCGGGCTTCGCCATGGCTCCGGGTCTGGACCAGATGGCCGCCATCGGCATGAAGGTGCATCCGGGCGCGGCGCGGTACTGGAAAGAAGTCGGCTACAAACTGCCGATGAAATAGAAGTCTCACGCATTCTTGCCGGCCGGGGGAGGTGCTCCCCCGGCCGGTATGTTCAAGCGAAGTATCCGTTCTTGTTGAGGATGCTTCGTCGGAAATGTGGTACTTCCCTCGGGGGAACATATATTGAGTTTTCGCAGCGTCTTGGAAAAAATCGGCAGCTTCCTCGGGGCGGGGCTCGCCACGACGAGGACGCTGAGGGGCCATTCCCTCTGGGCGGTGCGCGTGGTGGGTTTCATATTCGCGGCATATTTTCTCTTCGGCGCGGTGAACGGGAGTTTTACGGTCTTCGGTCCCAGAAGCCTGAAGCTGGTGCAACTCGAGTTCCCCTACATCCCGTATTACGGGGAACAGTTCTCCCTTCCCATTTTCATCTGCTTTACGTCCGTTCTCACTTTTCTGCTCTACCCCTGCAGAGAGAATTCGCCTCAAGACAGGCCCTCTGGTTTCGACTTGCTCTGGTGCGTCTTGAGCTTCGTCGTGATGTGCGAGTTCATGTATTTTTACGATGACCGCGGTGCCCGGGCGGGCATCGTGGAATGGAACGACGTGGTGTTCGGCTTCGCCGCCGCATGCCTCGTCTGGGAGACGTGCCGCCGTGTGCTCGGTCTCGTTTTGCCGATAGTCGCCGTCGTATTCCTGTTCTACGACTGGGCGGGACCGATCTTCCCCGGTCTGCTCTCGCACAAGGGCGCAGAGTTCGGCTACGTGATGGGCTATCTCTACAGCCAGTCGGGTATCTACGGGGTCATCACCCGCGTCTACGCGCAGGTGGTGTTCATCTTCCTGATATTCGGCGCGCTCCTCCAGGCCACGCGCGTAGGGGATGTTTTCGTCGATCTCGCCTTCGCGCTCGTGGGCCGCTTCAAGGGCGGTGCGGCGAAGGCGTCCGTGGTGTCGAGCGGCCTCGTCGGATCCATCGTGGGCAGCGGGGCGGCGAACATCGTCATCACCGGAACATTTACGATCCCCCTCATGAAGCGCGCAGGCTTCCGGGCCACCTACGCCGCGGCGACCGAGGCGGTGGCCAGCATCGGCGGCCACCTGATGCCGCCCATCATGGCGTCTGCCGCTTTCATCCTCGCGGCGATGACCGAGACGCCCTACTACAAGGTCGCGCTTGTGAGCCTCGTGCCGGCGCTTCTGTATTATCTTTCCGTCTTCATGTCGGTTCATTACTATGCGAGCAAGAACAACTTACAAGGCCTCTCGAAAGAAGAGTTGCCCGATTTCTGGGGCGTGCTGAAAAAAGACGGGATACTCCTCATCCCCATCGTATTGCTCATCATGCTCCTCATCCTGCAGTTCTCGCCGTTTTTCGCGGGTTTCTGGGCCATCGTCGCCGCCATCGTGGTGAGCACGATAAAGCAAAAGTGCTGGTATCTGCTGGGCGTGCAGGCGGTCGTTTTCGTCGCCAGCATCCTCTACGGCGGCGACGCGGTGTACCTCTACCTGCTGCTCGGTTGCTTCCTGGCATGGCGGCATCAGGAGGCGCGGCGCATCATGTCCGAGATCGGCGATGCGTTCGTTACGGGTTCCGTCAATTCACTGGTCATCGGCGCGACGGCGGGCGTCATGGGCCTTGTGCTCACCGGCGTCACGCATCCCGACTTGGCCCAAAAGATGACGGCCATCATCCTTTCGTACTCGCACAACATACTCTGGCTGGCGGTGGCCCTGGTGGCGCTCGCGAGCTACATCCTGGGCATGGGGATGACGATCACGGCGAGCTACATCCTCATCGCCATCCTGGCCGGGCCCGCGCTCATGGACTTCGGCCTCTCGATGTTCACCGCGCACATGATCATCCTCTGGCTGAGTCAGGACGCGGCCCTCACGCCGCCCTTCGCCCTGGGCGCGTTCGTGGCGGCCGGCGTCGCGCAGTGCGACCCCATGCGAACGGGCTTCATATCGCTCAAGCTGGCGAAGCCGCTCTACGTCGTGCCGCTCCTGATGGCCTACACGCCGATTCTTATAAACGGACCCTGGGATCAGGTCATCCTGGTCTGGGTGAGTGCGGCCCTGGGCTTCATCTGCACCTCGGCGGCCCTGGAAGGCTATTTCCTGCGCATCCTGACGACGTTCGACCGCTGCCTGATGGGCGCGGCGGGAGTGGCCCTGTTCTGGAACGGCATGTGGTACAAGACGACGGGGCTTTCGTTGATGATCGTATCGATTGTCATGCAACTGATGCGGCCGAAGGATTTCGCAACCCCGGCGCCCGTGGAGGCGGAACCTACCGAGGGCTAGCACTTGGGGTTGTTGGAAAAGTTTCCCTGAAGAGAGGGGTGGTTTCCAAAGGCGATGGTTTTGTAGGGGCCGCATAGTATGCGGCCCGCATGCCACGAACCGGGAGGGGCGCATGTATGTCGGACATATATGCCCGACCTACACACAAATAAATTTTCCCTTTCTTCGAGCAACGAGCCGCTTCACCCTGAGTAAAGGCGAAACTCGCGCCTGTGGGGTCAAACGCGAGCGAGGAGCGGTTGTTGAAAACTCTTCTTTGGCCGGGATTGCGATTGTAGGGACAACCCTCCGTGGTTGTCCTTTTGCAGGACGGCGACAATGAGGACAGGCACGGAGCCCTATCCCTACAAAACCATCGCGCCCTCGCGTGCCACCTCTTCACCGTCGCGTGATTCCCATACCATCCGCGTTCAAAACGAGATTTTCCAACACCCCCCTGATGTCGCCTTAGAAAATCTTTACCGGCTAAGCCAGGAAGAATCCCCCGTTCACGTCGATGGTGACGCCGGTGACGTGGCGTGCGTCCTCTGAGGCGAGAAAGGCGACGACGCCCGCGATGTCCCCAGGGCTGCCGATGCGGCCCAGAGGGGTGGCGGTTTCGGTCCTTTGTCTTTGCGCGTCGCTCATCTGTTCGAGGATTCGATCGGTGCCGATGACGCCCGGCGCGATCGCGTTCACGTTGATGTTGTGGGGGCCGAACTCGCGCGCCAGGTGGCGCGTCAGGCCGATGACGGCGGCCTTGGCGCTCGAATAGTGCGGACCCTGGAGCACGCTGGCCGAGCGGCCCGCGACGGAGGAGAAATTGACGATCTTGCCGCCCCTTCGCTCCTGCATGTGAGGGAGTACCGCCCAGCAGGCGCGGTAAGTGGTCTTGACGTTCATGTCGAACATCTTGTCGAAGGCCTCCTCGTCGATTTCAAGCGCCGAGAGAGGCAGACCCGCGCCGACGCAGTTGACGAGGCCGTCGATGGGGCCGTGCGCAGAAATGACCTCCCGAAAAACTTTTTTCACGTCTTCAGAATTCAGCGCATCATAGGCCACTGCGCTTGCGTCGCCGCCGCCCTTCGTGATGAGCCGAGCGGTATCCTCGCGCGATTCGGCGATGTCCATGCAGACGACGTGCGCACCCTCGCGCGCGAGCCTGAGCGCGCTCGCTCGCCCGATGCCTCCGCCTGCGCCCGTGATGATGATGGTCTTGTTCTCGAAACGCATGGGTTTCCTCCTTTGGATGACGCCGCATCCTAGCCCAGGTCAGAAAAATTGTCGCGCAAGTCCCGGCGCGCTTCTCAGGTTGTGAGTAAGGTGGTATTTTGTTGTTTCCGCTCAATTGACGAATTCACCCGGAAAGGGGGGACGATGTCGATTCGACGAGTGAGGGAAGAAGACAAAGGATGAGGTAACGTGAAATTCTCGATTTTTTACGTGATTTGCCCCGAAGGGGATGAAACCGAAGCGGACGCCTACCGGAAGGTAATGGAGCAGTGCCAGGCGGCGGATGAACTCGGTTTCCATTGCGCCTGGTTCGCGGAGCACCATTTCTCCAAAGTCGGGATGTGCCCTGATCCGTTGCTCTGGTGCGCGGCGCTGGCGCAGAAGACGAAGAACATCCGCCTGGGAACGGCGATCTCCATCATGCCGTTCCATAATCCGGTGCGCCTGGCCGAGCAGGCGGCGGTAGTGGACCTGCTGAGCGGAGGCAGGCTCGAACTCGGCGTGGGGCGTGGGTCTCAGCCAAAGGAGTTCAAGACGTTCGGCGCAAAGCCGTCTGAGAGCAGAAAGCGGCTCGTCGAGGGCATGGAGATCGTATCGAGACTCCTGGAAGGCGAGCAGGTGACTTTCGAGGGCGAGTATTACCAGTGCAGGGACGTTGAAATCTTCCCCAAGCCCCTCCAGAAGCCGAGGCCGCCCATCTGGCTCGCGGGCACGAGCCCCGAGACCTACACCTACGCGGGCGAGAACGGCTTCAAGATCATGGCCTCCGCCGGCTTCAAGGGCCCGAAAGTCTACCGCGACAAAATGAAACTCTACGAGGAAGCCGTGGCGGCGGCGGGGGGAGACCTCTCCGATATCGACTACACCATGACGCACCGGTTCTACGTCTGTGAGGAGGGCGAGCAGACCGATTACCTCAAAAACTTCGAGCGCGGGCTTTCTTCTTATCTCGAATACCGCGCCAGGGTGAACGAGGTGGAGTTTACCGACGAGGAGGGAAGGCACCTCCAGCGCAACTGGAGCTACAAGCTCGACGTGCGCGAGTTCCTGAACGGCGGCGGTGTCATCGGCTCCGCCGAGGAGAACATTCAGGAGCTTTACCGTTTGAGGGATGATTTCGGGCTGAACCACGTGATTCTCGGCGTTTACGGCGACGGCATGAAGCACGAGGAATCTCTCAAGCTCCTTGAGAGATTCGCCAAAGAGGTCGCGCCCGCGATGGCCTGACGCGCCGCTCCAATGGTGCGCCACCCTCTCGCGAGCGCAGGCCGGGGAGGGATTCGACATGACATACGTGTTCGACTGGGACGACGGCGAAAAGATCGAGATGGTGGGCATCGAACTGCCCCGGGGCTGGCGCATCCTCATCGACCCCCGGAACACGAACTCCCGAATGCTCAGCATGGGGAATCAGGACATCCCCGTCGGCGGCGGAATCCCCGTTCATCTGCATGAGAAAGAAGAGGAAATCCTCTTCTTCCACGAGGGGGAAGCCGAGGTGCAAGTCGACGGCGAGGTCTATCAGGTCAAGGCGGGGATGACCGCCTTTCTACCCGTGGGCGTGGAGCATGGCCTGAGAAACACCGGCGACGTTCCCCTGAAACTCCTGTGGTTCTTCTCACCGCCGGGATACGAGGAAATCTTCCGCCACATGGCGGATATCGACACGGACCACGGCAAATACGAAGAACTGCACCCGAGGGAGATGTAGGCCAACAAAAACCTGGCGGGAAGGGTTTGGCGTGTGAAGAGCGCGCCCACACCTCCGTCACCTCTTCAAATCAATCTTCTCAATCCAGTAGTACTGCGAGAGCGTCCTCAGGCCGGAGGGCGTGACGGAGACGAGTTCGGCCGTAGAGCCCTTGACACCGCGCATGCTGCCCAGATTCTGGTAGATGCGGATATGAAATTCCTCGGGCGGGAACTTCGCCGTGACGAGCAGGGCGAGCTTTCCGGTGTTGGCCGCAAGGTGCGCCTTGAGCGCAGGCGTCAAGCGCGAGGGGGCCGTCGCGTAGCCGTATCCGTAATAAAGACCGAACAGAAGGGCCGCCGCGGCGAGGAAACGCAAGGTGGGGTGCTGCGCCCAGCGGCGCTCGCTCTGGTCGCTCTTTGGGGTGGGTGTCGAAGCGTCCATCTTTTAGTCCGGCCTCCAGACCATGCCCCAACGCTGGATGGTCCATCTCTCGAGCGGGATGAGAAGCAGCCTGTCCGTGATCATCCACATGATGGCGATGACGAGCACGCCCAGAAACACTTCCTCGATCTTGTACTCGGCGGCGGAGACGAAGATCATGAAGCCCAGGCCGCTGTCGCCGCCTATCATCTCCGCGGCGATGAGCGCGCGCCAGCCGAAGCCCATGCTCATGCGCACGCCGGTGACGATGCTGGGAAGGGCGCCCGGTATGTAGACCTGCGAGATGATGGCCCACCTCCCGCCGCCCATCGTCATGACGGAGTTTTCATACACCCTTGGTACGCCCCGCACGCCTAAAAGCGTGTTGAAGAAGATGAGCCAGAACACGGTGTTCAGCAGGATGAAGAGCGTCGTGAGCCAGCCGGTGCCGAACCACACGATGGCCAGCGGCACCCAGGCGATGCCCGAAATGGCGTTGGCGAAAACGCCGATGGGCTCCAGCGCATGGGCGAAGCGGCGGCTCATACCCGCCAGCACGCCCAGGGTGATGCCCGAGGGAATGCCGATGACGAGGCTCAGTCCCACGCGGCCCAGGCTGGACAGGATGTGGTTCGTGAACAGGCACTCGTACTGCATCGAGAGCACGGCGCCCGCGCCCGCGCAGCCCTCCGAGAGCGTGTAAATCGCCTCCCAGATGGAGGCCATGGGCGGGATGTACACCGGCGGGAGCCATTCCATCGCGGTGTTCATCTGCCACATGGCGAGCAGGACGACGAAGGGGATGGTCCCCAGCAATATCTTCCGGAGCCTCTGGCGCCCGAAGCGCTTCTGGAGGCCGATGGAGGCTGTCTGGAGTACGCTCATCTTTGCACGAGCCCCCACCTTTGGATGGTGTCCGCCTCGATGGGACGCAGGGCGAAGCGATCGATCATGATCCAGATGACGCCGATCATCACCATGCCGAGGATGACTTGGGCGGTGAGGTCCGCGTCCTGCGCGGTGAAGATCATCCAGCCCAGTCCGCGCCGGCCCGCGAGCATCTCGCCCGCGATGACGGCCCGCCAGGCGTAGCCGATGCCCAGCCGCGCCCCGGTGGCGATGTGGGGCATGGCGCTGGGGATCAGTACGTCCTTCACGATTCGGATGCGCGAGGCGCCAAGTGTGCGCAGGGCGTTCACCAGAATCATCGGGGTGCTGCGCACGCCGGTCAGGACGTTAAAGGCGATGGGGAAAAAGCAGGTGTAGAGGATGACGACGAAGACCGTCTTCTCGCTGTTGCCCCACCAGACAACGATGATCGGAAGAATGGCGATGCCCGAGATGGACTGAAAGAAGTTCATGATGGGGTAGAACATGTCCGAGACGGTGCGGTTCAGCCCCAGGGCGATGCCGAAGGGAATGCCGAGCAGCAGGCCGATGACGCTGCCGATGACGAGCCGCCAGAGCGTCTGGCCGATGTAGTTGGGCAAGAGCCCCTTCCAGATGACGTCGTAGGAGGAGAGGACGACCGAGACGGGCGAGGGCAGGTAGCGGCTCGGGTTGGGGATGTTCTGCGAGATGACGCTCCACAGGAACAGGATGCCCAGGATGAGGAGCACGAGTTCGACCCCGCCGCCCCTGACGAACCTTCTCCACTGCCTGGACTGCGGTTTTCTCACCGGGGCCGCCTCACTACTCCTCGTCATCGAACACCTCCTCGCGCACGAGGCGGAGAATTTCATCGCGCGGGTCGGTGTAGGCCTTCTCGGAGAGCAGGTCCTTCCAGATTCGTTTTTCGCGCGGAACGTCGATTTTGACGGTGGCCTTGAGCTTCCCCGGACGGCGCGAGAAGATGAAGCACCGGTCGCCCAGGAACGCGGCCTCATCCACGTTGTGCGTGATGAAGAGTATGGTCTTGCGTGTCGCGATGGCGATGCGGTTCAGCTCTTCCTGCAGGGTGATTCTCGTCTGCGCGTCCACGGCGGCGAAGGGCTCGTCCATGAGCATCACGACCGGGTTCGCACAAAGCGTCCGCGCGAGGGCGCAGCGCTGCTTCATGCCGCCCGAGAGTTCGTGCGGATAGCGTTCCTCAAAGCCCGAGAGGCCGACAAGATCAATGAACTCCTGCACCTTCTGTTCCCGTTCGCTCTTGGGGATGCCCTGAATCTCGAGGCCGTGGCCGATGTTTCGCGCCACGGTGCGCCAGGGGAGAATGGCGTGTTCCTGAAAGACAACGCCGCGGTCCGGCCCCGGCCCCTGCACCTCCTTGCCGTCCACCTGCACACTGCCCTCGGTGTGGGGGAGCAGCCCCGCCAGGATGTTCAAGAGCGTGGTCTTGCCGCAGCCACTCGGGCCGACGACGGCGGAGAACTCGCCGTCTTCCACCGAGAGGCTCACCTGGTCGAGCGCGTGAACGTCCTCGCCCGTGTACTCGTCCGGATAGTGGTGCGACAGCCTGTCTACGACCAGTTTCGCGGGCATTCGTATCGTTTCCTCTTCAAGCGCAATCCGCGCCCCGGCGAAGCGCGCGGGGCGCGGATGTCAGACGGCTTCGACTAATTAAGGTCCTTGAACCACTCGGGGTGTTCCTTCATGGTCCGGTTGATGAACTGGAAGTCGAAGTATTTCTTGGGGTCGTAGGGGCGCTTCATCTTCTTCTGGGCGATGAGCTGCTTGACCGAGAAGTTGAAGGCCTTGAGCGTATTCTCGCCCAGGCGCGGGTCGTAGGTCCACCACTTGATGGTGCGCTTGATGAGGGCGGCGTCCATGCCCCGGACGTAGCGCGCGCCGATTTTGGCGATCTCGTCGCGGTTCTTGGGGTCGCGCACGTAGGCGGCCGACTCGGACATGCCGTTCACGAACGCCTGGGTCGCCTTCTTGTCCTTGTAGACGCGCTCCGGAACGCCGTGCATGCCCGCGCAGAAGCACACGTAGTCGCCGCCGCGCGACACGATGGAAGAACCCTTCACCTTGTCGACCATGCGGGTGAGGTAGGGCTCCCACGCCACCATGGCGTCCACGCCGCCCGAGTCGAACAGCGAGACGAGGCTCGGCGGACGCACGTTGATGCGGCGCACGCCGCCCACGCCGATGCCGTTTCTCTCCAGCAGCGTGCGGAGATACAGATCACCGGTGGAGCCGAAGGTCGCGCCGATTTTCTTGCCCTTCAGGTCCTTTATGCTCTTGATGCCCTTTCCGGGGCGCACGGCGATGCCCACCATCTCATCCGTGGTGGATTTCTTGTAGGAGCCGCCGACGTAGCCCACGACGCCGCGCACCTTGATGCCGCGCTCCAGCGCCGCCGGCAGGTTGGTGAAAGCAGCGGGAGCGAAGTCGATCTGTCCGGCCTTGAGCGACTTGGTGAGCTGGGCGCCCGTGTTGCGCACGACGACCTTCGCGTCCAGCCCGTTTTTGGCGAAAAAGCCCTTGTCGACGCCGACGAAGACGATCATGCCGCCGGTGTTGCTGGCGGCGCCGAGCTTGAGCGTGGGCGCCGCAGAAGCGAGGCCCGCCGCCGAAAGCGCGAACGCGAAAGCGACGGCCAGTGTGATGCGAACAATATTCCTCTTCATTGCAAACCTCCAGTAATGCGTGATGAATAGAAGTGGCCCCATCTGGAAGATGTCGTGGCCGTGAGCGCGTTATGATGAAGTTTTATATCAATTCGCCGTATTGTTCGGGAAGAGTTTCCGGAATGCAAACGCCCAAGCCTGTCCGGCGCTTCGCCGCATGCGCGCTACTGAGCCTGTACGATGGGCGTGTCGTCGCGGTTGCCCCATTCCTTCCAGGAACTCATGTAGTTTCTCACTTTCGGGTAATCCAGAAGCCGAAGGGCGAAGTAACCGTGCGCCGCACGGTAGCCCGTCTGTCAGTAGGCGGTCACTTCTTTTTCGGGCGTGACCCCGATGGCCTCGAACTGCGCGCGAAGCTCGGCAGCAGTCTTCATTTCGCCATCGGGCGTCAGGTGCTGGAGCCACTCCTGCCAGACCGCGCCGGGGATGATGCCGCCGCGTCTGGCGCGCACGCTCGTTGCCTCCCACTCCCCTAGCGAGCGGGTGTCGAGCAGCATGTGGTTGTCATCCTCGATGGCCGCCATCACGTCCTCGCGCGTGGCGAGGCGGTGCGGCTCGAACGCCATCTGGAAAGAAGCGGCCTGGGGCACCTCGGCGTCGCGTGTCGTCTCATAGCCCGCCCGCTCCCAGGACCTATAGCCGCCGTCGAGCACGTGCACGTCCTTGTGGCCGAAAAGCTCCAGCATCCAGAAGCCGCGCACGCTCGTGTTGCCGACGAAATCGTCGTAGAAGACGATGGTGTTCTTGAACGACACCCCCCGGTTCCCCAGCAGGAACGCCCACATGGAGAAGAAATTCCGCAAGGGCGCTTCGTCCGAATCGTCGCTGTTCACGCCGTAGACGTCGAAATGCCGCGCGCCGGGGATGTGGCCCATCGTGTAGCGTTCACCGGGGCGCGTGTCGATGATCCTTAAATTCGGGTCGTTCATGCGTTCTTTGAGTTGCCCGGCCGACCAGAGCAGGTCGGGGTTCGCATACCCTTTCGGGTTGTCGCTCGTCATGGTGTTCTCCTCCGGCTAGTCCGTCCAGAAGCCGCCGTTCACGTCCACGGCCTCTCCGTTGATGTGAGCGGCCTCCTCGCTCGAGAGGAACAAGACGGTGTGCCACACGTCCTCCGGCGTCGTGAGCCTGCCCATCGGGTGCGCCTTCTCGGCGTTTACGAGCATCTCGGGCGGGGACTGGAAGTGAAGGCCCGTATCCGCCGGACCGGGCTGGATGGTGTTGATCGTCACGCCCGTCTTGGCGAGTTCGCGCGCCAGGTTGAACGTCATGGCGAGCAGGCCCGCCTTGGCGGCGGAGTAGGTGAGATTGGGGCCGATGCCCCCCATTTTCCCGGCGATGGACGCGAAGCTGACGATGCGCCCCGTGCCCGAAGCCTTGAGCGCCTCGATGGTCTCCTGGATGCAGAAATAAGGCGCGAGCAGGTTCACGTTTAGGACGACGTTCCAGTCTTCCTCTTCGAGTTCCATCGGCGGGCGAATCGGCATGTAGCCGGCCACGTTCGCCAGCACGTCGCAGCCGCCGAGCCATTCGAGCGCCGCGCGCATGGTGGCGCGGATGGCGTCCACGTCGGCCAGGTCGCATGGGAGCTTGAAGAGCTGATCGGAGGGGCCTTCTATCGCGTCGAAGGCGGGGCCTTCCCTGTCGGTGGCAAAAACCTTGGCGCCAGCCTCGATGTAGCCCTGCAGGATGCGGCTTCCCATCGCGCCCGCCGCGCCCGTGAGGATGACCTTTCGGCCCTGAAAATCAAAACGAATGGGCATTGCGCTACTCCAGTTCTGGTGTCATTGGGATGGTCCGTGAGTTCATTTCTCTACAATAGGCGGATAATACACCACAAGCCATTGGGGTTAAAGCGGGAAGGAAAAATACCTCGAAGTGGCACGTACAGACTTCGCACCCCGATTTTTTTAGGTTTTGTTTTGCCCATCGAGTTGTTATAATTCGCCCATCGAGTGTAAGCGGAATGCCATCGCGTTCTATCGAATCCGGTTGGATTGCGATGGAGAAGAAAGAGTGCATTCATCCGAAAATCAGACAAGGATAAAACCATAAATATGCCCTGCGGCATGTGGTTTGGCGCCGCGAACGAGTGGAGGTTGTGATGGCTGAACTCTCATATATCGGGAAAAGCATACCTCGCGTCGATGGACCGGAAAAGGTGACGGGCAAGGCCATGTTCACCCTGGACCTTCAGTTGCCCAAAATGCTCCACGGGAGGCTTCTGGGAAGTCCCCTGCCGCACGCGCGAATCAAGAACATCGACACAAGCCGCGCCGAGAAGCTCCCCGGCGTCAAGCTCGTGATGACGCACAAGGACATCCCCGAGGGAGTGGAATGGGGCGTCGTACCCGTTTGCTACGACCAGCGTCCTCTCGCTTCGGACAAGGTGCGCCATGTGGGCGACTCGGTTGTGGCTGTGATAGCGACTTCGGAAGACATCGCGGTAGAAGCGCTCGATCTGATCGACGTGGACTACGAGGAGCTTCCCACCGTCTTCGATCCGAGGGAAGCGATGCAAGAGGGTGCTCCCGTCATTCATGACAGGTATCCGGACAACATCGCCTTCGTCAAGCACATGGAATTCGGCGACGTGGACCGCATGTTCGACGAGGCGCATCACGTGAGCGAGTTGGCCACTTCCTCCTCCCGCCAGATGCACGGCTCTCTGGAGGCGCACGTCTCCATCGCCGAGTGGTCGCAAAAGGGCGACGTGACGGTCTACAACTCCTCGCAGTGCCCGAGTCTTTCGAGCCAGTATTTCTCCAAACTCCTCAAGATTCCAGAAGCCCAGATTCGCGTGATCACGAACTACGTGGGCGGTGGTTTCGGCGGGAAGGCGACGAGTAAGTTCAACATCGATTTCCTCTCCATCATCGCCGCGAAAAAACTGGACCTTCCCGTGAAGTTCTATTACACGCGCGAAGAGGAGTTCCTCCTGGGCACGCACCGGACGAAGCAGTACCACGTCTGGCGCCTCGCCACCGACAAGGACGGCATGCTGCTTGCGCGCGACACGCAGATGGTGGTGGAAAACGGCGGATATTCCGATTACAGCCCGGCGGTCGGCTCCATCACGGCGCACATGGGCGGGAGCATCTACAACTACAAGGCCTATCGCCACCACGCCGACGTCGTCTGCACGAACGTGCCGCCCGGCGGCGCGATGCGCGGGATCGGCAACGCGGGTTATGCGTTCGGGTCCGAACTCGCCATGGACAAGCACGCCGAGGAAATCGGCATGGACCCGGCGGAGTTCCGCATCAAGAACTTCGTACGGAGCGGCGACACCACCATCATCGGGGCCAAGATCACGAGTTGCGGCGTATCCGAGTGCGTGGAGGAAGCGGTCAAGCGCGTGCCCTGGGGCGAGAAACAACCGAGCAGCAACGGGAGAAGGCGCGGCTACGGGGTAGCCGCAGCGGTTCATTTCACCGGTGCACGCGCCATGGGGCCGGAGACGGCGGGCGCGTTCATCAAGATGAACAAGGACGGCACCGTGCAGTTGCTTTCGGGCACCATCGAGATGGGCAACGGCTCGGACACCACGCTCGCGCAGATTTGCGCCGAAGCGATTGGCATCCGCGTGGAGGACGTCCGGATCATCAACGGCGACACCGCGGTGAACCCCTACGGGTGGGGTGTGCGCGGAAGCCGCACGACGACCATCGACGGCGAGGCCACGCGCCTGGCGTCGGTCCAGGCGAAGAACATGCTCTTCAAGGGTGCTGCGGAACTACTCGAATGCGACCCGAACGACCTCGACGCGCGCGAGGGCAAGATTTTCGTCACCAGCTCTCCAGAGAGGGTAGTGACTCACAGCGAAGCCTATATGAAGCTGTATGAAAAAGAGGGCAGCGAGGCCGTATACACGGCGTCTTCCTACGACTCGCCGAGCGAGACGCCCGACCCCGTGACGGGCTATGGAAACTGGTCCGCCGCGTATGCCTACGGCGCCAAGGTGGCGGAAGTGGAAGTGGACACCGAAACCGGCGCGTTCGAGGTGTTGCGCGTCATCAGCACGAACGACTGCGGAACCATCGTGAACCCCGCCGGCGCGCAGGGCCAGCTGGACGGCGGCGCGCTGATGGGCGTGGGCTACGCCATGATGGAGGATTTCGAGTGTGAAGACGGCATGCCGGTGAACGCGAACTGGCTCGACTACAAAATGCCCACGACCCAGGATCTGCCCGAACTCGAAGCCGTGCTCATCGAGACGGAGAACCCCTCGGGACCTTACGGGGCGAAAGGGTTGGGCGAGATGGCGCAATTGGGAACATCGGCGGCGATAGGCAACGCGATCTACGACGCCGTGGGCGTTCGGATCACGTCGCTGCCGATAACGCCGGAGAAGGTGCTGGCCGCGTTGAACGCGAAAAACGGCGGATAACGAGGAGAGGGGAGAAAAAATGGCTTTTCGGCATCTACCCGCGAACAGCGCGGAGGAAACACTCGCCGCCCTGAAGGAGCATGGCGACGACGGGAAAGTATTCGCAGGCGGCGTGGCCCTCTCGATTCTCATGAAATCGGGGGTGTACGAACCCGATGTGTTGATTGATATCGCAGGGGCGAACGATCTGGATTTCATCGAAGCGACCGAAAACGGCGGGGTCCGCATCGGGGCGAAGACGGTGCACCGCAAAATCGAAACCTCCCCGCTCGTTCAGGAGCGCTTTCCGCTGCTCGCGGAAATTTTTCACAACGTGGCGACCATTCGCATCCGAAACCAGGGCACAGTCGGCGGCAATTTGTGCTTTGCGGAGCCGGCTTCCGATCCGCCGGGCGCTTTTCTGGCCCTTGAGGCCCGGATGAACACAAGGAAGGCGGATGGAACGGAACGCGTGGTTCCCGCGACGGAGTTCTGGACGGGATACTACGAGTGCGCTCTGGATGAGGATGAGTTGCTCTGTTCGATAGAGGTCGACCCGTTGCCCGATGGCTTCCAGACGGCGTGCACGCGCTTCACCACGCGTTCGAAAGAGGATAAACCCTGCGTCTCCGTTTCCACCGCGGTGCTCACCGAAGAAGACGGCAAAACGGCCAGGGAGGTGAGAATCGGCCTGGGCGGCGTGGAGGCCATATTCAGGCGCCTCACGGCGGTAGAAGAAGGCCTTCAGGGCAAGGAACTCAACCAGGAGAACATCGACGCCGTGCTGGCGGATACGCTCGATGACCTCGATCCTTTGACCGATATCCGCGCGAGCGGCGACTACAGGCGGCAGGTGACGCCCGTCCTGATCCGGCGGACTATCCTGAAGGCGCTGGGCGCGTCCTGACCTGTCCGTTCGGATGTTTTCGTGTGGGGGCTGGGGAGAGAAAGCCCGGTCCCAGCGTGTCGAGCCATGGGAGAAATTTTCACTCGGGAGATGATGAAAGTTTGTGCTCCCGGCTTTCGCCTGTAAAGAGTTGCCAGCCGAGAGACGGTGTTTCATGCAGTCTTTTGGTGATTTCGCCTTACGAACCTACCACGAGGAGGTGAATGATGAGGAGAGAGCGAAAAAGTCGAATAGGGATGGGGATACTCGGGTTCGTCATGGCTCTGGCGTTGTTCGTCGCGCCGGCCGCCGGGGGAGAGATAGACGATCTCAAGGCGCAGATAAAGGCGCTCATGGAGCGGCTCGAAGCTCTCGAAGCCCGAGAGAAGAAGATGAAGGCCGATATGATGGCCGCCCAGGAGGCCGCCCGGAAAAAGGCCGTGGCCACGGGCGATTTTCCGGGTTCCTGGAAGATGCCGGGGAGCAACACTTCGGTTTCTTTCAGCGGCTACGTCAAAGTCGACGCGATTTACGATATCGACCAGGACCTGGGCGACTCCTTTTTCATCTATGACTGGGGAGGCGGCGGGAGCGCCATTGCTCTGGATGGTGGAGCCAGCGAACCCAAAACCTCCCTGCACGCGAGGCAAACGCGCCTCCGCTTCGACAGCCTGACGCCGACCAGCGCCGGTCAGCTCAAAACCAGAATCGAGACCGATTTTTACGGCGGCGGCAACGCGTTGCGCATGCGTCACGCCTACGCCACCTTGGGCGGGGTGCTCGCGGGCCAGACCTGGTCGACGATCATGGATGAGAACACATACGCCGACACGATTGATTTCGAAGGGCCGGTGGGCGTGATTGCCGTTCGTCGGCCCCAGGTGCGCTACAGCCAGGCCATGGGGAAGAACCTCACTGGCCAGGTTGCGCTCGAGGATCCCAACGCTCCGACGATTCTGAGTGCCGGCGGAACGGCATCCCCTCAAGAGCGCCTGCCGAACCTGACGGCGGCGCTGCGAATGAAAACGAGTTGGGGCGCTATTAACGTATCTGGTCTGCTGGGGCAGGTTCTCTACGAAGAGGGCGCGGTGGAAGAAAACGTGACTATCTCCGCTCTTCATCTCGGCGCGAACTTCGGCCTGGGCAAGGACACCCGCCTGTGGGGCACGTTCAACGTCGGTGCAGGCGGCTTGGATAAAACCATGCTCGGGGCTTCCGCCGCCGCCATCCTGAACGCGAACGGTGAACTGGAGGCGCTGGATTCGATGGGCGGGTTCGTCGGTCTCACACACAACTGGAGCAGTTCCGTGAGTTCGGGTTTCTATTACGGCTGGGTGGAGAATGATTTCGAAGACTCCGCCAAGGCGGCGCATCCGACACTCAGCCAGTCGCTCCAATCAATTCATGCCAACGTCTGGTGGTCGCCTGCGCCCAAAATGCGGGTGGGCTTTGAGTACATGCATGGCTGGCGCGAGACCAACGGCGGTGATGAGGGCGACGCGGCGCGACTGCAGGTGGGGCTGGTATACAGCTTCTAGGGGTTTCAGGCGAGGTTTGAAGGCCGCCTAGCCCGACCGGGGGAGGAATATGACATAGAAGCCAGACCGGCATGAAGCCGGCTGAGCGAGATTCCTGAGACACCGGGAGCAGCTTATGCGCTGCGCCCGGTGTCTCTTTTTTGCTGCCTTGCCGAGAGGAAATCCGCCTCGAGCTTCAGAATTGCATCCACGATGCTTTGAGCGAATTTCCTGCGGTATTCCCTGCCGTTTCTCTCCTGCGGCGGCGGGATGAGTTCTCCCACCCGGATGACGAGCCAGGGGTTGAGGATACCCCGCGGGCTGATCAGCGTATTGGATCCCGCCATATAGACCGGAAGAACGGGTGCGCGGCTGATGGCGGCGAGAGTGGCGACGCCTTCTTTCACCTCCACCTCGGCCGTCGAATTCACGATGCCGCCCTCGGGAAATATCACCACCGCGCCGTCCAGGCCCAGGAGAGTACGCGCCATCCGGAAGGTGCTGGCGCGCGCTGTCCCCTCCCTGTCCACCGGGAAGGCGCCGAAGTAGGTGATGAGCTTCGCGAACAGGGGGTTGCGGAACAATTCCCGCTTGGCCATGTGGTACACCCGCCTCGGCAGGAATGAGGCGAGGATCATGGGGTCGAGGTAGCTTCTGTGATTCGAGGCGACGATCAGCGGACCATCGGGCGGCACGTTGCGCATGCCGTGGACGTCGACTCCGCCGAAGGCGAGCCGGAGACCCGCCTGGAAAACCTTTTTAAGCCAGGTCGGCTGGCCGCTCGAGGGCAGGGTGGTCAGATGTTGCGTGCTCATCTTTTCGTTTCCGGCACCCTGATGCCGGGTTCCTCCTTGTCGGAAGTGCGACTCTCCCGAGTGTGAACCCAAGGGTTTCTGTCCGGTTCATCATATTAGAATCTTCACACTCTCTGCAAAGCAATCGGGGTGCTGGATCTATTCGCTTTCGTGCTGGTGGTGTTCCTGCTCTCGCCAAACCTTGCCGAAGGCGTGGATCACGTCCTCGGCGGTGATGATTCCCAGAAGCTCGGTCGGGTCCTCGCGGCTCACCACGGGCAGGCGCGAGATGCGCCTGTCGCCGAGTTTGGCCATCACCGAATCGAGCGATTGGTCCGGATGCGCGTGCATGATGTATTTCTTCTTCGCTATCTCGCTCAGAGGTTTTTGCAGGATGCCCGCTGCCTGCGCCTGGCTGAAGTCGTAGTTGCTCGCCATGCCCGAAAGTTTCCCGCTCGCGTTCAGGACGGGATATCCGGTAATGGCGCTGCCTTTTGTTTTCTCGATGGCTTCTTGGATCGTGATGTCCTCGGGCAGGGTGATGACGTGGCTGACCATGGCGTCCGATACGTGGATCTCGTGGAGGAGGTGCTCGGTTTCATAATCCGGCAGCGCGACCCCGTCCTGTGAGGAAAGCGCGCTGTATATCGGCTCGGGGTGCCAGTATCTCGCGAGTGCGAGCGATATCGCGTTGGCCACCATGAGCGCGAGGATGATGTGGTAGTCCTGCGTGAGCTCGAAGATGATGAGCACCGACGTCAAGGGCGCGCGTATGACGGCGGCGAAGGCCGCGCCCATACCCACGAGCGCGTATCCGCCCGGATGGGCCACGAAGCCGGGGAAGGCGAACTCGGCGAGAGACGCCACTGCGCCCCCCGCCATCGCGCCCATGAAAAGCGTCGGCGCGAAAATGCCGCCCAGAGAACCGGTTCCGTAGGAAACCGCGGTGGCGATGAGCTTCAAGACGAGCAGGCACAGGAGAAAGGGCAGGGCATAGCTGTGCGTGAGCGCCTTGCTCACGGCGGGATATCCCACGGCGAACACCTCGGGAACCCAGATGCCGACCACGCCCACGAACAGGCCGCCGAGGCCGGTGGCGACGACCCCACGGAACCCCCACAGGCGCTTCCACCCCGAGCGCACGAAGAGCAATCCCTTGATGAACGCCACGGCGACGAGCGCGCAGACGACGCCCACGAAGGCGTAGAGGAGCAGTTCCAGGGGACTGTCCAGAGCATAGGGCGGCACGGAGAATACCGGTTCGTTCCCCAGTATGGCGCGCGAGACGACCGAGGCGGAAACCGCGGCGAACACGATGGAGCCGAGCACGCGGGCGTTCAGGTCGCCCACGAGTTCTTCCAGCGTGAAAGTGACGGCGGCGATGGGCGTGTTGAAGGCGGCGGCGAGGGCGGCGGCGCAGCCCACGGGGACGAGCGCCTGCACGCGCCGCCTTTTCAGGGAAAATATCTCGCCGACCCAACTCGCAAAGCCCGAGCAAATCTGCACGGTGGGGCCTTCACGGCCCAGGCTCGAACCCGAGCCGATGTTAAGCACCCCGATGAGGAACTTGCCTATCCAGACGCGCTTGTCGATGTGGCCGTTATGGGCGACGTAGGCGATTTTCGTCTGGGGGATGCCGCTGCCCCGGGCTTCGGGCGTGAAATAGTGGAGAAAGAGCGCCGAGAGAAAAGCGCCCCCCGCGGGGATGAGCGCCACCCAGTACCAGGCCCGGTGAATCTCGGAGAGGTCATGGGAGCCGAAGAGAACGTAATGCGCCCAGCCCAGCGCGACGTGAAAACAGACGGCGATGAAGCCGGTGAGCGCCCCCACGATGATGGTCGTGAAGTAGAAGATGCCGTCGTCTGAGAAATCGAAATGGAGCAGCCAGCCGAGAAGGCGTATGCGAAAATTTTTCCAGCTCACAACCTCTTACCTGTCGAAAACAAAGATCGGCGGCGGTTCAGCGTGTGAGAACCCCTGTCGGGTGCGGGCCGACGGGCGGATGCGGGGCGGGGTCGATTCCCTCCCGGCGGAGCCTGTGCTCATACCATTCCTTCTCGACCCCGTTGGACTCGTCCATCCGGGCCAGGTCGCAGAAGATCTCAATCCGGTGGCCGTCGGGGTCGCAGAAGTACATGGCCCTGTTCTCCCCCCACGTGCCGTCGCCCTCCGGGTGCGTGGGGCTGTGCACCACCGGGCCGCGCACGATTTTGATCCCGCATTCCTCGAGCCAGTCCTTCCAGGCGAAGAACTCGGAACGGTCTTTTACCCGAAACGCGAAATGATGCAACCCCAGGTCCTTCACGGGGCCCTGATCGTCGGTTTTCATCTCTTTGAGGGCGGGCTGCTCGCCGGTGTGATATACTAGGTTCAAATCGTGATGAAGCGCGCTGCAGCGCAGGAAGCAAAGACCCGCGTTGATGGTCGGGTGCTCACCGGGATCGTGACGCTCCGAAAGCGTGAAACCGAGAATCTCGGTGTAGAATTTCAGTGATTCCTCGATGTCGGACACCTTGACGGCGACGTGCTGGAGTTCTTCAAAAGAGGTTTCCGGTCGGGGCATCGTGCGTTCTCCTTGATTTTCTTTGGTTTCGCGGTGCGCTGTTCCTCGCCGGGGTCAATACTAGCGCAACTTTTCCGCAGGAGAAACACTGTTTGAGCCGCTTGAATGGAAAAAGGGCCCTCGTGACGGGCGCATCGCGCGGAATCGGCGAATGCGTGGCGTATCGCTTCGCTGCCGAAGGAGCGAACCTGTATCTGGCCGCCGATGGGACGCTGGAAGAACTCGAAAGCGTCGCGCGTGAATGCAAGGCAGCCGGAGGCACGGCCGCATACGGGATCTTCGATCTGGCCGAAGAAGGCGCCGCCGAGCGCATGGTGGATGCCGCCGCGAGCGCCCTGGGCGGGGTCGACGTTCTGGTGAACAACGCAGGAATCCGCGCGAGCAAGCCGTTCGGGACTTTCTCGTATGAAGATTTTCACCGCGTGGCCGCCGTAAACCTGCGCGCCCCTTTTTTCGCGAGCCAGGCCGCCCTGCCGTTCATGCGCGAGGCGGGCGGCGGGCGAATCATCCACGTCGCGAGCCAGTTGGGCTCCGTCGCGGCGCGCGAGACCGCGCTCTACAGCGCGACCAAGGCGGCGCTCATCCAGCTCACGCGCTCGATGGCGCTCGAACTCGCGGGCGAGAACATTCTCGTGAACGCCGTCAGTCCCGGCCCTACGGCGACGGAATATCTCAAGAAACACGCCTACAAGACGCCCGAGGAGCGCGCCCAGCGCCTCGGGACCGTGCCGATGGGGCGTTTCGGCGAACCCGACGAAATTGCGAACGCCGTACTGTTTCTCGCTTCAGAAGATGCTTCTTTCGTGCACGGGCACAACCTCGTGGTGGACGGCGGCTATATCATTCATTGATTATTCGAGGAACTGCAAACATTTCTGTATTCGAACTGGCGGAGCGAGGGGCATTTCCCTTGCCGCCGCATTCAAAAGGAGCTTGAGCCGTGAGCATGAAAGTGGGAGTCGTGGGTTTGGGCGTCATGGGCGGCGCGTTTTCGGGCCACATGCTGGACGCCGGCATGGAAGTGGCGGGCTACGACCCGCTCGATGCGATGTACGAGAAATTCGAGGGCAAGAACCTGCGCCGGGCATCCTCGCCCGCGGACGCCGCCGGCGGAGCCGACCTGGTGATGACCTCGCTCCCGAACTACAGGGTCGTCGGAGAGGCGGTGACGGGCGAGGGGGGCGTTCTGGAGGGCATCTCCCCCGGCGGCATCATCGCCGACATGAGCACGGTCCCGCCCAAATTTTCGAAGGAAATGGCCGAAAAAGCGGGTGAGAAGGACGTGCGCTGGCTCGATTGCCCGGTGAGCGGCGTTGGGAAGCAGGCGGCCGTGAAGGACCTGGTGGTGATGGTCGCAGGCCCCAGGGACGCATACGAGAAGGCGAAACCGGCCTTTGACGCCATCGGCAAGAAGACGATTTTCGTGAGCGAGCAAAACGGGCTCGCCGCCCAGCTCAAGCTCGTGGTGAACCTGGTGCTCTTCATCAACATGGCGGGGGCGTGCGAGGGCCTCACGCTCGGCCTCAAGGCGGGGATCCCCGAAGACGTCATGCTCGAAACCCTTTGCTCGGGCGCGGCGGGTTCGAATGTGCTTGAGGTTCGCGGCAAGGACATGCTGGCCGGGAATTTTCCCGAATCCGGCCCGATATGGATCGTGCTCAAGGACCTCGAATGCGCCATTGACTCCGCCAAGGACTTGGACGTGCCCGTGCCGCTCGGCGGCCTGCTGGAACACCTCTACATGGCCCAGAGAAGCAAGGGCAGGCAGCATGAGGACGGAAGTTCGCTCTTCCGCATTTACCAGGAATTGGCGAACATCGCTTGATACGGAATGGGGGGAGGGGCGCTCCGGGGCTCAGGAGGACGGCTCGGTCTCTCGCCGCTTACATGAGGTGAATCCGCGTCTTCACAATAGCGCCGGGCGAGCAGGATGGGGCGATAATTTACTTTAATTGTTCATTTCAATTGGTTGAAATATAATTCTTTTTTAATTTAGAAATCAGGCATTCTTTCGCCTCGTTAACCTGCGCTTCCTAGCCGATAACGGATGAGCGGATAATCTGACGCAGTTCCTCGTCGTTCAGCGCGGCCATTTGCTCGAACGTGATGAGGGCCGTGGTGTCCGGGTCGCCCCGCTCTCCCCACCAGAGCCGGAAGCTCTGCTCCTGGTAGCTGTAGCGGATGTCGGCGTCGACGCCCTCGATCTCTCCGGCCAGAATGCCGCTGATGCGTTCCGCCATGATGCGGCTGTATTTTCTTTGCGCTTCGATGTCTTCCACGAAAGCGTCTCCCCATCTTTTTCGGTGATTTTGAATTCAGCGATACGCCGGACGGCTTCTTCTCATCCCCCGAACCGCCGCTTTTCGCTTCTTTCAGGACTCTCCTGCTATTACCAGAAGTTGGAGCGTCATGAAAGCCTACAGGTGATACGTCTTCCCCTCTTCGAGCACTTTGATTCTCGGTTCGTTCAGCGCCTCGATTTCCGCCGTCGTCTCGTCATGATACTGGGCTTTGATGTGAAAAATATAGACGGGAATGTCGGGCGGCATTTTCCGCATCTCCGCATGAAGCATGGCGGGGGTCAAGTGCCTGGTCATGCCCGCGAGTTCCTCCATCTTGTTCGGGAACGACACCTCGGTGATGATGGCGCGCAGGTTGTCCACTTCGGCGGCTCCCCGCCAGATGGCCTCCGTAGGCCCCGTGTCGCTGGTGTAGAGCAGCGCGCATTCCGCGTCCTGAATGATGAAGCCGAAAGTCGTCCCCTTGTGGTCGACCGCATAGGGGGTGATCCGGATGCCGCCCAAGGAGCGGGTTTCCATCTCCTCGATGGCGGAAAAGTCGAGTATCGGGGTGTCCTCGTGGCATATCTCGCAAAAATCCGGCCAGACGGCGTTGTTGAATATGGATTTCTGGATCTGCTCCAGCACGTCGCGCGCGCCGATGACTTTGAGCGAATCCTCCCGCAGGCCGAAGATGTTGTCGGCGAGGTAGGGCAGTTCCGCGATGTGATCCAGATGCGCGTGAGACACCACGACGCCGGTGAGCCGGGCCTGCTCCTCGATGGCGAGGCCCGATGCGGCCGAACCGCCCTCGAGCAACAACTCTTCGTTGATGAGGAAAGACGTCAGATGACATCCGGGCGCTTTGCCGCCCGCGCAGCCCAACACACGGAATTGGATGGCCTCTCCTCCGCCTGAAGTTTCGTGAAGGTGAAGAGTCTTTCGATCGCCGCCTGATTATAGGCACAGCCGAATCGACTTGGGAAGATGTTTTTCCTAAACCGCCTCCCACCTCCCGCTTTTGGAGCGCCTGCGCTTTCCGAAATCATCCATCTGCGCAACGGTGGAGGCGGGGAAGATGGGGCCGTCCGTACAAACGCGCCAGCCCGAGCAGGTACACTGGCCGCACAGGCCGACGGCGCACTTCATGTATCGCTCGACCGCGAAATACGTCCGCTCGGCGGGCAGTTTCGGCAGACACGCGGCCATCATCCGCTCGGGCCCGCAGACGGCGTAGCTATCCGCCTCGACGGGCAGGAGTTCCGTCACCAGTCCTTTGTGCCCCAGGGCGCCGTCTTCGGTGGCGACGTGGACGGGGCCGAGTTCCCTGAATTCCTCGTAGAAGAGAATCTCGTCCGCCGTTCGACCGCCGAGGACGAAGGAAGGCTCCTCGGAAGCGAGGGCCAGGAGCCTCAGTTCCGCAATTCCCACGCCGCCGCCGATAAGAGCGGGTCTTTTCAAGGGAGGGTAACCTTGCCCCAGGGGGCCGCGCAGCCCGATTTCGTCCCCCGGCTCCAGGGCGGCCAGTTTTTCGGTGAACGCGCCCGCTTTTTTCACGGTGACGGCGTTGAGGTAGGAGAGCGTGAATGGTTTTTCGCCCAGGCGCGGCAGCCAGACCATCATGAACTGCCCCGGCGTGGATTCAATCTCCCGATCGAAGAAAATCGTGTGCGTCCAATCGCTTTCCCGGTGATTCTCCACGACCCTGAAAACGCTACGCATGGGAGTCGCCTCCCTCCGCCGCACGATGCGCGGCCCCGATGAGGGCGGACATGGGCTCGCCATCCAGATATTCCTGAATTCCCTCCCAGATATCCCGTGTGAGGGCCGCGGCCTCGTGCGTGCTCTTTCGCATGAAGGCGGTGCCGATTCCCAGCACGCCGGCCCCCGCGAGGATGTATTCCACGGCATCCTCCCAGGTTTCGATTCCCCCGTATGCGACGATGGGGCAGCGAAAGCGCGCGTAGGCCTCATATGTCATGCGCAGGTTGATGGGCTTGAGCGCTGGGCCGCTGATGCCGCCCGTCGTGCCCGCGAGTATCGCCGCACGGCTCCGGATGTCCACGGCCAGCCCCGGCCCCAGGGTGTTGCCGCAACCTAAGGCGTCCGCGCCCGCGTTCATGCAGGATTCCGCCACGGCGAGATAGTCGCTGTTGGGCGAGAGCTTGGCGATGACGGGCTTGTCCGTCTCATCACGCACGCGCTCGATGACTTCGGCGGAGAGGGCGGGATTCTGGCCGATGCTCTCCATGATGGTCTGCTCGCCCGGCTCCTTGTTGGGGCAGCCCAGGTTCACCTCGATGGCGTCGCCGAACCTCGACATCCGGCGCGTGACTCCGGCGAACTCACCCGCGTCTCCGCCATAGACCGAGACGATGAGCTTCGCGTTCTTGAGTTTTATCTCCTCCAGGTCACGCTCCCAGTCCTCGGCACTCTGCGTCGGCAGGGCGAGGGAGTTGAGCACCGCGCCTTCGGGGGGGTATACGACCACGGGGTTTTCGTTGCCCGGCTTCTCGCGGGGGCCGACCGATTTGGTGACGTAGCCGCCCAGGCACGCGCCTGCGCTCTCGAAAGCGGTGAAGACTTCCGGGTAGCTCAGGATGCCGCTGGCGTTGATCAGGGGCGGGTCGATCCTGGGGAGCGGTATCACGGTCTGCTGCCTCAGCCGGGGTGGAATGGGCGGGCGGACGGGCTCGATGGATGGAGTATAGAGGGAACGGGCGTCTTAAGCCAATATGAAATGAGCAGAATCCGCATCTCTCGACCCTGCAGCGTACCGGATTATTGCAAAATGCCCGAAATGGTGGTCTAAATGGCTTTGCTCGCCCGACTCATGGGCGGAGATGGAAGCGTTGTTTTCAAAATCGCAAGGCGTGGCCTTGCGCTGAGAGGGAAAATCCCGTGGTTGCCATATTGATCGCCTGTTATCTCGTGGCTGCGCTCACGCACCTGTACCTGCTCTGCACGGGCAGAACCGGGGGCGTGGTCTACGGGGTCGGGGCGCTTCTTGTCGGATTCGCCCTTCATACGCTCATGCTGGGGGTGAGCTTCGCCTCCGCTACGCCCGAGGGTTGGGGAGCGTGGTTGAGCGGCATGGCGTGGGTAATCATCCTGATGTACCTGATCGTCTACGCGCGCTACCGCGACATCGCCCTGGGCGGTTTCGCCGTGCCCGCCGCGTTCATTCTCGAGGGCTACGCCGCCGCCTTTCCCGGCGTCTGGGGAGCAGGCTCGGTCGCCGTGCAGGGCTATCTGCTCAAGGGCCACGCCGTGCTGGCACTTCTGAGCTGGGGCGCGTTCTTTCTGCTCTTCGCCTCGGCGCTCATGTATCTCGTGCAATCCCAGCAGCTGAAATCCCGAAGACCGAGCGCCTGGCTGCACCGGCTGCCCTCGCTCGATATCCTGGACGACCTGAACCACAAGATTCTCTATTTCGGCTTCGCGTTCCTGACGGCGAGCCTGCTGCTCGGCTCGATGTGGGCGAAATCGCGCCACGGCGCCTACTGGAGCCTCGATCCGGTGCGCACCTGGCCGCTCATAGTCATCTGGGGGGCATACGGCCTCCTGCTCGTCTGCCGGATCACCAGAAGCTGGAAGGGAAAGCGCTCCGCCGTTTTCTCGATGGTGGCCTTCTTCGCCGCGCTCCTCGCGTTGGTCGTCCATTTCCAGGGAGCGGGTTAGACGATGTCCATCATTCTCGCCGGCGTGAGCCACCACAACACGCCGCTCAGCATTCGCGAGCGCCTCTATTTCCCGGAAGACCATATGACGGAGTGGCTCGACCGGCTGGCGGGCTACAGCGGGCTGGAGGAGCGCCTCATCCTCTCGACCTGCAACCGGGTGGAAGTCTACAGCGCAGTGGAGGATTACGATCAAGGCCTCGACGCGATTCACCGCTTTTTTCTGGAATCGCGCGACATCGGCGAGGATGAGTTGTACGCCCACCTCTACGTCCACCGCGAGGACGAGGCCACGCGGCATCTGTTCACCGTGGCGTCGAGCCTCGATTCCATGGTGGTGGGCGAGCCGCAGATTCTGGGGCAGGTGAAGGAAGCCTACCGGGTCGCCGAGGCCTCGGGCCACGCGGGCAAGGCGCTCACGAACCTCTTCTCCCGCGCGTTCCGCGTGGCGAAGAAAATCCGCGAGCAAACGCCGATTGGCGAATCGCCCGTGTCGGTGAGTTCCGTCGCCGTGGATCTGGCCAAAAGAATTTTCGGCTCCCTTGCGGGCAAGAACGTGCTCCTGCTCGGGGCGGGCGAGATGGGCGAGGCGGCGGCGAGGCATCTCAAGGCGAGCGGGGCCGACACCCTCCGCGTGGCGAACAGGACGCTCGCGCGCGCCCAGGAGCTGGCGGCAAAACTCGGGGGACGTGCGGTAAGTTTCGATAACCTGGAAGGAGCGCTCATCGAAGCCGACGTCGTCATCGCATCGACGGCCTCGCAGGGCTTTATTCTTGACAAACCGACCGTGGCCGCCGCCCTGGAGCGCCGCCGCGACGCCCCGGTTTTCCTCATCGACATCGCAGTACCCAGGAACGTCGCGCCCGACGTGAACGACCTCGAAGACGCCTATCTCTACGACGTGGATGATTTGCAGTCCGTCGCGGCGGACAACCTGCAGGGCCGTGAGAAGATAGCCCACGACGCGCGCGTGATACTCGAAAGCGAGGTGGAGACCTATCTCGCCCGCCAGAAGGCGGAGGAACTCAGGCATACCTTCGCGGCCATACGCTTCTTCGCGGAATCGATGCGCCGGGCGGAGGTCGAAAAAACTGTTCAAAGACTGCCCGAGTTAGGCGAAAGTAGCCGCGATGCGCTCGACGCCATGACGAAAGCGCTGGTCAACAAGCTGCTCCACCATCCCTTCACCGTCTTGCGCCAGATGGCGGAAGAGGACGTGGAGGGCATTTCGGTCGAATCCGTCCAGAAACTCTTCGGCGTGGAGCCTGAAAGCGATGAAGGCCCCCCCGAGCCGCCGGCCGAATCGGACTGAGCGATGAGCGACACGCTGCGCTTAGGCACGCGGGGCAGTGCGCTGGCGCGCGCGCAAACGGCGGGGTTGGCTGCACAGTTGAAAGAATTGAACCCGGGCCTCGCTATGGAGGAAGTGATCGTCCGCACGCGGGGAGACGCTATGCTCGGCTCCCCGATTCACGAGTTGGGCGGCAAGGGCCTCTTCGTGAAAGAGATCGAAGACGCCTTGCTGGGCGGCGAAATCGACGCCGCCGTCCATAGCCTGAAGGACCTGCCGAGCGAACTGCCCGAAGGACTCATTCTCGCCGCTATCCCGGAAAGGGAAGAACCCTGGGACGCCCTCGTCTCCCGGGGCGGGGAATCGATTCGTGGCCTGGCGCCCGGCAGCAGAATCGGCACAAGCAGCTTGAGGCGAATCGCGCAGATCAGGCGCTACCGGCGTGATCTGGAAATCGTGGAACTTCGCGGAAACGTGGATACGCGCTTAGAGAAAGTGGCGGCGGGAGAGGCCGATGCTGCGGTCCTCGCGCTGGCGGGCCTGAAACGCCTTGGACTGGAGGAGCGGGCGAGCGAGTCGCTCGCGCCCGAACTCATGCTGCCCGCCGCAGGGCAGGGCGCGCTCGCCATCGAGACGAGAGTCGATGATGCGGCCACGCGCAGCCTGATGGAAAGACTGGAGCATCCGGTGACGAAACAAGCCGTGATGGCCGAGCGGGCCGTGATGGCGCGTCTCGAAGGGGGATGTCAGCTGCCCCTCGCCGTCTTCGCCGAGATGCGAACGGCCGAATTCCAGATGAAAGCCCGTCTCGCGAGCGTGGACGGGGAGCGCATGGTGGAAAAAGAACGAACGGGCCGGCCTGATGACGCGATGCGTCTGGCCGAAGACCTTGCAGAGGACGTTCTATCAAGCGGCGGCGCGGAGATATTGAGGGATGCGCGATGAGCAGCGCTGAAAACCAAAGATTAGACGCGCGTCCCCTCGCGGGCAAGACGATCCTCGTCACGCGTCCCGAGGAGGGCGCCTCGCGCATGGGCGGGATGCTGACGGATTTGGGGGCCTGCGTACGCGTCGCCCCTATGATACGGATCACGGAGCCCGAGAATTGGGCTGCAGCCGATGCGGCGATTCGCTCGCTGGATGCGTATCGATGGGTAATCTTCACGAGCGCGAACGGGCCGAAGTATCTGGCGAAAAGGTTTAGCAATTTGAGCGCTGCGCCCGAGGCGATCCCGGCGGGAACGTCGATCCTGGCCGTCGGGCCCGCTACGGCCGACGCGGTCGAGAAATATCTGGGGAGGACGCCCGACAAGACAGCCGAAAAGTACATGGCGGAAGGCGTCGTTGATCTCCTGGAAGAGCAGAATATGGCGGGGCAGCGGGTTTTGCTGGCCCGTGCGAAAGAGGGTAGAGACGCCATCCCCAAGGCGCTTATGAAAATGGGGGCCTCCGTGGATGACGTGTCCGTCTATCAAACGATACCTATAGGTCGTGAGGCATTGCGCGAGGTATGGGGAGAGCTTGAAGCGGGAAAAATTGATATGCTTACCTTCACGAGTTCCTCCGCGCTCGATGGGTTCATGCGGGCGGCGGGGGAGGAGACGGCGAAAGGGTGGATGCAGCGCGCACGCGTGGCCTCCATCGGCCCTGCAACCAGCGCCACGGCGCGCGAGTGGGGCGTGGCGCCGGACGTGGAAGCCGCCGAATCGACGATTCCCGGGGTGGCCCGGGCCATTGTTTCTTATTACGGAAAACCGCAGCGAGGCGAGCAGGCCTCATGAATGGGAGTGCAAACCGATGACGAGCAACGACACCTTCACCCTCTCGGCGCTCCGGAGCGACGTGAAAAACCGCACGAGGCGCACGCGGGAGACGGCCGCCATGCGGCGCATGGTGCGCGAGACGAATCTCTCCGTGGACAACCTCATCTACCCGATGTTCGTGGTCGAGGGCGAGGACATCAAGGAGGAAATCTCCTCCATGCCCGGCCAGTACCAGCTATCCGTAGACCGCCTGGTGGCCGATTGCGCGGAGATCGCCGCTCTGGACATTCCAGGCGTCATCCTGTTCGGGATTCCCGATCACAAGGACGACGTCGCGAGCGAGGCCTATGCGGAAGAGGGGGTCGTGCAGAACGCGGTGCGCGCGCTGAAAGATGCCTATCCCGAGCTTTGCGTCGTCACGGACGTCTGCCTTTGCGAATACATGGACCACGGCCATTGCGGGGTCATCGAGGGGGAGAAGGTATTGAACGACCCCACGCTCGAACTCCTCGACAGGACGGCGGTGAGCCACGCGGAGGCGGGAGCCGACATCATCGCGCCCTCAGACATGATGGACGGGCGCGTCGGCACGATCCGCGCGGCCCTGGACGTGGGCGGTTTCGCCCAGACGCCCATCATGGCCTATTCGTCGAAATTCGCGAGCGCTTTCTACGGGCCGTTCCGCGAGGCGGCGGAGAGCGCACCCGCCTTCGGCGACAGGAGTTCCTACCAGATGGACCCGGCCAACGCGCGCGAGGCCATGCGCGAAATCAGGCTCGACATCAAGGAGGGGGCGGACATCGTGATGGTGAAGCCCGCCCTCGTCTATCTCGACGTCATCGCCAGGGCGCGCGAGATCACGGACCTGCCCGTCGCCGCCTACAACGTCTCGGGCGAGTTCGCCATGCTGGCGGCGGCGTGCCGGAACGGGTGGCTCGACCCGGAGCGCGCTTTCATGGAAACCCTCACCTCCATTCGCCGCGCGGGTGCTGACATCATCCTCACCTACTTCGCCAAGGACGCCGCGAGAAGGCTCCGGGGGGACAGGGCGACACCGCTATCGTGGATGTAGAGAGCTTTGGGTAAGTCAATAATTGACAAAGTGCGAGATGGAGTATATTTTTATATTTGAACGAATGGTTCAATAAGACTATCGAAGCTTATGAGTGGATGTTGGACTTGGCTTTCCGCCACGGCGTATTCGCCTCACAGAAAGAAATGGTGACGGGATGGGTAAGAAAAAGAAAAAGAAGAAACAAAAAGTGATCGTGTATCGCACGGGGGTGTTGAACCACGCCGATGCGGAGAGGTTCGAGAAGGCGTGCGAGGCACATCTCAAGAAAATCTCGAAATCCAAAAAAGCCGCGAGGGAGGCTCTTGTCAGGTTGGGGACCCACACGCCCGACGGACAACTCACCGAACGATTCAGGTAGAAATTGCACCGCCTGACGACGACTTTCGTACTCGGGTATCACGGGTGCGATCAATACGTCGCCGAGCAGCTCCTTGCCGGCGAACCATTTCAAAAAAGTAAGAACGATTACGACTGGCTCGGTCCCGGAATCTATTTCTGGGAAGCCAACCCGCTCCGCGGACTCGAATTCGCGGCTGAACTCCAGAACGCATTCTGGGGTCCCGAAATTACAACGCCTGCGGTAGTCGGCGCGATTATCGATCTCGGGCTTTGTCTTGATTTAACGACGACTGCAGGTATCCGGCAGATTCGAGCCGCGCACGCGAGCTACATCTCAAACTGTGAACAAACTGGCGACATAATCCCTACAAACTCACCGGATGAGAATTATCTCCGTCGTCAACTGGATTGCGCGGTATTCATGAAATTGCATCAAATTCGCGAAGATGATGAAGAGCAACTTGTAGACACCGTGCGCGGGGTATTTGTGGAAGGCGAGCCGGTATATGAAGGGGCCGGTTTCCGCGCGAAAACGCATATCCAGATTTGCGTCTGCAACACCTTCAACATCAAGGGCGTGTTCCGGGTGTCGGAAGAGCAGTTGTTCTAGCGGCGTTCGGTTCGACCCATCATTACTCTCCCATGCGTTCCTGCCTAAAGCATAAAATACTTGCAATCGCACAGCATAATTTACTTGCAGGAGCACGGATGAACGTGAAGGCTCGCATCTGGAGGGTTGGTGTTCATCTCATCACCCCCACCCGGCCCCCTTGCGCATCGCTTCGCCTTGGCGTTATGGTGAGGGCGCAAAAAAGCAGGGCAAAAACGAAAATCTTTCTTTCCTTACACTGAAGCAGGAGGAATCGGGGAATGTCGGATAAAGACGTCGTTTTTCTGGGCGGAGCGCGGACACCGTTCGGCGGTTTTCTGGGCACCTTGAAGGAGAAGTCGGCCACGGAGCTCGGCGCGCTGGCGGCGAAAGAGGCGATGTCGCGCTCGGGCGTCACGCCCGGGGACATCGACCACACCGTGGTGGGCAACGTCATCCAGTCGAACTCGGACGGCGTCTACATCGGCAGGCACGTGGCGCTGGCGGCGGGCGTTCCGCTGGAGCGGCCCGGCTACTGCGTGAACCGCATGTGCGCCTCGGGCTTCCAGGCCGTGGTGAGCGGTGCGAAGGAGATCATGACCGAAGACGCCGACGTCGTGCTCGCCGTGGGGGCGGAGAACATGAGCCTCACCCCGCACGTGATCAGAAACTCGAGAACCGGGATGAAGCTCTTTCAGGCGCCGATGGAGGACGGCCTATACACTGCGCTCATCGATACGATGGCGAACGTGCCGATGGGCATCACGGCGGAGAACCTGGCCGAAAAATACGACCTGCACCGTGAAGCCGTGGATGAGTTCGCCGCCCTCAGCCAGGCGCGCGCGCACGACGCGTGGGAGAGCGGACGGCTGGCCGAGGAATGCTTCGCGGTCGAGGTGAAAGAGCGGAGAAAGACCATAACGTTCGATCGCGACGAGCACCCCCGGGCGGATTCGAACGAGGAATCCCTCGCGCGGCTTCGGCCCGCCTTCAAGGAAGACGGCGTGGTGACGGCGGGCAACGCGAGCGGCATCAACGACGGTGCGGCGGCGCTCGTCATCTCCTCGCGCGCGGCGGCCGAGCGCCTGGACCGGAAACCCGTCGGGCGGCTCGTCGCGTGGGGCGTTTCGGGGTGTGACCCCAAGATCATGGGCATCGGGCCTGCGGAGAGCAGCCGAATCGCGCTCAAGAAAGCGGGGCTCCAGCTCGACGACATGGACCTGATCGAAATCAACGAGGCGTTCTCCGCCCAGTATCTCGCGGTGGAGAAGGAACTCGGCCTCGACCGCGGGAAGACGAACGTAAACGGCGGCGCCATCGCCATCGGCCACCCCGTGGGCGCGAGCGGCGCAAGGCTCACCCTCACGATCCTGCACGAACTGAGACGCCGGGGCGGGAAATACGGCCTGGCCGGCGCTTGCATCGGCGGTGGAATGGGGCTTTCGGTGATCGTGGAGGCGTATGGGGGGTAGGGTTTCCCGTCGGCAGGGGCGTCATGTGCGCTCGGCGGAAGAGGAGCGCGGGGGAGTTTCTGAGGATGGAAACCCGCTTCGGCCGCCCTCATTTGGCACCGGATGGATGCCGGTTTTCGGGGCGGATTAAATCCGAAAAATTCGATAAATATCGATAAATTAACGGGGTTTTTCTATAAATTTAATTTGCTCGATACGAGACTCAACAATAAGGCGGTAAACCATTGAATTACAGCAACTTGATATATAAAACCGACGGCCCCGTCGCCACGTGCACGTTCAATCGTCCCAAGGCGCTAAACGCCTTGAATACAGAGACGATGGATGAACTTGCTCAGGTGATATCGGATTTCAGGGATGATAACGAGCTGAAAGTATTGATATTAACGGGTTCGGGCGATCGGGCGTTCATCGCGGGAGCGGACATCAAGGGCATGGTGGGCCGCTCTCCCCTGAGCGCGAGATGGCTCTCGGAGCATGGAACGAAAATCCTGAGAGAGCTGGAAACCATTGGAAAACCTTCAATTGCGGCGGTGAACGGGTTCGCCCTGGGCGGCGGCTGCGAGGTGGCGATGGCGTGCTCGATTCGGCTGGCGTCCACGAACGCGCTCTTCGGGCAGCCGGAGATTAATTTGGGCATCATTCCCGGCTACGGCGGCACACAGCGCCTCCCCCGACTCGTCGGAGTGGGCCGTGCGCTGGAAATCCTCATGACGGGAGACCCGGTAAACGCCGAAGAAGCCCACCGCGTCGGCCTGGTGAACAAGGTCTGCGAGCCGGATGCCCTCATGGATGAGGCGAGGGCGCTGGCGCAAAAGCTGGCGTCCAAGAGCAAACCCGCTATCGAATTGATATTGCAGGCCGTACACGGCGGCCTGGAGGGCGGTCTCGATGAGGGTTTGACGCTCGAGACCGAGAAATTCGGCTTGGTGAGCAGCACGGAAGATTCACAGGAAGGCCTTACCGCGTTCATCGAGAAACGCTCCGCCGATTTCCAGGATCGCTGATGCCGGGTTCCAAGGCTGATTCCAGGAAACGAAGCAAGCCGAAAAAAGGCAAAAGCAATCTTCGCGTATGGAAGACGCCCGAGCAGAGGCGCCTCGAACGGGAAGCTCCGCAAGTCATCCCGATGTACAAGACGAACAGGGAACGCCACCTCGATGAAATCCAGAGGTGGATGGACGAGAACCTGCCTCCTCCCGACACGCCTGAATGGGAGGCGCTCTGCACAGGATGTGGGAAGTGCTGCTACGACAAGGTCTGGGAGGGAGACAGGCTGCTCCTGTTGACCAGCGCCTGTCCGTACCTCGAAGTCGAAACGAACCGTTGCCGCGTATATCCCGAGCGTTTCGAAATAGAGCCGATGTGCCTGCCGATCGGCCCTGAAATCATCGAAATGGGGGGGCTTCCCGAGGATTGCCCTTACGTCGAGAATTTTCCGGGCTACCGGGGACCCAAAGTCGTCGACAAGAGCCTGGACGAGATGTAGCTCTCATCCCCGAATCCCGGTTCTTTACAGGATCGCGCCGTGTATTGATCGAACCCCCCAAATCTCTACACCCACCCGGCAAATCCTTGCCGTTTCGTGTGTCTCGAAGTACCTGAAGCTATCCAATAAAACGTATTCCGTGCCATAATCATTCATCATATTCTGCCTGTGGGAAATTCCTTGAACCGATCCATCACTCACAATTTGGATCTCCAGGCCGGTTTTATCGCATTTTCCGGTGAGCAGCCGGGATGCACGCGCATCCCGGGTCCGATAGCGTGCGGACGGGAGATGAGTTGCTCATAAAAGGTTGACGTTTTGCTTGATGCCATACACCCCAACATCCTAGCGCTTTGCTGTGCAGCGCTCATCGCATTCGCCCGCGTATCGCAGCGCTATGCGATTCCGCGCATGAGAATGCACACGGCCAACCTGATCATGGCATGTGTGACGACTACTCTCGGGTGGTTTTTCTATTGGCTGGAGGGGGCGCTCAGCCAGATTCCATATCAGGGCGTTTTCTGGTTCATGGCGATGGGTTTTTTCGGGAGTTTTTTGGGCAGGTACATCAATTTTGTTGCGATCCGCTATACGGGGCTGGCGCGCGCGTCGGTGATGAGCCAGACCGTTCTCGTGTGGTCGTCGATTCTGGCCGTTTTCATATTGGATGAGAGCATGTCGCTCCAGAAAGCGGGCGGTATTCTGGGCGTCATGTGCGGTGCCAGTCTTCTCGTCTACAACCCCAAGGGGGATAGCGGCCGCAGGATTCCGCTTCACTACTACATCATCCCCATTGCGTCGGCGCTGATGTACGCATTTGCGCATCTGGTGGGAAAATTCGCGTTCGAGTGGATTTCCTCCTCCGCTTTCGGGATGGCGGTCGCCAACACGACCTCACTCACGCTATTGCTGGGAATGCTGCCCTTCGCGCAAAGCCAGGGAGACCCGCCCGCAGGCGGAGAGAGAAAAGGATTTTTGGTCCTTCTCCTGGGAGCGGCACTGCAGGGATGCGGCATTTTCTTCTTCTGGTCCTCGGTGAAGCTCGGCGAGATCACCCGCGTCATCCCCCTGACTCGCCTGTCCGTTTTGTTGATCATCTTTCTCTCGTGGCTGTTGTTCCGGCAGCAGGAAAACGTGACTTGGCGCGTCGTCCTCGGTGCACTGATTGCTCTGGCGGGCGCTTTCTTTACCGTGACGGGCAGGTAAGCATTGCTCGACGCCATCCACCCGAATATTCTGGCTCTTATCGCGGCTTGTTTCATCGCCTCCGCGCGCACCCTGTATCGTGCCGGCGTGGCGCGCCTGAGCCCGATTGTAATGAACGTTTTCATGCTCGCCGTGCAAGTGTGCTTCGGCACGACGTTTTATGTGCTGGAAGGCGGCGTGGCGGATTGGCCGCTCGGAGGACTCCTCTGGTTCGCCGCCATGGGCATATCCGGTTCCTTCGTCGGACGTTATCTGAGCCTGGTCGGTATGAAGCTGGTGGGACTGGCGCGCTCCTCGATCGTGACCCAGACCAGCCTCGTGTGGGCGTCGTTGTTTGCGGTGACCTTCGCGGGCGAGCGGATGACGTGGCTCATCGCACTGGGGACGCTGACCATTATGATGGGGTCGATCCTGCTTGCCTATGAAAAAGGCGAGGTTCAAAGGCGCATACCTCTGCATTATTATCTGGTCCCTTTGGGGACGGCCGTTTTATTCGCGATGACGCACGTATTCGGTAAGTTCGGACTCCAGATTATCAAATCCGCCTCCCTGGGGATGACGGCAGGCAGCATGACGGCGTTTTGCCTCGCGCTTCTTGTCCTGCCTTTATCCGTGGAGGGGAGGGCGCCCAAATCCTGGGACAAGAAAGGGCTCCTGGCTGTTTTGGGCGGCGCTTGCCTGAACGCCATGGCCGCATTTTTCTTCTGGTCATCCATAAAAACGGGAGAGATCGTTCAGATCATCCCCCTGAATCGCCTCTCGGTGCTGCTCATCATTTTCCTGTCCTGGCTTTTTTTCAGGAAACAGGAGGCGGTGAACCTGCGCGTCGTCATCGGCGGCATCTTATCCGTCATTGGAGCCGCCGGAGTCGTTTTGGGCAAATAGTTTCCCGGACAAGAAACGCTGGTGGCCGGCGAATGCGCTCCCCCTCGTTTCTCGTTCACAATGCTGATAAGGTGAAGGTACGAAACGGTTTTCCTTTTTTCGCGTTATAAGAGGCGCATCATGGTGGAAGTCGGCATCATCGTGGCCCTGACCCTCAAGGGCACGTACATCGGCGACTACGATAAGCTGAGAGAAGTCGCCCAGGAGTCTGAGAGACTTGGAGTCGACTCACTTTGGCATTGCGATCATTTCGTGACGCTCGACCCCGCCTCTTACGGCAGCCAGACGGGCTTCGGCGCCCAGGATGAGAAGGAACAATCCGCCGATACCGCGATTCTGGAACCCTGGACGACCCTCGCCGCTCTCGCGCGAGACACGGAACGCTTGCGCCTGGGTACGCTGGTGTCGTGTGTGGGATACCGCCCGCCGGCCATGCTGGCGAAAACAGCGGCCACGGTGGACGTCATCAGCAAAGGCAGGGTGGATTTCGGGATTGGAGCGGGTTGGATAGAAAACGAATATCATTCCTTCGGGTATCCCTATCCCAATGCTGCCGTGCGGATTGAGCAGCTAGACGAGGCCATTCAACTGATACGCGCAATGTGGACTGAATCCGCTCCCCATTTCGAGGGCGGGTATTTCCAAATCCAAAACGGCGTTTGCGATCCGCCCCCGGTTCAAAAACCGCATCCGCCGATCTGGACGGGGGGTGAGGGACCAAAGCTGCTCGGCGTTTCGGCCCGTCAGGCGGACGGCTACAACTGCCGCTGGTGGACGCCTGAGCAGTTTCTGGAGAAAAGGCCCGGGATCGATGCGGAATGCAAAAAGGCGGGAAGAGACCCCGACGCGATAAGGGCGTCGCTCATGGTCATGGTGATTCCTGAAAAAGACAGGGCGGTGGCCCGTGCGGCTCGCGAAAAACTGAGCGTCATTCCGGAATCGGGGAGCGTCTACGGGACGCCCGATGATTGCATTGCGCGTCTCAAGGAATATCCAAAGGCTGGTGTGGACCACATCCTTGTCACCATCCCTGATCTGGATATCAACCCGCACAGGCTGACCCTGCTGGGCGAAGAGATCATACCGGCGCTTCAAGCGGGTGGAGGGTAAAGAGCTTGTCTATCGCCACGCACACGGAATTAACGGAACAAGAAACAGCCCTCCAGGCAGAAGCCCGGGATTTCGCTCAACAAAAACTGACTCCTGGCGCCCTGGATCGTGACCGGGAAGGTATGTTCCCCACCGATCTGTACAAAAAGGCGGCGGAGGCGGGATTCATCGGCGTCAAAATACCCGAGAGCCTGGGCGGACGCGGCTTGGGGCTATTTGACGAATGCCTCGTCATGGAGGAGCTGGCCGGTGGCGACCCGAGCTTCGCGCTCACGATCAGCGTCTCGGCGGGCCTGTGCGGGGGGCATTTGCTGCATCATGGATCGGATGCGCAGAAAGAAAGTCGCATTCGCCCTATCACAAAAGGGGCGATAGGGGCATGGGCGATCACCGAGCGGGTCGCGGGGAGTCATGCGGCAGCTCTCGAGTGCGAGGCGAGGCGGGAGGGGGGAGCCTACATCATCAACGGTGCGAAAATGTTCGTCACGCAAGGAATGGATTTCGAGGACATGGTCATCTTTGCGCGCACGGCGGAGGGAAAAGAGGGAATCAGCGCATTTTTGATACACAAGGACGATGTAGGGCGCAGAAGCGTCCCGCTTGAGCAGACGCTCGGGATGCGATCGGCAGGTACGGCGGAAATCTTTTTCGAGAGCTGCGAGATTCCGGCGGAGCGCCTCATCGGGGAGGAGGGGGCCGGTCTGCGACAGGCAATGCAGGTTCTGAAGGATGGGAGAGTCGTGCTGAGCGCGATGTGCGTCGGTATCGCACAGGCATCGCTCGAAGCGGCGGCATCCCACGCCAAGAAGCGCGAGGCATTCGGCAAGCCGGTATCCGATTTCGCCGGTCTACGCGGAATGATGGCCGAGAGCGCCATCGACATCGTCACGTCTCGCGAGATGGTCGTCGCTGCAGCGAAAACCCGCGACGCGGGAGGAGACAACAAGGAAGAGGTGGCGATGGCGAAACTGTTCGCCTCGGAAGCATGTCTTCGCGTATGTGACAGAGGAATACAGATTCATGGCGGATATGGCTACATCGCGGAAACGCCGGCGGGGATGTTCTGGCGCGACGCCCGGGTATTCACCCTCGGAGAAGGCACGAGCGAGGTGCACCGCAATCTCGTTTGTCGGTATCTCTTCGATTCCTGAAGGCCGAGTCCTTGCTTAGAAACAACTTGAGAATACGCCCATAACCTTCTGTTTAATAATAAAAATATGAGTGATACACGAAAAATTGAAATTCCTCAGATCCTGGACGGCATGGTTCGCCCCGCGGCCAGGCTCATCACGTTGGTCGAAGACAACGACCCGCGCGCGAAACCCATTCTGCAGGAACTGTATCTCAAAGGCGGAAAAAGCCTGGTCATCGGCATCACGGGTCCCCCCGGCGCGGGCAAGAGCACGCTTTCCGATCAACTGATCGCCCATTATCGCGCACAGGACAAAAGAGTGTGCATCATTGCCGTGGACCCGACGAGTCCGTTCACGGGCGGCGCCATTTTGGGCGATCGCATCCGGATGGGCAGGCACAACACGGACCCGAAAGTCTTCATCCGCAGCATGGCCACGCGCGGCCATCTGGGCGGACTTGCCCGCGCGACGGGAGACGCGCTCTGCGTCATGGACGCCATGGGTTGGGACGTCGTGATCATTGAGACCGTGGGCGTGGGGCAGGGCGAGGTGAACATCGTGCAGTGTGCGGACGTGGTTGTCTTGCTCCAGACGCCCGGCGGAGGAGATCACATACAGGCGGCGAAGGCGGGAATCCTGGAGATCGGTGATATTTTCGTCGTGAACAAGGCGAAGCGGGACGGCGCGGACCGGACGGTGAAGGAAATCGAGGAAATGCTAGATTTCAAGACTCATCCCGGCGAGGCGAACGCCTGGAGGCCCCCCGTTCTGAAGACGGAAGCGCTCACGGGGGAGGGAACGGAGGAGTTGGCCGCGCAGATCGAGGCGCGCATGGCCTTTTTGCAGGAACATCCCGACGAAGCCGGACGCCTGGGACGGGAGCGCGCCCGCATCACGCTCGCAGAGGTGATGAAAGAACTCGCCGTAGAGCGACTGGGAGACGGCGTGAGAGGCGGGCGGGAGCTGGACGAACTCCTGGACGCCATCGCCGCGAGAAGAGTAGACCCCTACAGCGCGGCCGAGAAGATACTGGACGCATGAGGAGAAATCCATGAAGGATGGGCGAGCGTTCCGGGTCGTGTTGTGCACGGCGGGTTCCGAGGAGGAGGGCGCGCGGATTGCGAAATCACTGGTCGAACAAAAGCTGTGCGCCTGCGTCAATCTGGCGCCGGGGGTGCGCAGCTTCTATCGCTGGGAGGGGGCGGTTCAGGATGATGCCGAGGTCCTGCTCATCATCAAGACCACGCAGGAAAAACTGCAGGCCCTCTCCGATCATCTGGCGGAAATCCACGGCTATGACGTGCCGGAGGTGCTGGCCATAGCGGTCGATCAGGGCAGCGCGTCCTATCTCGAATGGCTGGCGGAGAGTTGCGCCGACTAGCGCGCCTTCTTACCTCGCTTCACATTTCCCGAGAGGGAAGGCTGTTTCAAAGAATGGAGAGATATTTGTTGAGTTCGAAATCCGAGACGTGGGCGCGGTAGGGCGCCCATTCGAGTTTCTTGTTCTCGATGAATTTATCGAACAACTGGCTGCCGAACACGCCTCGCAGGAAATCGCTCCCCTCGGCCAGCATCGTGGCTTCATGCAGGTTGCCCGGCAGTCTTCTGATGCCTTGCTTTTTGCGTTTCTCCTCACTCATCTCGAAGACGTTCTCCTCCACGGCCGGGACCGGGGGCAGGCCCTCCTCGATTCCCGCCATTCCGGCCGCCAGCATGCAGGCGAACGACAGGTAGGGGTTGCACGCCGAATCCGGCGAACGCAACTCGATTCGCGTATCCGATTCCATGCCCTTGCGCGTGCTGGGAATGCGGATCAGATCGCTGCGGCTCTTGTGCGCCCACGTAACGAAGGCGGGCGCCTCGAACCCGGGGACGAGGCGCTTGTAGCTGTTCACCCACTGGTTGAGGACGAGCGTCATCTCGGGGACGTATTTCAGAAGGCCGGAGATGAACGCCTGGCACGTATCCGAGAGGCCGCCGGGTTTTTCGGGGTCGTGAAACGCGTTCGCCGAGCCCTGGAACAGGGAGAGATGGGTGTGCATGCCGTTTCCGTTTTCTTCGGACAGTGGTTTGGGCATGAAGGTGGCGTAGACGCCGTGCCGCATGGCGACTTCCTTGACGACGAGCCGGTAGGTCATCGCGTTGTCCGCCATGGTGAGCGCATCGCCGTAGCGCAAATCGATTTCATGTTGGCTGGGCCCGACCTCGTGGTGGCTGTATTCGACGCCAATCCCCATTTTTTCGAGGTTCAAAACCGTCTCGCGCCTCAAATCGCTCGCGATGTCCAGGGGCGTGAGGTCGAAGTATCCGCCCCGGTCGAGTGTTTCTATCGGCTGCTCGGGGGACTTGAAGTAGTAGTGCTCATACTCCACGCCCGCGTAGAACGTAAATCCCTTTTGCGCGGCGCTCTCGAGAGTGCGCCTGAGCACATATCGCGGGTCGCTCTCATAGGGGTTGCCGTCGGGGTCCTTGATGTCGCAGAACATTCTCGCCACGGCGCCGCCGTCCTGAGGGCGCCAGGGCAGCACGCAGAAGGTCGTTGGATCGGGGTGGGCGAACATGTCGCTCTCCTCGATGCGCGCGAAGCCCTCTATGGCGGCCCCATCGAAAAGGTGTCCCTCGTAAAGCGCGTTTTCGAGTTCTTCGATCGTGATGGCGAAACTCTTGAGGAAGCCCAGGATGTCGGTGAACCACATGCGGATGAAGCGGACGCCGAGTTCACGGGCCTGGTTGATTACGAATTCTCGATCTTTATCATCGAATGCGTCAGGCATGGTGCACTCCCGGTGAGCCGGTGTTTTTCGTCAAAGCAATTCAGCCTATATCGTGAATGTTACGTATTGGTTTCGGGGCGACATTTTTTCATTGCATCGAAAAAGACGCAGAACTGCAGGTATCACGACGATTCCCCGATGAATTTGTACCC
>VXPH01000004.1 GCA_009839615.1 Nitrospinota bacterium
CACCCACCCCAGCTTGTCCACCACCCCCGACACCCGCACCCTGAGGTTCACGATCTCGAGCGGGTCGCCCGGATGGCAGTGTCCGTAGCGCGCCTCGTAGCGGGCGTGGAACTCGCCGCCCAGAGAATCGAGCCAGCCTCTGGTCTGCGGCACCGGAATCGTGAGTTCGAACGCCTGTCCCACGTAGCGGACGTCCGTGTAGCGGAGCGTCTCGATTTCACTCAGCCCGGCCCCGCGCAACTGTTCGGCGCAGGGCGTTATCAGTTCCTCGAAAATACGATCGAGGGCGCTTTCCTGCGCGTCCGCCAAAGCGGCGAAACACGTCCCGACATTTTCCTGCACGGCGTCCGCCATGAGGAGGCCGACGGCGGAGAAATTCCCCGGATAGCGCGGCACCACGACGCTCGACATGGAGAGTTCCCGCGCTATCAGGGCGGCGTGCAGCGGACCCGCGCCGCCATAGGCGAGCAGGGTGTGCTCCCTCGGGTCGAAACCGCGCTCGATGGAAATCTCGCGGATCGAACTCACCATCCTCATGACGGCGAGGTCGACCACCCCGCGCGCCATGGCAACGGCGCCTGGAATTCCCAGTTCCCCGGCCAGCGACGCGAGGGCGCGCTCCGCCTTTTCGGGATGGAGTTCGAGTCCCCCGGCCAGGGAGGTGCGGGGGCCGATACGCGAGAGGGCGACGTTCGCGTCCGTTACCGTCGGCTCCCCGCCCCCGAACCCGTAGCAGGCAGGCCCCGGCCGCGCGCCCGCGCTCTTTGGACCCACGTGCAGCGCGCCGTCCTCATCGCGCCAGGCGATGCTCCCTCCCCCTGCGCCCACGGTGTTGATCTGAAGCTGCGAGGTCTTGAGCGGATAGGCCCCGATGATGTTCTCCGTGCTCACGACGGGCCTGCGGTCGCGGATGAGGCACACGTCCGTGCTGGTGCCGCCCATGTCGTAGGTGATGAGGTGGTCGATATCCAGCGACTCGGCGAGAGACACCCCGCCCACGACGCCGCCGGCCGGGCCCGAGAGTATCGTGCGCACGGGGAATCGGGTCGCCCGCTCCGCGTCGAGCATCCCTCCGTTCGACGCCATGATGAACAGGGGCGCGCGGCTGCCCTTCTCCCTGAGCGCCTCCTCCAGGCTTCCCACGTAGTTTTCGAGCTTAGGGCCGAGATAGGCGTTCAGGGCCGCCGTGGAGAAGCGCTCGAACTCGCGGTATTCGGGCACGACCTCGTGCGAGAGCGAGAGGTATACGCCCGGCAGCATTTTTTCCAGATACTCCGCCGTGCGCTTTTCGTTCTCCCCGTTGACGTAGGCGTGGAGATAACAGATGGCGACGGCTTCCGCACCCAGGCGCTTCAGGTGTTCGGCCTGCTCTTCGATATCAGCCTCCTGAACTTGCGTCTCGACGCTCCCGTCGGCCAGGACGCGCTCATCGATCTCGAGCCGCATCTCGCGGGGGACGACGGGCTTCGGGCGGACGAACTTCGGGTCGAACAGGCTCTGGGGCACGAGGCGCTGCGTGCGGCCAATCTCCAGAACGTCGCGAAAGCCGCGCGTCGTCAAAATCGCGGTGCGCGCCCCGGCGCCTTCGAGTATCGCGTTGGTGCCGACGGTGGTGCCGTGCGTGATCCGCCCGATGGCGGAGAGGTCGAGACTCTCCACTCCTTCGAGAAAGACGGCGTCCTCTCTCCCGCGAAGCGTGGGGATTTTGGAGACCACAATCCGCTTCTCGTCCTCATCGTAGAAAACGAGGTCGGTGAAGGTTCCTCCGGTGTCTATTCCGACGAGACTCAATGCGCAGGCCGTCCCTGAAAAATCATGACAGAAAAAGTCCACTATAATGTAGACGAAACGTAAAATTCACGGATTCGCTCACACGCGCACGGGAGAGAGGAAAACGGCGTCGCCCTCTTCCGCGTCGAGTATGGCGACCCCGTCTGCGGCCAGACCCACCGCGTTCTCAGGCAGTCCTGCATCTTCTTCCACCCATGCGCGCAGCGGCACCCCCCATTTCCCGCGCAACTCGACCAGATCTCCTCGTTCGAGATTGCGTCCTGCAAGCGCCGCCCGATTCATATAGCACCTGCGGCGGGAATCCTCCCGCGCCTCTTTATCGGCGAGAACGAGGGTCAGCGCGCGCCTCGCGGCCCGGGCGGCCTGCCTGCGCGCGCGCGTGGCCTCCTCATCCAATACACCGTCTTGCACGATGACGGCGTAATCGCGCCTGGCGCCCTCTTCCGTCACATAGCCCGCGCGTACGTCGGCGAGAACCGACTCGACTTCTCTCTGATACGGATCGCCGAAACCGCCGCCGCCCGAGGTCTCCATGACGAAAACGTCGCCCTTCTCGAGAGGAAAACCCGCCGCCTTGCCGGGCGTCCCGGAAGGCGCGAGCGTTTCCCCGCCCCGCGTGACACCGAAGCGGTTGGGCTTCCCCGGCCCGCCGCCGAGAACGCCGAAAGGCGGGATTACGTTCTTGTCCGAAGAGATCGAGAGAAGCGCGCTCTCCGCCAGCACCTCCAGGGCGCGGTGGAGACCCAGGCCGCCTCTGTGAGCGCCCGCTCCACCCGAATCCGCGCGCAAGGATAGCTCTCTTATCTTGAGGGGTTGGCCCTGCTCGATGACCTCGACCGATTGGATCGAGGCGAAATCCCCTTCCGTGAAGTTCCGCGTGGCGTTGTTCCCGTCGCTCTCGGCGAAGCCGCCCGTGCCGCCCGCCGGAAACTCGTAGAAGAGAAACGGCGCCCCGCTTTGCGCGTCCCGCCCGCCGATGTAGACGTGGTTCGACGTGCCCTTGAGGTCGCCCGTAACGACGTCGGACGCGAATCGCGCCGTCGCGCCGATGAGGGCGGAGACCACAGCGTGGCTCACCTCCATCGAGCCCGCGCAACTCGCCGGGTAGCGCGCCGAAAGCAGGGAGCCGGGTTCGACCTCGATGGTGAGCGGACGAAAGGCCCCGTGGTTGATCGCGCCCTTGGGGTCCAGGAACGCCTTGATGACGCTGAAGGCGGCCGAGGGCGCCATGGCGGGGCCGACGTTGTAGGCGCCCCTGGTCTGGGGATCGGTTCCGTGAAAATCGACGAGCAGTTCATCGCCGGTTTTCTCGACCCGAACCCGGATGCGTATCGGCATGAGCGAGTGGCCGTCGTGATCCATAAAATGCTCGTAGGTGGATTCCCCGTCAGGCAGGGCGGCGATTCTCCGCCGCATGGAGGCCTCGGCGCGACCGAGCAGGTGATTCTTCGCGGCGAGGATGGCGCTCCAACCGTATTTCGCCGCCAATTCCTCCAGCCGCTTGTGAGCGGTGTGGCAGGTGGCGAGCATGGCGAAGAAATCCCCGCGCCGCTCCTCGGGAACCCGCATGTTGTGCAAGAGAAGTTCGAGAAGCCCCTGGTTAAGCTCCCCCTCTTCGATGATTCTCAGTATGGGAATGCGCACCCCGTCGTGCAAAATCTCGGTGTTCTTGCCGGAAATGCTCCCCGGCGTCGTGCCGCCCACGTCCCCCCAATGCGCGCGGACGACGGGGTAGATCGTCATTTTCCCGCCATGGAACAGGGGCGAGATGATCGCCACGTCGTTCAGGTGCGTTCCGCCGGTGTAGGGGTCGTTGTGGATGAATACGTCGCCCGGGTGGATGTCTCCGCCGAAGCGCTCGAACATCTGCCCGACTTCCATCGGCACCGGGAAGATGTGGACGGGGTTGTCCTCCGCCATGGCGACGAGCTGGCCCTCGCCGTCTACGAGTACACAGGAAAAATCGTGCCCCTCGTAGATGATGGAGGAATACGCCGTGCGCACCATGTTCGCGCGCATCTCCCGGACGACGGCGACGAAGGATTCGTTGATGACTTCAAGCGTAATGGGGTCGATTCCCCCGGCAAATTCCTGACTCATGTATTTCCCGTTCAAAAAGTGGTGGACGATGGCCGCATCTTAGCCCGAGTTAGAGGTTTTGTTCACCCGGCTTGGGTGTGTTGGATTCCGTGTCCCGAGCCGTGAACGTGAGCCGGCGGGTTCTCATGTATTTTTCTCCTGGAAGGATTATACTGCCCGCAATACCGGACACGACGGATGCGTGAGGCGGCGACTTCCGCAGAAAAAGGAGACCCGGATGGATTCTGACGCAGCATTTTTTGCAGACGTCGACACGGCGACGCTCGGCGACGCCGCAACGGCTCTGGGGCTCAACCTCATCATGGAAGGCCCCCGTCCCAACGCGCCCGAGACTTATCCGAGGTTCGCAGGACCAGCTGCCACCATGGTTTTCGCGCCGGTGCGAAACCCCGGGGCCAAGGCCCTTTTCAGTCTCTATGATGCGGTGGAAGAAGTGCCGGAAGGATCGGTGGTCGTCGTCGACGCCGCCGCCTCTCCCCTGGCCGTCTGGGGCGGAGGCGCAAGCAGCGTCTGCAAAAGACGCGGCGCGCTGGGCTGCGTGATCGACGGCGCGACGCGCGATCTCGAAGCGCTCCGCGACCTCGATTTTCCCGTTTTCAGCAGATCGGTGTGGAGCCTCGCCTTCCCGAAACGCCTTGAAGTCGTGGCGAAAGACGTAGCCGTCACCTGTTGCGGGGTGCGCGTGGAACCAGGGGACATCGTCGTCGCGGACATCGACGGCGTGGCCGTCGTCCCGCAAAGCTCTCTGAAAAAGGTGAAACGTCAGGTCACCCGGATTCGGGACATCGAAAACGAGGTCAAAGGGCGCATCGCCGGGGGCGAATCGATGCGCGACCTCTTCCCCCGCCTCGCCCAGAAGTTCGACACCGACTGACTTAGGCCTAACGATTTGCGGGAGACGCCCATGACGCATGAGATTTCCGCCGTCGTCGAGACGCCAGGTAAAATCAGCCTGCAGGAATTCCCCCTGCCCGAAATCGGGGATGAGGACGGCCTGCTCCACGTCGACATGGTGGGGGTTTGCTCGTCTGATTATAAATACTTTCACGGCAAGGTCGCCCACCGGTGGAGCTACCCCATCATCATGGGCCACGAGATGGTGGGACGTCTCGCCAAGGTCGGCAAGAACGTCCAGAAACGCCTCGGCGTCAAGGAGGGCGACCGCCTCGTGGTGGAGGCGCAGGTGGGCTGCAACCAGTGCTGGTACTGCCACACCGGCAACCGCCGCCTGTGCAGGGACGCGATGGTATACGGCAGCGTGCGCTCCTGTGCGGAGCCGCCCCATCTTTGGGGCGCTTACGGGCAATACGTCTACCTGCCGCCGGGCGTGGGCATCCACAAGGCGCCAGACGGCCTGACGGATGAATCCGCCGTGCTCATCACCGCCGTGCTGGCGAACGGGGTGCGGTGGGCGCGCGATCTGGGCGGCATCTCGGTCGGCGACGCCGTGGTGGTGCAGGGCCCCGGCCCCCAGGGTCTTTGCGCGTGCGCGGTGGCGAAACACACGGGCGCCGGACAGGTGATCGTCACCGGCCTCGCGCGCGACGTGAAGCGCCTGGAAGCGGCGAAGCGCTTCGGAGCGGACCACGCCATCGACGTCGAGGCCGCAGACCCCGTGGAGGAAGTCGCCAAGCTCACCGGCGGGCGCATGGCGGACGTGGTGGTCGACGTGACGGGCAGCCCCGCCGCCGCGAGCCTCGCCCCCAAGCTCGCCCGCAGGCTGGGCACCGTGGTGCTGGCCGGACTCACCGGCGGCCAGAAAGGCTCTCTGGAACTCGACCCCCTGGTATGGGGCGAAATCCGCATCCAGGGCGCGTACAGCCACACGAGCGACGCCGTACGGGGCGCGCTCGACTTCGCGGCGAACTCGCCGTATCCCTTCGAGGAGATGGTGACCCACCGCTTCCCGCTCGCAGAGGCGGAGCGCGCCGTTCGCATCACGGGCGGGGAGTTCCCCGAGGAAGAACAGGTGAAGACCGTGCTCCAGCCGTGGCTGGACCTCTAGCGGCCCCGAAAATGTCCGGTTGACCCCGGCTCCATGCTTCTGTACAACGGATACATACTGAAAAAGGGAAATCCCGGGCATCGGACACTCGCTTCCCCATGAGGGGGTAATTCCGTGTCGGAGTGGATATTCTTACCTTTCGTGGTGATATTCAAAGTCATTGCCTGGATTTTCACCACCCTGATCCAGCCGCCGCTCATGCTCATCAGCATCCCTCTTTTTCACTACGTCGTTCCCGTCATCCTCATCATCTGCTTCGTCACATACCTCGTGCGCCAGGTAAAGAACGAGGGCGGGGTGTACCTGTTTCGCAATCTGGAGGAAATTCTCGCGTTTCCCTTCCTCGCGGCCATCGGATATCTCGTCTTCATGCAGGTGTATTTCCGATACGTCCTGAACGACCCCATCGTATGGGCCGAGGAGATCACGCTGCTGTGCTTCCACTGGGCCATTTTTATCGGCGCCGCGCTCGCATACAAGCACGGCGAGAAGCTGGCCATGGAAACATTCATCGGTCACTTTCCAGAGAATTTACAGAGAAGAATTTACACCATCACCGAACTCCTCATCTTCTTGACACTTCTGCTGCTCCTGTACCAGGGGATTCAGGTGGCGATTCTGGAATGGACCTATCCTTCCTCGGCGCTCGAATTCCCGCAGACCTATCAAAGTGCGTCTTTTCCCGTGGGCATGACCCTGATGGTCATCCATTCGGGGCGGCTGCTATGGGGCCTGGTAACGGGAAAAGCGGAACTGGGGCATCGGAGTTCGCCCGCGGTGTAATCGCGAAGGAGTCGGCATGAACGCCTTGATACTCGTCTTGCTGTTCTTCTTCTTCCTCGCCTTCAGCACGCCGATAGCCTTTGCCCTGGTATTCACCTGCCTGTTTTACCTGACGTTCCTTTCTGAAATGCCCGTCACCTTCCTGGCGAGCATCATGATCGGCTCTTTGGAGCATTACTCGCTCATCGCCATTCCGCTGTTCATCTTCGCCGCCCAGCTCATGAACATATCGAGGGTAACAGACAGGATTTTCGACTTCGCCAAAGTGCTGGTGGGCCATTTAACCGGAAGCCTGGGGCACGCGAACATCGTCGCCAGCATCATCTTCGCGGGCATGTCCGGCTCCGCACTCGCCGACGCGGCCGGCCTGGGCCGCGTGGAAATCGAGGGGATGACCAAGGAGGGTTACGACCTGTCTATTTTAAACATCTGACGCTGCCGACGATCTTACGCG
>VXPH01000156.1 GCA_009839615.1 Nitrospinota bacterium
CCCCTGACAAGGGGGGGTAGGGGGGGTTGGGTTTATGGGGTTTCCCTTTCAAGGGGGTTGCCTTAACCCTCTCAGGGGCTTTTTCAACAAGCCCCTCAAGGGGGGAGTGATTACATCGCGCCCTATCAAATCCAGAACCCGGAACCCCGTTGCCGGGTGATGTATGTAATTCCCAAAACAAAGGGGGTGAGCGGCGCGCGATTCGGCAGGCGCCGCCCACCCCCGGGTGAGGCTCAGGCCATTTAGCCTATTTCTTCATCGTCATGGCCTTGATGAGCTGCGTGTAGCCGTCGAAGTTCGGCTTTCTGGTCTTCTCGTAGTTCGCGCCGCTCACGAACACCACGTTCTCGCCGATGCTGCGCATGAAGCGCTTGAACGACTTGTTCTTCGTGAGCTTCTCGAATGCGTCGCGGAGCTTCTTCAGCCTGTCGGCCGGCGTCTTGGATGGCGCCATGAAGATGCGGTCCATCGTGAAGCCCACGCCCTTGTAGCCGAGTTCCGTCGTGGTGGGGACTTCCTTGAAGTCCGGGTCCTTCGAGAGGCGCATATCGCCGGTGAGCGCGAGCACGGTGACCTTGCCGGCTTTCTTGTGGGGCCGAAGCTGGGTCGGGAAGGCGATGCCCACGTCGTCCTGGCCGGAGAGGACGGCGCGCAGCGCGGGGCCGCCGCCCTTATGCGGGATGAAGTTCACCTTGATGCCCGCCGCGCGCACGAACTGCATGGAGGGCACGTGGCCGGCGCCCCATACGCCGCTGTGGCCCCAGTTGACCTTGCCGGGGTTTTTCTTGGCGTAGGCGACGAATTCCTTCATGTTCTTCCACGGCCTGTTCGCGAGCGAGAAGAACACCGGCTGCCCGTGGTTGATCTTGGCGACGGCCGAGAAATCGCGCAGCGTGTCGAAGGGCACCTTGCGGGTCTGCGGCACGAGCTGGTCGAAGCCGTTGTGGGTGAAGAGCAGGGTGTAGCCGTCCGGCTTGGCCTTGGCGACGAAGCCGGTGCCCTTCATGCCCGCGCCGCCGGGCACGAGCTTCACGACCATGGGCTGGCCGAGGATGTCGGCGATGATGCTGGTGATGCCGCGCGCGTGGAGGTCGTGGCTGCCGCCCGCGCCCACGGGCAGGACGAGCGTAATGGGCCGGTCCGGATAGGCCGCCGTGCTCGCGGAGGGGGCTCCCAGCGCGACGACGAGGGCCAGCGCGGCCAGGATGACGAAGAAGCGTTTTTTCATGATGGTCTCCTTTGATGAATGTGCCCTCAAGAGGCGGCGTGCCCCCTGGCGCGCTGCCACATCGGGCGAAGAATGAGGTAAGCAATCCATACCAGCGCCGCTATGAGAAAGGCGGACGCTATCGGCCTTTGCAGGAACAGGTACGAGAACGGAGCGCCCTTCGCGTAAAGCATCGACTGGCTCAAACGATACTCTATCGGTTCGGCCAGCACAAAGGCGATGATAAGGGGCGCCAGGTCGAACTTGAATTTTCTGAGAATATAGGCGCATACGCCGATGATGACCATCAGGATCACGTCGGTGTTCGCTCCGGTGGAGAGCGTGCCCACGAAGGCGAGCGCCACGATGACGGGAATGAGATACGCCTTTTTGAACTGGATGGCGCGGGCGAAGGGCTTGAGCAGGACGTAGCCCAGGAAGAAGAACAGCACGTTCGCCAGCACCATCGTGAGGATGAGCGCGTACATGAGCGCCCCCTGTTCCTGGAATATCTGGGGGCCGGGCCGCATGCCGTGCGCCACGAACGCGCCGAGCAGGATGGCCGTCACGTTGTCTCCGGGGATGCCCAGCGTCAGCAGGGGGACCAGGGTGGGGCCGTTCACGGCGTTGTTCGCCGCTTCGGGCGCGGCGACGCCGTCGAGCTCGCCCTTGCCGAAGTTTTCCGGGTTCTTGGAGGCGCGTTTCGCCGCGCTGTAGCCGATGAAGGCGGCCACCACCTGTCCCACGCCCGGCACCATGCCGATGCCCGTCCCGATGGCGGTCGAGCGCAGGATGGAGCGTATCGACGCCTTGAACTCGCGCCAGCGCAGGCGCTCTCCCGCCTTGGCGAGGTCCACGTGCTCGCTGATGAAGCGCACGGTGCGCGTTTCGACCGCTTCGAGCACCTCGGGCATCGCGAAGATGCCGATGGCCAGGGGGATGAGCGGAATCCCGCCGCTCAGGGCTTCGAGGCCGAACGTCATCCGCGTGGCGCCGGTGGTGGCGTCGGTGCCGATGAAGCCCAGCCCCATGCCGATGCAGGCGGCGATGGCGCCCTTGAGGCCCGAATCGCTCGATACGCTCGCGATGAGCACCAGGGAAAAGATGATGACGGCGAACACCTCGGGCGGGCCGATCAACAGCGTGATGATGGCGATGGGGCCGATGAGCGCCAGGGTGAAGATGTCCGAAAGCGTATCGGCGATGGTGGAGGAGAACAGCGCCATCTCGAGCGCCTTTCGCCCCTCGCCCTTGCGCGTGAGCGCGGGGCCGTCGAAGGTCGTGGCGATGGATGCGCCCGTTCCCGGAATGCCGACCAGAATCGCCGGGATGCTGCCCCCGTAAATGCCGCCCTTGTAGATGCCGATCAGAAACGGGATGCCGAGCATGGGTTCGAGCTTGAAGGAAATCGGAAGCAGGACCGACATGGCGAGGATGGTGGTGAGACCCGGCATCGCGCCCACGAACATGCCGATGGTCAATCCGGCGCAGATGTAGAGATAGGTGTCCACGCGCATGAGGAGGGCGAAGGCATGGAGGAAGGCGTCGAGCAAGACCCGGGTCTCCCTATTTCCCGAGAAAGAGGCCTGAGAGGAACTTCATGATGACGTCCTCGACGACGGCGATGGCCTCGTAATCGCTCCTCGGGAGCGAGATGAGCAGGAGTCTCTCGAATATGAAGCGCACGACGATGGGCATCACGATGGAGACGGATGCGACGATCCAGATTTTCCGGATGCCCAGATACCAGATAACCGCACCCGCCATCAAAAGCGTCGAGAGGCCGTAGCCCAGCGCCGAAACGAGGAGGGAATAGGCGGCGATGATGACGATCATCAACACCCCGCGCCGGAAGCGTGCCGCCTCGCCCGGGTTCTCGGCGGATTGGATATAGCGCGCCCTTCGCCAGGCGTCCATCAGATAGAACGCGCAAAGGGCGGTGAGCACGGCGAAGGCGAGCCTCGGGAAGAAGACAGGCGTGAGGCGGAGGAAATCCTGCGCGGCGGAGATGCCGCCCGTGGCGATCAAGTAGGGCATGAAGACGGCGAATCCCGCCGAGAGGAGCATCATCCCCGCGGCCAGGCATATCTCCAGGCGCAGCATCGCGGGGCTTGGCGCGTTCGCCGATTCGTTGTCCGAAGCCATGGACCGTCCTATCGCATGGGGTCGTTTCTTCCGCCGACCCGGAGGCGTTTCGCATCGCCCGATGAAGTGGTGTCGCTCGATGGATTTGCGTATTATTCACCAATCGGCAGACAGGAGCAAACTTTCATTCCCTCCTCCAGGGGGAGCGCCACCGCCGCCGTGGCGAGCGGATTCAAGGAGAGCATTTTTGTGAAAATCATCAATTCCATGAGCGTGGACAAGGACAACGCCTACGAGCCTCCCTATTCCATCATGTGGGGGGTGAACGACGAGACGACCGACACCAGGGTCATGACCATGCAGCGCACCATCATACCCCCCGGCGGGAAGAACAAGATGCACACCCACACGTGCGACGCGGTGTTCTATGTGAACAAGGGGCCGATCTACGTCTATTGCGGCGACCCGGCGAATCCCGAAAAAATCCTCGTCGAGGCGGGGCATTTCTGCTACGCGCCCGCCGGCGAGCCGCACGGGCAGGAGAACCCGAGCGAGACCGAGCCCGCCGAACTCATCGCCACCTACGGGAACTGCTCCCACCAGGACAAGGCGGGTACGACCTTCGTGCAGTAGCATCTCACCAACCTTATTCATGGAGTCATATAATGGATCGAGGAATCTGGGCGTCCTGGTACGATCTGCCCGAAGAGGAAAAAGATGATTATTGCGCGTGGCTGCACGGGCATCACCTGCCGGCCATGCGGGGGCGGGCGGGCTTCCTGTGGGCGGCGCATTACGAGGTAGCCGGCGAGGGGGCGCAGATGGAGCAGGTGAAGAACACGGCGCTCACCTACGCCGCGCCCGATGCGCTTCCCGGCGGCACGGGGTACGTCCTCCTGTTCGGGGCGGTCTCGCCGCACGTGTTTTTCGACCCCACGCTCGCCAACGTCGCGAAAGAATATGATGAGGAGACGAAGGCCATGCTGGCCCTCCGCACAGGGTATCGCGAGTGCATATTCAGCGAAGAGGCCCGCGTCGACGGCCCCGACGTGGGTTCGAGAGGCCCCGGCATCACGCCCGGCCCCGCGATTCAGATGGGGCAGTTCATCTCCCGGGACGCGGCGGCGGAACACGACCTGGGCGCGTGGTACGCGCAGTACCGCCTCAAGTTCATGGAGGGGATGCCCGGCTGCATCGGCGCGCGGAAGCTGCTCTCCGCCGCCGGCTGGGCCAAGCATTCGATCATGTACGAGTTCACATCGCTCGAAGCGAGAGAGGAGGGCTTTCAGAAGCACGAGAGCCTCTCGCTCGATGAGAGCGGCTGGTCAGGCCGGGTGGTGAGATCGCTCGTTCACGCCCCCGGCAGCCCGAGCGTGGGCCGCCGCCTGTGGCCGCCGGTGAACTGAGTCTTCATACCTATCAGGGAAGGAGAATACGATGGCGCAACTACCGATTCTGAGCGATAAAGAAGCCGGCCCCGAGGCCACCGTGGTGTTCGACGCGAGCCGCAAGATGTTCGGCCGCGTGGCGAACGCGATCCGGGTGAGTTCGGCCAGCCCGAGGATGCTTCAGCCGCTGTTCGGCTTTCTGATCTCACTGTGCCGGGCCGAGATCACCGACGTGCTGGACGCGAAGACGAAGGCGCTCCTGATCCTCAAGACCTCGATGGAAAACGGGTGTAAGTACTGAACGGCCCACAACGTCACGTTCGGTCGAGCGTGCGGGCTGTCGGATGAGCAAATCGACGCCGTGAGGGACGATGCGTATCAGGATTCGGATCTGTTCACCGACGCCGAGAAGGCGGCTATCGCGTGGGCCTATCACCTGACGAAATACACCTTCGCCCAGAACCCCGAAGCCCTGGAGAACATGAAGAAACACTACGATCACGCCCAGCTCGTCGAGGCGACGCTGGTGTCGGGCTATTTCAACATGTGGAACCGCTTCACCGACGCGCTCGAGACCGACATCGAAGGTGATGACCAGATGACCCTGTTCACCAAGTCCGCCGTCATCGACAAGGACGTCTTCGCCGAGTTCATGAACGAGTGCTGGTGGGCGAAAGAGGGAGCAACGGAAGAAAAAGAAGAAGCGCTCCCGGCTTCCGCATCCGGGACCGGGAACGGAGCGCGCTCCTGAGGAGGGTACGCCATGAGCGCAGATGATATTTGCCGGCTTGAGCTTCACGAGCTTTCAGAGCGAATCGGGGCGGGGGAGCTCTCTCCCGTCGACGTGGTCGAAGCGTTTTTAGCGCGCATCGATTCGCTCAACCCCACCATCCTCGGCTTTCTCGAAGTGACGGCCGACGCCGCGCTGGCCGAGGCTGAGCGCGCGCAGGAGGAAATCGCCGCGGGCCGCAGGCTGGGCCCTCTGCACGGGGTTCCATACGGGGTCAAGGACATCATCGACACGGCGGGCGTGCGGACGACGCGCGGGTCGAGTTTCTTCCGGGACAATGTGCCCGATGCGGACGCGGAGTGCGTCGCCCGCTTGAAGCGCGCCGGCGCGATTCTGCTCGGCAAGTGCCATACACAGGAGTTCGCCTCGGGGCCGATGAGCGAAAACGTCCACTTCGGCACCGCGCGCAACCCGTGGGACACCGGGCGCATGACGGGAGGCTCCAGCACGGGCTCCGGCGCCTCGGTCGCGGCGGGCCTTTGCCCGGCGGCCATCGGGACGGACACGGGCAGTTCCATCCGCGGGCCTGCGGCGCTGTGCGGGCTCGTGGGGCTCAAGCCCACCCACGGGCGGGTGAGTCTGCGCGGCGTTTGCCCCAACTGTCTGAGCTACGACCACGTGGGGCCGATCGCCCGTTCCGCGCGCGACGCGGCGCTCTTCTTGCAGGGCATGGCGGGCTACGACGCGCAAGACCCCTACAGCCGCGACATGCCGGTCCCCGATTTCTCCGCCCGGCTCGATGAGGGCGCAGAGGGTCTGCGGGTGGGCCTTTGCCCCGGGCTCTCGGGCGGCTTCGAGGCGGACGCCGAGGTGGTGGGGGCTTTCGAGCGGGCCGTCGGCGTTTTCCGCGAGTCGGGGGCGCAGGTCGAGACGCTGCCCTTCGACGACGCGGAGCGCCTGATGCGCGTGAGCCGCGTCGTCATCCAGTGCGAGTTCGCCGAGTTCCACAGGCCGCTCTATGAACAGGACCCGGGCGGCTACGGCCCCTCGACGCGCGAGCGGGTGGAGGCGAGTCTCGCGGGGGCCGATCTGGACGAATACATCCGCGCGGGGCGCGAGCGGGAGGCGCTGCGGCGCAAGGTCCTGGGTCTCTTCGAGCGGGTGGACGTCATCCTGACGCTCGCCCTGCCGTGCATCGCCCCCCGGCTCGACGACTTGAAGGCCGTGATCAACGGCGAGGCGGTGGACTACTCCTTGGCGCTCACCATGCCGTTCCTCACCCACCAGAATCTGACGGGCTTCCCGGCGGCGGTGGTTCCCACCGGGTTCTCGGAAAAAGAAGGGATGCCCCTTTCGCTTCAGGTGATTGGCCGCCCCTGGGAGGAGGCGGAGGTGCTTCGCGCGGTCCACGCCTACGAGACGGCGACGCCCGAGCTGCGGAACCGGCGTCCCGCGCTGTAAGGGGGTGTTGTAAAAGCTGGCATTTGAACGGGCGCGTACTCCTCGTCTTGCATGACGCCATATCGACCTCATCCTGAGTAGGCGCGCAAGCACCGTATCGAAGGATGGGAGGCGCAAAGGCTCCTTACTCGGGGCTGTTAAAGAGTCTCCTTTTTAGGGAATAAAGGGGACACTCCTCTCGACTGGAAAAGCAACCCCCCCTACCCCCCCTTGACAGGGGGGTATAAAAAGGCGATGCGTCCCCG
>VXPH01000220.1 GCA_009839615.1 Nitrospinota bacterium
AAACCCGGCTCTGCGTGCGCGGTCGCCCCCCCCCGCCCCCCCCCCAACCCTCAAGGGGGGAGTGTATCTTCTCTCGTCTGTCGATTAGATGCGCCAAATCACGCAAACGGACTTTCTCAACAACCCCATATACGTCCCCTGCGAACCGTTATACAAAAACAGGGCGGACACACGGGTCCGCTCCTACAGCAATAATTATTTTTCTATAAACTTCATGTTATCAATGTCTTACAAGGCAATACTCACGAAATAGACGAACTCTCCGGCTGCTCTTCTATCGGCGCGTCGGTGGTGAGGCGCTTTTTCGCCGTGGGCGCGTAGCCGCCGCCCGCCATCGTGGAGGCGATTTCGAGCACCGCGCTCATCGACTCAGGCATTCCCGAGGGGTAGGCATCGTCGGGGCACTTGCTGTTCGCCATGAAGGCGCACGGCTTGCACTCGATGCAGCGGATGATCTCCCCGTCGCGCGCGGCGAGGGCCTTGTTCGCATAGTCCGGGTCCGTGAGCAGGGCGCGCCCCACGCCGACGAAATCCGCACCCCCGTCGAGATACGCCTGAATCCGCGCGGGTTCGAAGGCGGCCCCGTTCGCCACCAGGGGCACGTCCACCGCCTTGCGCAGCCTGTCGAAGGCGGGATTGTACAAATCGGGCATCACGGGCAGCCCCACGCGCGCGTTCCGCGAGCAATGCAGAATGTCGACCCCCGCTTCGACGAGCGCGGGCGCGAGAGCCAGCGTGTCCTCCACCGTGAAGCCGTTCTCGAAAGGCTCGAGAAGCCCCAGGCGGTAGCTCACCACCATATCCTCACCCCCGCCCTCGCGCACGGCCTGCGCCACCTCGAGCGGAAAGCGCATGCGGTTTGCGAGCGAGCCGCCGTAGCCGTCCGCCCGCTGGTTCGAGGCCGGGGAGAAGAACTGCTGGCACAGATACCAGGTGGCCCCGTGAATCTCGAGAATCTCGCCGCCCGCCGCGCGCACCCGCCGCGCGGCGTCCCCGTAAGCCTGAACCGCGGTTTTGATGTCCGCCTCGCTCATCTCGCGCGGCACCTCGTCTTCGGTGGGGTGCGGGATGGGCGAAGGCCCCACGGGCTCCATCCCCGTGATGGCGCTGAGCGCGGTTCTGCCCGCGTGATAAATCTGGACCGCGAGCGGCGCGCCCGCCTCCGCCACCGCCTGAATCAGTTCTCGAAGGGCGGGGACGTGCGCGTCGTCGTGCGTGCTCAATTGGTTGGGAAATCCCTTCCCCTCCTGGTTGACGTAGGTCGCCTCGGTGAAGCAAATCGCGGCACCGCCGCGGGCGCGGGCCTCGTAGTGCGCGTGCGACCAGGCAGAGGGCGCGCCGTCTTCTTCTGCGCGCGAGGTCGTCATCGCGGACATGAGGATGCGGTGCTTGATGCGCCGGCCGCGGACTTCGATGGGATCCGTGAATTTCGCCATGTGGAAAACGCTCCTGCAATTCGCTGGTGATAACGCCATCGCGGCGAGCCCGCCGGACCCGCCGCGATGCGATCTGAAAACCTGGAGGGCGGGAGGTGCGCCCGCCCCTCGCCTGTCTTTAATTTCGCCCCAGGAAATCCTCGATGTCGCGCAAGGACTCCTCAAAACACTGGATGAGGAAGAAGTGGCTCGCCTCCTCGTAAATCTTGATCTCACAACCCGGCACGCGGTCGGCGATTTCCTGCGACGCGCTCGCCGCGCACAGCACGTCCTGCCCGCCCGCGAGGACGAGCGTGGGGCACTTCACCTCGTGAAGCCTGTCGAGCGCGTCGTGCGTCAGGCAGGCGTGGGTGGAGTTGACGTAGCCGGGTATGGGACGATCCGTGTTGCCGAGCCCCGCCTCGAACGCGTCGAGCTGCTCCTTGTTCTCGTTGAAATAATGAGGCGGGAAGAAAAACAGCGACTGGTGCATCGCCGCGGGCGCGTAGCCCTGGGCCTTCACCACCTCGTTGATGTTGTAGAGGATCTGATAGCCGTACCTGTCCAGCTTGCCGAAAGAGGCGGTGATGAGGAGGCTGCGCACGCGGTCGGGATAGTCGAGCGCCATCATCTGGGCGATGGCGCCCCCCATCGAGCGGCCGATGACGTGCGCGGGCTCGGTGATGCCCACCGCGTCCATCAGGCCGATGGTGTCGGCCGCGAAATGGCTCGACGTGTAGGGATAATCGGGCGCAGAGCTCCTGCCCGCCCCCCGGTTGTCGAAGGCCAGCACGCGGTAGTTCTTCTCCAGGCTCTCGATCTGGGCCTTCCACGCGCTGCAATCGCCCGCGAGGCCGTGGATGAGAACGACGGGCACGCCTTCCCCGTAATCCTCGTAATACAACTCTACGTCACCCACCTGAACTTTCGGCATCTTGTAAATCCTCTTCTGTGAATAGTCGAAAAGCCGCTCTTCGACCCCTTGCGGCCGTTACAGCCTGCTTGCGAGACACTGGAGACGCTCTTATCGAGCGCGGAGAATCAGCTCTTCTTGCCTTCGGCGCCCTCGGCCACCTTGTCCATGAACTCCTCGTTGTCGAACACCCAGCCGAGGCAGCGCATGACGTTCTGCATCCCGAAGACGTGCAGGTCCGGCCCGTACATGCTCTTCACGCAGTCGGAGAGCATCACCACCCGGTAGTCGTAGTTGAAGGCGGTGAAGGCCGTGTTCAGAACGCAGGTGTTCGTGTTGATGCCCATCAGGCACACGTTCTTCGTGCCCAGCGAGTCCAGGAGCATCTGGAGGTCCGTGCCCATGAAGCAGTCGAGGCGCTTCTTGTTGTCGATGATGTAGTCGCCCTCTTCCACGAGGGAGGGGATCATCTCCGTCGTCACCTCGCCCATGATGTTGTGGTCGTTCACCGTGCTCTTGCGGCCGAGCGTCAAGCGGTTCTTCTCGTCCTGGATGTCGTGAAGCGCCTTCCAGAAGTGGACCCGCATGCCCTCGCTGCCGAGGCCGGGAATCTTCCGGAAGATGAGCTTCACGTGGACGACGGGAATCCCGTGGCTCCTGGCGAAACCGAGGACCTCCTCCGCGGCGCTGATGACGCTCTCGCAATCCTCGTCGCTCGCCGGCATGGTGGCGACTTCGGGGTCGAGGTGCCCCCGGTGCATGTCGATGGTGACGATGGTGGTTTCCTTGGGATCGAGCGAAATCATTTCCTTCAGCTGGTCCGTCATTTCCGAGCGATCGAGAATCTCTACTTGTTGTGCGGCCATGGCTTCACCCCTCTGTGAGTATGGATTGTCAAGTTCCCATAGGATGCTTACAAGCATAATACATATCGCCGGGCTTGAAAACGGGGGATTGGGGGGGGACTTTCGGGGCGGAGGGTAGCTCCAACAAAAAAGGCTCCCCGCGCGGGGGAGCCTTGATCGTGACCGGCTGAAAAGTAAGGCCTAGTCGCCTCTCACGGTCGCACGGATGAACTCGCGGTTCATCTTGGCGATGTGGCTGATGCTGATGTCCTTGGGGCACATGGCCTCGCACTCGGCGTGGTTGGTGCAGTTGCCGAAACCCTCCTCATCCATCTTGGCGACCATGTCGAGCACCCGCTGCCCCCGCTCGGGCAGACCCTGGGGCAGGTGCGCGAGGTGAGAGACCTTCGCCGCCACGAAGAGCATGGCCGATCCGTTCGGGCACGACGCCGCGCAGGCGCCGCAGCCGATGCAGGCGGCCGCGTCCATGGCCGCATCCGCGTCGGGCTTGGGGATGGGGACCGCGTTGCCGTCGGGCGCACCGCCCGTGTTCGCGGAGATGAACCCGCCCGCCTGGATGATGCGGTCGAACGAGGTGCGATCCACCACCAGGTCCCTGAGCACCGGGAAGGCGCTCGCCCGCCAGGGCTCGACCGTGATGGTGTCGCCGTCGTTGAATTTTCTCATATGAAGCTGGCAGGTGGTCGTTCCCGAGAAACCCCCGTGCGCCTTTCCGTTGATGACGAGCGAGCACATGCCGCAGATGCCCTCGCGGCAATCGTGATCGAACGCGATGGGTTCCTTGCCCTCCTCGATGAGGCGCTCGTTCGTCACGTCGAGCATCTCCAGGAAAGACATGTCGGGGATGATGCCGCTCACCTGGTAGGTTTCGATCCTGCCCGTCGACTGAGCGTCCTTTTGCCGCCAAACCTTGAGGGTGAGGTCCATTACTTGTAACTCCTCACGCTGAATTCAACTTCTTCAAATTCGAGATTTTCCTTGTGCAGTACCGGGCGTCCGCCGTTGCGCGGCGCCTCCCACGCACTCACGTGGCTGAAATTCTCATCGTCGCGAAGGGCTTCGCCCTCCTGTGTCTGGTATTCCTCCCGGAAGTGGCCCCCGCAGGATTCCTTCCGCACGAGCGCGTCGTAGCACATGAGTTCCGCGAATTCCAGGAAATCCGCAACGCGCAGGGCCTTTTCGAGCTCGGGATTGAGTTCATCGCCGCCGCCGGGCACGGAAACGTTCTCCCAGAATTCTTCTTTGAGCGCGGGAATCAGGTCGAGCGCCTTCGTCAGGCTCTGGTCAGTGCGGGCCATCCCGCAGTAATCCCAGCAAATCATGCCCAGTTCGCGGTGGAACGAGGTGACCGTGCGCTTGCCGTCGATAGAGAGCACCCGGTGGATCCTGTCCTTCACGTCTTGGGCGGCCTGCGTGAATTCGGAAGATTCGGCGGAGTAATCGCCGGGCGTCTGGTTCGCGAGGTAGTTCCCCACCGTATAGGGCGCGACGAAATAGCCGTCGGCCAGCCCCTGCATGAGGGCGCTCGCGCCCAGGCGGTTCGCGCCGTGGTCCGAGAAATTCGACTCGCCCAGCACGAACAGGCCGGGGATGTTGCTCATCAGGTTGTAGTCGACCCACAGCCCGCCCATGGTGTAGTGGATGGCCGGGTAGATGCGCATCGGCACCTGATAGGCGTTTTCGCCGGTGATCTTCTCGTACATGTCGAAGAGGTTGCCGTAGCGCTGCTGCACCACGGGCAGACTCAGGCGCTTGATGGCGTCCGTGAAGTCGAGATAGACGCCAAGACCCGTATCGCCCACGCCGCGCCCCTCGTCGCACGCTCTTTTCGCCGCGCGCGAGGCGATGTCGCGGGGCGCCAGGTTGCCGAAGCTCGGGTACATGCGCTCGAGATAATAATCGCGCTCATCCTCGGGTATCTCGGCGGGGCCGCGCGGGTCGCCCTCTTTCGTCGGCACCCAGATGCGGCCGTCGTTTCTGAGCGATTCGGACATGAGCGTGAGTTTCGACTGGTGATCCCCGGAAACCGGAATGCAGGTGGGGTGGATCTGCGTGTAGCAGGGGTTCGCGAAATAAGCGCCCTTCATGTACGCGCGTATCGAGGCGGTGACGTTGTTCCCCATGGCGTTCGTGGAGAGGTAGAAGACGGGGCCGTACCCGCCCGTCGCCATGATGACCACGTCCGCCGCGTGTGTTTCGATCTCCCCGGTCACGAGGTTTCTGGTGATGACCCCCTTCGCCTGCCCGTCGACCAGGACAATCTCGAGCATCTCGGTGCGCGAGTGCATCTTCACCGTCCCCGCCGCTACCTGGCGGCTCAGGGCCGCATACACGCCCAGGAGGAGCTGCTGTCCCGTCTGGCCCCTGGCGTAGAAGGTTCTCGACACCTGCGCGCCGCCGAAGGAGCGGTTCGCGAGCTGGCCGCCGTACTCGCGCGCGAAGGGCACGCCCATGGCGACGCACTGGTCGATGATGTTCGCGCTCACCTGCGCCAGCCGGTACACGTTCGACTCGCGGGAGCGGAAATCGCCCCCCTTGATGGTGTCGTAGAAGAGCCTGTAGGTGCTGTCGCCGTCGTTCTGGTAGTTCTTGGCGGCGTTGATCCCGCCTTGGGCCGCGATGGAGTGCGCACGGCGGGGGCTGTCCTGATAGCAGAAGCAGTCCACGTTGTAGCCCAACTCGCCCAGCGTGGCCGCCGCACCGCCTCCGGCCAGCCCCGAACCCACCACGATCACCTTGTAGCGGCGTCTGTTGGCCGGGTTCACGAGCTTCATGTTGAAGCGGTGGTTGTCCCACTTCTCCGCCAGAGGACCGTCGGGGACGTTTCCGTTCAGGCTGCCGTTCGTATCCATACCCTTCTCCTCACCAGGGGAGAACTATTTCAACACGCCCGCCAGGACGGCCAGCGGAATCGACATGAAGCCGATTGCGACGAGGACGCCGCTCCAGGGGCCCAGCCGTTTGATGAGCGGGTTGTAAGAGGGATTGTTGATCCCGAGCGACTGGAACAGGCTCGTCACGCCGTGGCTCAGGTGAAGCCCCAGCAGGATCATCGAAACCAGATACACGCCCGACACCGCGGCGTTCCCGAACCCGAGGATCACCATCCGGTAGACGTCATGTCGTCCCTGCGCGTCGTGCAACCCGGCGAACTCGGGGTTCGTGGCGAACAGGGTGAAATGGAGCAGATGATAGGCGGCGAAGGCCAGAACCAGCAAGCCCGTCAGCACGATGGAGCGGCCCGCATAGGTGACCATCGTGGATTCGGATACCGCGTAAGCCTGCGGCCGGGCCGCCTTGTTCATTCGCCAGAGACGCAGGGCCGAGCCGATATGCACCAGGAACACGACCAGCAGGCCGACCCGCGCCACCCACAGCAGAGCGCCCAGATCTTTCAAGCCCTTGGCGTAGGCGTTCGTCGCCTCGGGGCCTGCGAACATCAGGAGGTTGCCGAGCATGTGGGCGATGATGAACAGGACCAAAAGAATGCCGGTGACGGCCATGGCGACCTTGGCGCCGATGGATGATTGCAGGACTTTCGCAAACCGGCCCATCAAATTGCTCCCCCAAAAGCAAAAAATCTCGAAATCGAGAGGGTGGATTCGTCTAACCGGGTGGCAATGTATAGATTCATGCGCGCATGGTCAACCGCATTCGGGAAAATCCTCTTTTTTCACCAGACCCCGTTTCACCCCGTGGCTTATCGGCGATTTTTGCGATATTTTAGGCTTGGAATTAGCACGATTCACCGGCAAACCTACCCCAGGGGCTTGTTGAAAAAACCTGGGGAAGCGATTTTGGTTGCGCGCATGCTTTTGAAGTTCACTCCCCCCTTGAGGGGTAGAGGAGAAGCCCCTAATCGAATGGAAAAGCAACCCCCCCTACCC
>VXPH01000271.1:0-2335 GCA_009839615.1 Nitrospinota bacterium
CCTGGTTGAGCGTCACCCAGCCCTTCGCGCAGTTGCGCCCGCGCGAGGCGGGGTGGAGCGGGTTCCCCTCGATTTTCCGGATCTTCATGTCGTCCTTGTCGACGTAGGCCAGAAGTCCGCACCCCGCCTCGCAGTTGAAGCAAAGCGTCGGGACCAGCGCGTAGTTTCTCGCCACCTTCTGCGGCCACTTGGTGCTCTCGTATTCCGTCCAGTTGTCCCATTGGTCCGGGCTCGGGTAGGAGGTGAGGGCGCCGTTCGTGTTCGTGTAGTTGAGTTGTCCCGCAGGCGCCGCGGGCGGGGCCTTGGCCAGCAGGTCGGGGCGGCCCAATGAGGCGACGTCGCGCGCGCCCTTGCCGACTTGAAGATGACTTGTGCTCATGCTCTTGAAGCTCCCGTATTACGAAAGGGGGACGGCCTGACCGGCCTTCACCCAGATTTTGTCCCAAAGATACGCGCCCGCCATGGCCATGATGCCGGCCAGCACCGCGCCGAAGCCGCCGAAGCCGCCCGCCCACAGAAGGAGCAGGGGAAGTACGCATCCCACGACGATGGCCCCGCCCCAGAAATCGTTCTTGAACGGGCCTTTCGTCAGCAGGTGAATCGCCCGCTCATGGGCGACGGAGCCGAAACGGTGCACGAGAATCGAGAACACCAGGATGCTCAGGTGCAGCAGAATGAGAATGGCGAGCAGCCCGCCCAGGATGTTCAGGGCGGAAGCCTGGTTCGCGATCGGGAACAGCGTGGCGAAGAGCAGCAGGATGGCCGCGCCCTTCAAGCCCGATTGCACGCCGATGTCCAGGGTGTTCTCGCTTCCTTTCCACAAATCGCGCGCCGACGCCTGGGCGAAGAAAAAGCCCGTGTATATCGAGGAGAGCACGCCCAGGATGATGGTGGGCCACAGGATGAGGCCCATGAAGCCCTCTGCACCAAACAGCGCGCCGATCACCCAGAGGAGAGTGAGGACGCCGTTCAGCGCGATGAACCACGTGCCCCACGCCATCCAGCTCCCCCAGTTCGAGCGCAGCATAATGTAGTAGAACCGCTCGGGCCGCTTGAGGTCGGTGATGAGCACGAACCCCGTGGCGGCGAGCAGGACGCCGCTCAACGCGGGCATCCAGAAGGAGAACAGCGAGCTTTTGAAGCCGAACGCCCACAGGAACAGGCTGATGACCAGAAGACCCGTGCTCGCGCCCTTGGTCAGCAGGTAGGTGATGATCTTCGTCTCCCAGGGAACCTCGTGGAAGGTGTCGTAGACGGTGCGGCTCTCGCCGGGCTTGTTCTCCCACTCGGGCACGACGTCTTCCCGCTCCATGTCCATCTCGCCCTGCTTGTAGATGCCCGACTGGCCCGCCTCGGTGGGGTCGAGGAGCTGGCGGCTGCCCTCGAGATAGTAGATGTTGGGCGCCGTGTTGTATTCGGGCTTTCGCACGTGGTAGGGGCGCTGCGTGGTGAGTTTCGATATCTTCGAATCCGCATCCTCCACGTCCCCGAACACGCGGCACTGCGTGGGGCATACCACCACGCAGGCGGGTTCGAGGTTCGCTTCGAGGCGGTTCGCGCAGAAGTTGCATTTCTCCGCCGTCATCGTGTTGGGGTCGATGAAGAGCTGGTCGTACGGACACGCCGCGATGCAGGACTTGCACCCGATGCACCAGTCCGGGTCCAGGTCCACGATGCCGTCCTTGCGCCGGAAGAGCGCCTTCGTCGGGCAGATGTTCTGGCACGGCGCGTCGTCGCACTGGTTGCACAGGACGGGCAGAAACTCCCGCCTGGTGCTCGGGAAGGCGCCTTTTTCGACTTCCTTCACCCAGCATCGCCAGACGCCGATGGGGATATCGTGTTCGGATTTACAGGCGATCGTGCAGGCATGACACCCGATACAGGATTCGAGGTCGATCGCCATTGCGTACTTGGGCATGAAGATTCCTCACTTGAGATGATGCGCGTTTCTCATATCTTGGCTTTGGAAGTCCAAAGCTAGAACTTTGCGGCGGACGTGTCAATTGAGGATGGAGGAAAAGGTCTTGGGGGGGGTGCCGGGTCAGACATATATGTCCGACGTGCACCAGGCTTACGACCAAAACGACGCGCGGGGTGAGGACGTGAAAGAGACGAAAAGGCAAAGTCAAAATGGATTCCGGCTTTCGCCGGAATGACGGTTGAAAGCCGTACGTCTCGCAACGATGGAGAAAAACCGTAGGGACAGGTCGCGACCTGTCCCTACAAAAGGCAACCCCCCCTTACGAGAAAATACAAAAACCCGCTGGCCCCCCACCGCAAGGGGTTAAGGCGACGCACCGGCCGGGGGCGTATAAAACTAAGGCGCGGCCCACGC
>VXPH01000271.1:2345-7073 GCA_009839615.1 Nitrospinota bacterium
TTTCGCCGTAATCACGGAGAAACCCCTTACGCCCCGAAACAATTTATAAAAACCTTAGGCACAGGCCCCGACCGGCCCCTACAAGACGCGACCTGTCCTTACGAGAAAATCCAAAACCCCTCTGGCCCCCCTCCTCATGGGGTAAAGGCGACGCTCCGGCGGGGCGGCTTTTTCCGCGGCTCCGATTGAGGCAGAGTGATCGGGATTTTTTGTATTTTCGCGCGTTTGCGTTTATGGCCGGGGAGGAAACGAGGTGGCCGGGGAAGAATCGTTCAGGCCGGGACTCGCGGTTCTGGCGAGGTGCCTCACGTTCGTGCGGATTCTGTCGATTCCGCTTTTCATGCATGCTTTGTTCGAAACGGAGTCAGCGCCCGACGGGATTTGGCGGTTCGTGTTCATCGCCGTTTACGCCTACGCGGTCCTGAGCGACCTGGCGGACGGCCTGCTGGCGAGGCGGGCGAACGCGGAGAGCTATTTCTGGGGGCAGGTGGATGCCTTTACGGACATCGCCTTCAACGCGGCGGCGCTTACGGCCGCCTTCTTGACGGGCGTTATCGGCCGCTGGGCCGCCGTGGGCATCGTGATGCTGGGCGCGCAGTTCATGTGGCGCTGTTGGATCGAGGCGGAGAACGCAGGCGAGGCCTTGCCCGAAGATGCGGCGGGCAAGTGGGCGGGGGTCGGCTTCTACGTCCTGGTGGGCGGGGTCGTCCTGGAAGCCGGTTTATCCTGGCGCTGGCTCAGACCCGTACTGCCCTGGTTCGGCAACCTGTTGTTTCTCTATGCCCTGTGCCTGTTCATCAGAAACGCGCTCGCGGCTTATAGAAGCCATTAGGGGTGATGATGAAGTCCCGGGAAGCGATTTTGGGTTGTGCGTACGCTTTTGAATTTCACTCCCCCCTTGAGGGGGAGTCGAAGAGGTCGAGCCTTTAGGCGAAGGCCGATTCGGTGGGGGGATATGCCACAGAAAAAAACTCCCCCCACCGGTTCGGTTTCGGGCAACCCCCCCCTCACCTCACCGTCGGTCTTCCCCGAGGGAGACCGACCCTCAAGGGGGGAGTGGTTTCTTCCTCTCGTCGGTCGCTCCGAACCCTCGTTCATCAGGGCTTTTTTAGGGAATTATATACGAGTTTACCCAAGCCGCCCTACTTGGCGGACTTCTTGAGAAAATCCCATTGCTTTTTGGGCGGCCCCTGCATGCACGCGCGGGCGATACTCTCCGGGGTATCCGGGATAGGTGGGGGCATGGTCTTTTCGGTCGGGCGACCGCGCGGGGGCTTGTTGTCATTCATGGAAGTCTCCTGATTCACATGGGAAGGGCCGGGGCCATGTATGAACGCTTCTTGTTTTCTCGTCTCAATCCCGAGAGCGTGTAGGTGTTGCTCTTGAGCCGATTGCACGGCCCACAGAGCAGGATGCGGTTTGAGATATGGTTCAGGCCGCCGTCTGAGCGCGGCGTGTTGTGGTCAAGTTCGAGGTAGCGCGGATCGTCGAACAGCCGGTCGCATCCCTGGCAACGCGGACCGTCCTGTTTCAGAAGATGCTCATACATATCTGCCCTGCTCATCTTCGGGCCGGGCTCTTTGATGGTTTCCTTCACCCTGAGAAACGGCATGACTTCCTGCCCCTCGTCCGTCCTGATAGGTAAGTCGGTCGTATAATCCACGCCACCTTTGATGAGCAACCACTCGGCCTGCTTTGTTTCCGGCACCTCAAGATGCTCATGGTGGAATCGGTCTATCACGGCATGAATCGACTTATCCCAGATATCCGCACCTATCCATTGTCGCCCCAGCCGCTCGGCGGCAACCAGCGTGGTGGCGCATCCCGCGAACGGATCAAGAACAAAATCGCCCTCATTCGAGGATGCCTGGATGATGCGTTCGTAGAGGGCAAGGGGTTTCTGGGTGGGGTAGCCGTAGCGTTCTTTGGCGTGAGGAGAAATTAGTTGAATGTCTGTGATTACATCAAGAATCGGGACTCCGCTCTGCTCATGTAAGTATCGTTTCAATCGTGGCTTGCCATTTTTGCTCCATATAATGCGGCCATCCCTTGCCAGTGCCTCCAGTTTTTCACGCTTCATTCGCCAGCCCCATTTTGGGGTGTAACCCTCAAACTCATAGCATAAGTTAGGGCGTGGCCCCATTGATTGGCTTCTCTCTATCACGTCTGACATCCATCGCCCGCGTCCATCTTGGTTCCTATAAAATTTTGCAACATATTTTGGGTCGTGTGGCATAAACACGGGGTTCCAAGTGAAATCAGTATCTTTGGCATAAAACAAAACAATATCGTGAACTCCGCCCCACCGCTTGGCATCGTTGCGACTTGTTGTTCGTTTCCACGCGATCTCATTCTTGAATTGTCGCCACCCAAAAATCGCGTCCATGATCGCCTTGATGTAGTGGGAAGCCGTGGGGTCGCAGTGCAAATAGATGCTTCCGGTAGGTTTGAGCACCCTCCGCATTTCAAGGAGCCTCACGGCCATGAAGCACATGAACGCGCCCATGCCGTCTGAGTGGGCGTAGCGTGCGCTCTCGATGGCCTCCATGAGTTTCGGATAATCGTCCGTTATCTGGTCTACCCATTCCTCATGAACGTCCTTCTCCCAAGTCCATCTGTCCTGAAAAGATGCGCCTTCGGCGAGGCTATCCGGCGTGGCGTGGAAGTCGCGCCCCTTGTTGAACGGCGGATCCGTCGCTATCAGATCAATGGATTCTGAGTTCAGGTTGCGAAGGAAAGGCAGGTTGTCGCCATGGTAAAGCGTTCGATTCTCGAAATTCTGCATGGCTCGCTACGCCACGAGGTCGTCATACCGGAGCCTCTTGCCGTGCATTCCCGAGACAATGGACTCCATTTGGTCGATGGTATCCAAGGGGCGGATATTGTGTCGGCCTGCAAACTCGTTGACGTAACGCTCAAGGTGCTTATGGCTCATCTTGTGAAACGTGCCCTTGTGCGCCCGCTTGAGCATGGCCCAGAAGGATTCCACCCCGTTGGTATGCGCTTGCTCCCGAACGTATTCGCCCACGCTGTGCTTCACGGCTTCATGGTCGAATCCGGGCATATCCTGATATGAGGCGTGATCGTCGGTATACACCTTCGCCCCTTCCTTGACGTTGTCCTTGATGAAACCCTGCAAGGTCTCCCTGTCAGTCGATTCCACCACGCTGGCCTTGATCTGGTTTGTATCCCGATCTTTTACGCCAGCGACGATGGCCTTGTCAACGGTTCCACGGCCCTTGAGGTTCTCGCGCTTCGACTTCGGCATGTTCTTCCGCTTTCCGCCGAAATAGCTTTCGTCAGCCTCACAAGGGCCGGTGAACATACCGCCGTTGTCTCTCCACGTCTCCCGGATACGGTGCATCATGAACCACGCCGTCTTTTGTGTGACGCCCAAATCCCGGTGCAACTTCATGGACGAGACGCCCTTGAGGTTCGTAGAGGAAAGGTAGAACGCAATCGCCCACTTTTGCAAGCTGATTTTCGAGCCTTCCATGAGCGTTCCGGTCTTTATCGAGAAATCCTTGCGGCAATCGCGGCAGCGGTAGGGCTGGGGCTTGCGGCTCTTTCTCTCCTGAACGTTCAGGCTCCCGCACTCAGGGCAACACACGCCGACGGGCCAGCGCGTCTTGATGAACCATTGCTCCGCCGCCTTCTCATCGGGAAACCTCTGGATGATCTCCAAGAGAGAAATGCCTTTGCGGTATGCTTTGCCTGGTGCGGTGTGTGCCATTGTCTGTTTGCCTCCCTTATTTATGGAAACAGTTTACCCAAAAGCGGGGAGGTTGTCAAGCGTATTCTGGTCGATTCTTGAATTTTTTTTGCATTTGGTGGAGAATTGTGGGGATTCTTCATTCCGCCTGCGAAAGGAATTCAATGACACCCACAGTCGAGGAGCCGCCGGTCAGAATCTACGTCTTGCGCTTCAATGATGGTTCGGAATCTGAAATCAGAGCAAACGTGATCTGTCCTCCCAGCGAAGAGCGTGAGACTTACAGGCTCAAGCTGGATGGTCAAATTGTAGGTGAGTATCAAAAGGATGAAGTCAGGGGTTGGCATATCAAATCCCCTCCGCCTCCCATGTCAGCAAGGATAGTCTAGTGTCGGATTCACCGAACTGGATCAAGGCGAGGTTGGAATGCACGCCCGATAAAATCTTCGCTGCGCTGTATGCGCAAATCGAGGAAGACCTTCGCAAGTTTAACAGGCTTTCCCATGCAAGCCGAAATGGAAGGCGATTCATTCTGCAAAAACAGGATAATGCTATTTCTGTTTTTCACGCGAAGATGATTGATGACCATCAAACCATGAGCGGCAAAAGGGTGATAGTTGATTCTGATTACGATCAGGATTTTCTGTCCGTGGAGCTTGATGAAAACGCCTTCATTTCACGGAGGCAAGAGCATGTCTTGTTGAGGATTTATCCCCGCTGGAATCCCGACACCCTCACCTGCGATCTTTGCATTGAGGATCAGGCGATCCCGCTTTGGAATGTTGTTGGTCGAATCCTTGAGCCGTTCTTTTTCGGCGACCTTGGGTAAACTCGTATATAATTCCCCTTTTTTAGCACCCCCCTTTAGGCGGCGCGCCCTTTTCCGAACAGATCCGAATACGCCTTGGGCATGAACAGCAGGCCGATCGTCCCGTTCGCCAGCATGAAGGTGAGGTGGGATACGAGGCTGTAGGCGAGGAGGTCCGCTTCCGCCGCGTAGTCCTTGAAGAAGAATA
>VXPH01000184.1 GCA_009839615.1 Nitrospinota bacterium
CCCTGAAAACCAACCCCCCCTACCTCACCGCAAACCCCTCAAACTTTACCGGTATCTGCTGGATATCCTGGATCAGATCGGGCGGCAGGTCCCTGTCCGCCGTAGGCAACATGCCCGCGTAGAGGGTGTCGACGCCGTTCCCGAAGCGCGCCTCGATGGCCCCCTTGATCTCCCCGTGCACGCCCACGGCGGCGAAAAGGCGCACCAGGTCGTCGGGAATCTCGCCCGCGAGTTCGCCCCACTTGCCCTCGCGCGTCATCTGCCTGAGCTTGCGCCCCAGATCGCCGTAGCCGTGCATCTCGAGCACGGGCCAGTAATCGGGCGTTGAGCCGTAAAAGCCGAGGCGCACCTTGACCTCATCCATCCCGCGCCGGATGGCCTCCTCATCGCGCCCGGTGACAACGTAGCCGCCGCCCGTTATCTCGAACTGCTCGCGCGTGATTCCGTTCTCCCCGAAACCCTCCACGAGCCTCGGCAGGCAGAACTCCTCGAAATACCTGCTCGTGCAGAACGGGTGCAGACGCACGCCGTCGCAGCGGCTGCCCGCCACCTTGAGCATCCCCGGCCCCACCGCCGCGATGGTGACGGGCGCCATGGGCTGCCCGCCCGAGGGCGGCGTGAAGGCGGGCGTCATGAGGCTGAACCGGTAGTGTTCGCCCTGGTAATCGAGCTTTTCCCCGCTCCGCCATGCGCGCCATATCACGCGGAGTGATTCCACGTATTCGCGCATACGCGCGGCGGGCGCGCTCCAGGGCACGCTGAACCGCCGCACGTTGTGCGCGCGGATCTGCGGGCCGAGCCCCAGGACGAAGCGTCCGTTCGATGCGACTTGCAGGTCCCAGCTCGCGTTCGCGCACACCATGGGACTTCTGGGGAAGGCGATGGCCACGGCGGTCAGAAGCTCCACGCGCTCGGTCTCCACCGCCGCCACCGCCAGGGGCAGGAACGGGTGGTGCGCGTTCTCCATGGTCATTACGCCGTCATAGCCCGCCGCCTCGATATCGCGTGCGGCCGGACCCGCTTTTTTCAGATCGTCCATCGGAAGGGTGGTCATGATGCGCATTTCGAAACTCCCATCGTCGATAAAGAAAACGCCGCCGGGCGGCGGCGCGGCGTCATCATACATGATCACAAGCCCTGACACATCGTGATATGATGGACGCATCGAACACACGCGCAAGCGCATCCAGCCGAGGAGCCTCCATGAGCCAGCCGTGCCGTCTCGAATACCGGGGCTTTCACCAGCTCGAACTCGTGCGCCACGGCGGTGAGAAGATCCGCATCGGCGGGCGGCTGCGCGCCCTGCAGGAACCGCCGCCCAACGTGGCCTCGCGGCCTCCCGTCGATACGGTGCAGTACGTCTACGCGAGGTGGGATGAGCGACGCGAGCGCGTGAAGCTCACCGCCTCGACGACGGGGCATGAAACCCTGGACGGCGAGGAGGTGATGCGCGGCGACCCGGCGGCGCTTCTCGTCGGCATGGGAAGACCCTTCGAGAACAGGCCCAGGCACTACCACTGGGCGGACAGGCCCGAACACAGGACGCTCATCCTGAGCCGGCACAACCGAAAGCGGGTCGAGTGGAGGCAAAGCCTGCGCGCGGATGCAGCGGTTCCTGGGGGCGGGTGGAGCGAAGTATCGCCCGATATGAGCGTCTCTTTTCTCGTATGGGGAGAGGAGGCGGCGCGTCTCGAAATCGAGGTCCGTGTGCGGAGCGATGCCGCCTCGCCGCTGCTTCTGGGCGTGGGGCTGGACGGCGCGCCACCCGAATCAGCCGAGGTGGAGATTACGCCGAGCGAGGCGGCGCAGGCATTCAGATTCGACATCGAGAGGCGCTTCGCGCGCGATGAGGAGGGTTTTCACACCGTCTCTTTATTCGGCAAAACCGAAGACGCATCGTGGACCGTACTCCAAGGCGCGGCGCTCAGGTATTCCACCACAGGCTGAGGAGCAAGGCGATCAACGAATCCCCGCAAAACCCGGAATTCCTCAAAAACATCGGAATCCGCCGCGTCATCAGCGCGCGCACCCGCCAGACCGTCTTCGGCGGCTCGAAAATGCGGCCCGAGGTGTGGGCCGCCATGCGGGAGGCGAACACCGCCCAGGTGGACATGAACGAGCTGCACGCGAAGGCGGGCGCGCGAATCGCCGAGCTGACGCGAAACGAGGCGGCCTACGTTACGAGCGGCTCCGCCGCGGGACTCGTGCTGTGCGCGGCCGCCTGCATCACGGGCGGGAACCCGGCCCTCATGGACAGGCTCCCCTTCACCGACGGCCTCAAGAACGAGATCGTGATCCACCGCTTCCAGAGAAACCACTACGACATCAACATCCGCCAGGCGGGGGCGCGGCTCGTGGAGATCGGCTCGCACCGCCAGACCCACCCCTGGGAGCTCGAAGAGGCCATCGGCGAGAAGACGGCGGGCGTATTCTATTTCCCGGGCCGCTACGCGGGCGGGAACATCCTGAAGCTCGAGACCATCATCGAGATCGCGCACGAGCGAAACGTGCCCGTAATCGTGGACGCCGCGGCGCAACTCCCCCCGTCCTCCAACCTCTGGCGCTACACCAGGGAGATGGGCGCCGACGCCGCCATCTTCAGCGGGGGAAAGAGCATCGGCGGGCCGCAGAACACCGGCATCATCCTGGGCAAAAAGGAGATCGTCCAAGCCTGCGCCATGACGGGAAGCCCCAGGTATTCGGTCGGACGGCCCATGAAGGCGGGGTGCGACGACATCGTGGGCCTGCTCTGCGCGCTGGAGCACTATCTGGACTCAGGCGAGGCGGAACAATACGCCCACAACGAGCGGTGGTGCGAGTTCTACATGGAGCGCATGAGCGGGATGAAGGGGCTCTCGCCCCGCGTGAGGCGCCCCAACGCCCTGGGGCAGGACTTGCCCGAAGTCGTCGTCGAAATCGACGAGGATGCGCTCGGGAAATCGCGCGATGCGATTGTGGATGCGCTGTGGGCGTGCGAGGTGCGGGTCCAGGTCGGCCTATCCGGCGAATCGGGAATCTTCATCTCCCCCGATCCCCTCACCGATGCGGACGCGGAATACCTCTGGGCGAGGCTGATGGAGATCGTTTCGTGAGGTGAGGGGACCTCTGTCCCCGCCTGCAACGGGATAAAATTCCCACTTTGGTAGGGCGTAACTGTAGGGACAGGTCGCGACCTGTCCTAATCGAAAAAACCCGACTTTATATTTGTCTTCGACTCGGTTGTAACGTATGGGCGTAGACAAGAAATTTGGTTACAAAAAGATGAAAAACAGGAAAACAAACAGGTTAGAGAGATACGATTATTCACAAGGTGGATGTTATTTTGTGACGATTTGCATAAAAGAAAGACAATCTTTATTCGGCGAAATCATTTAAGATGAGATGGTTTTGAATCAAACGGGAGTGATTGTTAATTCGCGTTGGCAATGGTTGTCCGAGCGATATGAATATGTCGAGTTGGATGAATACGTCATTATGCCGAATCATTTCCACGGCATATTGATCATCCAAACCCGTAGGGACAGGTCGCGACCTGTCCCTACAGATGCGTTAAAAATCAAATCATTGTCGGAATTGATTGGCGCGTTCAAAACCACGTCATCGAAACGTATACGCGAAATTGGCTTTGCTTATTTTCAATGGCAACGATCATTCTACGACCACGTTATTCGCAACGATGACGAACTCAACCGAATCCGCGAATACATCCAGAACAATCCACTGAAATGGTCGCTCGATGAATATAACCCGTTAAATCAAACGCAACTGTAGGGACAACCTCCCGTGGTTGTCCTTCGCCAGGACAGGCACAGAGGCAGGACAACCCAAAAAGGGTTGTCACTACGCATCCGCCGAAGGTCGTCCGACTCTACTTAATTCCCCCCGCTCTTCAGGAGCTGCCGCAGGACGTACTGCAAAATGCCGCCGTGCTGGTAGTAGGCCACCTCGTTGGGCGTGTCGATGCGCACGACCGCATCAAAGACGACAGGCGCACCGCCGTCCTCCGGCGTGGCTGTGACGCGCACCTCTTTGGCTTCGCCCTGGTCCACACCCTCGATGTCGAAGGTCTCCCGCCCCGTGAGGCCCAGGCTCTCCGCCGAATCGCCCGGCTTGAACTGGAGCGGCAGCACGCCCATCCCCACCAGGTTCGAGCGGTGGATGCGCTCGAAGCTCTCGGCGATGACGGCGCGGATGCCGAGCAGGCTCGACCCCTTGGCGGCCCAGTCGCGCGAGGAGCCCGTGCCGTACTCCTTCCCGCCCAGGACGACGAGGGGGATGCCCGCCTCCTGGTACTGCATCGCCGCGTCGTAGATGGGCATGACCTCGTTCGTCGGGAAATAGGTGGTGAAGCCGCCCTCGGTGCCCGGCGCCGCCCGGTTCCGCAGGCGCACGTTCGAGAAGGTGCCGCGCATCATCACCTCGTGGTTCCCGCGCCGGGAGCCGTAGGAGTTGAAGTCGGCGGGCAGCACGTCGTTCATCACCAGGAAATGCCCGCCCGGGCTATCGCGCTTGATGGAGCCGGCCGGCGAGATGTGGTCCGTCGTCACCGAATCGCCCAGAAGCGCGAGACAGCGCGCGCCCTGGATATCTTCGACCGGCTCGGGTTCGGCCTTCATGCCGTCGAAATAAGGCGCCTTCCGGATGTAGGTGGACATGTCGTCCCAATCGAACAGGCCGCCCTCGGGCGTGGGGATGCCCTGCCAGCGCAGGTCGCCCCGGAAGACGTCGCCGTAGCTCCTCTGGAACATGTCCGCCTTCACGTGGTTCATCACCACGTCCTGAAGCTCGCTCTGCGTGGGCCAGATGTCCCGGAGATACACCGGATTGCCGTCCCCGTCCTCGCCCAGGGGGTCTCGCGTGATGTCCAGGTCCATGCGACCGGCGATGGCGTAGGCCACCACCAGCGGTGGCGAGGCCAGGAAGTTCATGCGCACTTCGGCGTGCACGCGGCCCTCGAAGTTCCGGTTGCCCGAGAGCACCGAGCAGGCGACGAGGTCGCCCTCGGCCACGGCCTGGGAGATGTGCGCGGGCAGCGGGCCCGAGTTCCCGATGCAAGTGGTGCAGCCGTAGCCTACGTTGTGGAAGCCGAGCGCCTCGAGATAGGACGTGAGTCCCGCGCTCTTCAAATACTCCGTCACCACCATCGATCCGGGCGCGAGAGAGGTCTTGACCCAGGGTTTGGCTTTCAAGCCCCGCTCTGCGGCCTTTTTCGCCACCAGCCCCGCGCCCAGCATGACGGTGGGGTTCGAGGTGTTCGTGCAGCTCGTGATCGCCGCGATGACGACCGCGCCGTGCGTTATCTCGTAGGTCTTCGTACCGTCGCGCACGGTGACCGCCGCAGGCGCGGCGACCGCGCCGCCATCGCCTCCGCCGAGTTCGGTCAGCATCTTGTCGAGTTCGCGCTCGAAGGTGGCGCCGGCGTCGGTGAGTTCGATGCGGTCCTGCGGCCGCTTGGGACCGGATATGCTCGGGACGACGTCGCCTAGGTCGAGCTCCAGCGTATCGGTGTAGACGGCCTCGGGCGAATCCGTCTCGCGGAACATGCCCTGCGCCTTCGCGTAGGCCTCCACGAGCGCGATTTGCTCGGCGGGCCTGCTCGTGAGTTTCATGTACTTGAGGGTTTCGCCATCGATGGGGAAGATGCCGCAGGTGGCGCCGTATTCGGGCGCCATGTTGGCGAGCGTGGCGCGGTCGGCGAGCGGCAGGTTGTCCAACCCCGGCCCGTAGAACTCCACGAACTTGCCCACCACCCCCTTTTCCCGCAGCATCTGCACGACCACGAGCACGAGATCGGTCGCCGTGGCGCCCTCTCTCAGATCGCCGGAGAGCCTGAAGCCCACCACGTCGGGGATGAGCATCGAGTAGGGCTGACCCAGCATGGCGGCTTCCGCCTCGATGCCGCCCACGCCCCAGCCCAGGACGCCGATGCCGTTGATCATCGTGGTGTGTGAGTCCGTGCCCACGACGGCATCGGGAAAGGCGCGCGCCACACCTTCTTTTTCGTCCGTGCCCACCACCGGGGCCAGAAACTCCAAGTTTATCTGGTGGACGATGCCGGTGTCGGGCGGCACGGCGCGGAAGTTGTCGAAGGCGTTCTGCGCCCAGCGCAGGAAGGCGTAGCGCTCGGTGTTGCGGTCGTATTCGAGCTGCGCGTTCGCCTCGAGCGCCGTCTCGGTGCCAAACTCATCCACCTGCACGGAGTGGTCGATCACCAGGTCGACGGGCTGTAAGGGATTGATGGAGTCGGGGTCGCCCCCTAAGTCCTTCATGGCGGCGCGCATGGCGGCGAGATCGACCACCACGGGAACGCCGGTATAATCCTGCAAGAGCACGCGGCTCGGCATGAAGCCGATCTCTTTCGCATCGGCGTTTTTCGCGTCCCAGGAGGCGAGCGCCTCGATGTCGGCGGCGCGCACGGAGCGCCCGTCCTCGTTCCGGAGGAGGTTCTCCAGTAGGACCTTAATGGCGAAGGGGAGCCGCGCGACGTCGCCCTTATCCTGAAGCGCGTCTATCCGGTAAATCTCGTAGGTTTTCCCGCCGACTTCGAGTTGTGAGCGGGCGTTGAAGCTGTTGGTCATCTTTCACCTCTTTCGGACGGAAGCGCCGCATTCCGCAAAAACCACCGGGAAAACGGGACTCCGCCTTAGCAAGCGCTCCTTGCGTCCGAAACCGGCCAAAGAGGCGGCTTCAGGCAAAAAGCTGTAACCAGTTGAATCATAATGGATAACGGAAATGCCGACTTTCTACCTGCTAGATAATACCACAGATGGAAGCCGAGGACGAGGGCGACCCGGAGTTCAAGCGCAAAAACGCCGCTTACGGGGTTGTTGTGGAAAAAGCCCTCCTGCTCGGAATTGACCACCGCCGTGGGAGAGCGGGAAAAACCGAAGAAGAAAAAAAACAAAAGCACCAATTTAGGACGGAAAAAAAAACCCCCCCCCCCCCCCCCCCAACGCGCGGGGGAAA
>VXPH01000017.1 GCA_009839615.1 Nitrospinota bacterium
GTCCTGGAGATGACCTGTCGAAATACGGCCTCCTGCGAGAGGACGGCAAGGGCGCGCCGCTTCGCTACACCCTCTGGCTGAAGAAGAAAGAGGATGCGCCGCTGGAGGATAAGTCCTTGATTATCGGGCGTTTCCTCGAGGAGGAGAAAAGAGCGTACGGCCGAATCGAGGGAGAAAAGCGCCTGTTCGCCGTCAAGAAAGAAGATTATGACAAGATTACGAAAACGCCCTATTTCCTGAGCGAGCGGCGCTTGCTTCTTTATGCGAAAGATACTGAAATTACGGAAGTTACGGCCCGTTTCCCCGACGAATCCGCCATGAAGCTGGAGCGTTTCGGCGTAGGGTGGCGCTTCGTCTCCCCCGAAGGCAGGGAGGCCGAGCCCGGCAACGTGGAGGACCTCGTGGGCGCTCTCAAGGATTTCGAGAGGGAGGGGGAGGCGGAACCCGGCGAAGCGCCTGATTTCAAAGACTTTATCGTCGAGCTCTCGGGCAGGGACATCCGCCACGGCGCGTGGGGGCCGTTTCGCTTCGCGGACAAGCAGGGTTCGGAGTTCCTCTATATGCGAGAGGGCGGGAAGGTCTACCGCATCACCAAGAAATGGAATGAAGATAAACTACCCAGATCATTGAAAGATTGGGAGAAAGAGGAACAAAAAGAAGACGGCGCAACTTAAGATTCACTTCTCGTGCACCCGGCCGGCTCTTCCTCTTCAACCCCGCAACTCCCCGCATTTACCGTCATCGACAGTCCCGCGAACCATGGCAGAATTCCCCTGCGCCCGGATTCTGCGGCGGAATCCGGTCGCCGGAACCGGTTTTCGCGCCCGCATCTGCCCGCATTCGGACCCCGCAATTCCCCGCAGTTTCACGCATTTCCCCTCGAAAATTTTCGGAAATTTATCGAAAAACCCCGTAAATTTATCGATATTTATCGAATTTTTCGGAAATTCCCCGAGTCCGGAAGATTCAAGACCAAACCGTCATCATACTCCAAATCCGGCGTTGCCCGGGATGAGCAGATGCGGGGAAATGTATTGCGTCCCCACCCGCAAAAGATGGAATTTCAGCATGCGATAGGCAAAGAGCAATTCCGGCCAAGGGGGAACGGATTACGAGCTATGCGGGAGGCGCTCGTCAGGGAGACCTGGAGGTCTGTACGCTGTAGCTGTTCTTTTCAGAGCAGGGCGTCGCCGATGGGCCACTTTTCACCTGGACGTACGGAATAGAGCGCGGGCGCACGGCCAAGCGTCGGCGTCCTGCAGTCGGCTCCGTACGTGATACCACCGTCGCCGATATCGTCAAGCGCCACGCATTCGACGGGGACGCTGAGCCGTCCTTCCTCGATATCTGCGGTGAGGCGAGCGAATGCGGGTTCCCACTCACCAGCGGCGCGACGCGTGGAGCCTGCAAGTTCTAGCCAGCCTTTCCACCAAGCCAGTGGCGCGAGAATCTGCACGATGGGCGGCTCTTTGGTGATATCCCTCTCGAAAAGAACTTTCGCTTCCCTGGCGATCACGTCGCGGTTGGCCTCCACGACAGCGGCGTAGCGAAGCCCCTCCATGAGCGCCAGCAAGGGAGTATCACCCCGATTGCCGGCGCTACGAGGTTTTACCTTCAACTCGATGACCGTCAGCCTCCCTCTATCCGTGATGCCGAGCAGATCGACTTTGCCGATCCCTTGGTCTGACTGCCTGGCCTTTAGTGGAAATTGGTAATCGATCAACCGCAACCAACCATCGACGGGGTGAGACCGCGGCCAAGGTTTATCCTGGTTCCATAGGGCAAGCGCCAGGTGCTCCTCACCTCGATTGCTCTCGCTGCCGCTGCCTGGAGATGAAATTACTCCATCATGTCCGACGAAATAACGCTTGTCTGTTTCACTTCGCCTGGGCGCGGATCCGCGCAATCTCTCGTATTCGTCGAAAAGGCCTTTCCGATTGAGGGATAGTGAGGCGATCGTAGTCGCAAGCCCCGTCGTGCGCTTATATGAACCATCCTCGAAGAGAATCCTGAAGTCGCTTGAACGAAAACCGGTCATCCCCATTCTCCACATGAACTGATAAAATTGGGAAGCAGCATGGCAATTTCATCGCCTCCGAACCTCATCAAAACGACTCGAACGCCGGCGACTTGCTCCAGCCGCCGCTTTCCCCCTCCAGGGCGCCGGCGATTCTGTAAAGCGCGGCTTCGCTGAAATCGGGGCCGACGAGCTGCACGGCGAGCGGCAGCCCCTCCTCGGTGAAACCCCAGGGCAGGGATATGGCGGGCGCGCCCAGGGTGTTGACCCAGCGCGTGAAGCGCGTGAGGGAGGCGATCAGCCCCCCGGCATCTGCGCGCGCCTGTGCGTGAGGGGGGGCGGGAGTCGGCGTCGTCGGGCTGGCGAGAACGTCCACGGCGGAGAACACCTCGTGCTCGTAATGGCGGATCAACGCCTCGCGCCTTGCGAGCGCCGCGCGATATTCGGCCGATTGGATCCCGCGGCCCGCTTCCAGGCGCATCAGAATCTCCGGCGTCACCTCGTCCGCGTATTTCTCCAGACGCTCGCCGTGTATCATCAGCGCCTCGTATTTGAAGATCGTGTTGGCGAGCTCCTCGAGCTCTTCCGCCCGGGGAGGGGGCATCGCAAGGAGGCGCGCGCCCAGGCGTTCGAGCGCCCCGCATACTTCCTCATATGCCGACCGCATCTCCCCGGAAACGCCGCCGAGCGCCGCGCCCTCGAGAACCCCCACGCGAACGCCCGCGATGCCTTCTCCGAGCGCCTGGGTGTAATCGGGAACGGACCGCGTGCTCGCGCTCGTATCCAGAGGGTCCGCACCCGCGATGGCGGAGAGCACCAGCGCGTTGTCCGCCACCGTCCGCGTGAGCGGGCCGAAAGTGTCGAGCGTCCAGGATAGCGGCATCCCCCCATGCCGGCTCACGCGGCCGTTCGTGGGTTTCAGGCCCACCACGCCGCAAAACGCCGCCGGCAGGCGGATGGAGCCGCCCGTATCCGTGCCGATCGCGGCCAGCGCCAATCCGCCCGCCACTGCGCACCCCGACCCGCTGCTCGACCCACCCGTCACATGACCCTGCTTCCAGGGATTCTGCGGGTCTCCGAAATGCTTGTTGCGTCCCGTCGGCCCCATGGCGAGTTCCGCCATGTTGAGTTTTCCCATATTGACGGTCCCGGCTTCATCGAGCCGCCGCCAGACGCTCGATACCGCGTCCGCGGGCGGATCGTCCTTGAACATCACGCTTCCGCAAGTCGTGGGGGTTCCCGGAATGTAGCAGAGGTCCTTGTAGGCCACGGGAACGCCGTCGAGCGGGCCGATCTCATCGCCGAAGCGGAACCTGCGCTCGGATTCCCGCGCCGCCCGGCGCAACTCTCTCTCGCTGACGTGCAGATAGGCCCTCAGGTGGAGATTCCACTGCTTGATGAGGGCGAGGGCGTCGTCCACGACTTCGACCGGCGAGACCTCACCGGCGCGGTAGGCGTCGCGCAGCGCCGTTATCGTCCACTCGTTCATCGGCAGGTTCCGGGAAAGAGAGGCTGTTGGAAAAGCCTGCGATGCCGGGATGACGGCTGCGGGATTCCACTTTGCCGGAGGGAGTGTAGGGGCCGCATATATGCGGCCCTTGGAAGGTGGCGAAAAAGGCCGGGTCGCATATATGCGACCCCTACACGCCAATTGACAACCCGGCCCCAAAGGGACTTTTTCAACAACCCCGGACAAAGGGGGTTGAAAAAGCCTGTTTGGGGAGCGGTGGCATGGAGGTTCACGCGGCGCGGGCGTGATGGTTTTGTAGGGACAGGCCTCCGTGCCTGTCCTGCCCTTCGTGGTTGTCTTTCGTCAGGACTTCCACCTGTAGGGGCCGCATATATGCGGCCCGTGTCGGGTGGCAAAAAATTCAGGGTCGCATATATGTCAGACATATATGTCTGACCTACACACAAACAAATTTTCCCTCTCCGACTTTTCCGACAACCCCGGGAGCGGGGCCGGGCGCCTCATCCGCTTCCCGGGTAGCCGGGCGCCTGGAGGACGCGCGTCATCTGGTCCTGATGAAGGAAATCGTGCGTGCCCGAGTAGACGATGCGGTCGTAAATGTTGAGGTCGCCGTAGCGGAAGTGCTCATGCGTGTAGCGGCTCATGTCGGTGCCCCGGTAGGGGAGCATCATCTGGTGAACCGCCTCCCTGTTGGGCAGGAGCTTGGCGATCATCTCGCGGAAATCGCCTTCGCCTTTCGGGATGAGGAAATCGGGCGCCGGAACCCGGCCCTGCTCCCTGCGCCGGAGCGCCTCGCGGCTCATCGTCTCGGGATTCTCGGGCGCCGTGTCCCACGAGCCGGACTCCGCCGCCTCCGCAAGCCTCTTCTCGATGAAGCGCGCGTAATAATTGTCCGTCAAAAGGATGTGCTCGAGATTCTCGTGCAGGGACCATTCACCGTCGGGCGGCCGCCAGTGCACGTGGGAGGGGTCGATCCCCTCCAGAAAGGAGATCAGGTTTCTTCTGTCTTTGAAAGCCGAGTCGAAAGCCTCATCGAACATCTCTTCTGGAGTCATTTCAGCATCCTTCGCGTCGTGGTGGAGAGGTCTTCGCGTCATCGAGGATATTGCGAACGAATTTCAGGAACCCCTCCCTGCGCCGGGAGAGCGCACCTCGATGTCCAGCCATTCCTCCCAGAGTTTGATGAGCGAGGCGTATTCTTCCGCCCCGTATCCTTTCTGAATCGCCATTTCGTAGACGTGATGTGTCGCGCTGGCGATGAAGGTGGGAACGCGGAGCTCGCGGGCCAGCTCGAGGCAGAGATCCGAATCCTTCGTCGCGAGATCGGTCGTCATCCCGGGCGTGAACTCTCCCGGCAGGATGTGCTTTCGGAGCCTGTCCTCCACCTGGCGGCTGCGGCCCGAACTGACGGCGATGACGTCGCAGAGCAAATTGGGGTCGGCTCCCGCCGCGACGCCCAGGGCCATGGCCTCGGTCAACGCAGCGAGGTTCACGTGCGAGAGCATGTTGTTCACGACCTTGAACAACATGCCCATGCCCGATGCGCCGCAGTGAAAGATGTTTTTCCCGAAATGCGCGAGAAGGGGCTTGAGCTTCTCGAACCCCGCCTCGCCGCCGCCCACCATGAGCGTGAGGGTGCCCGCCCGCGCCCCCTGCACGCCGCCGCTCACGGCGGCATCCATCAACTCGGCCCCTTGCGCGCGCACCTTGGGAGCCAGCTCCTTGATGAGGGAAGGGGAGACAGTGCTCGTCTCCGCCAGGAGCGCGCCGTCGCGCGCGCCCGCGAGAATGCCCTCCTCGCCCAGGATCACTTCGCGCGATATGTTCGGGTGCGGTAAGGACGTGAAGATGACCTCCGAGCGGGAGGCGACGTCCGCCGGGCTGCGTCCCGCGCGCGCCCCCTTGTTCCCGGCTTCCAGCGTGGCTTCCTCCCGAACGTCGTAAGCCGTTACCTCGTGACCGGCCCGAATGAGGTGGGCGCAGATCTCGCTGCCCATCCTTCCCAGACCAATGAAACCAAGCTCCACCTCTCGCCTCCCGTCCGGATGCGCCGTTCGCTCATCGATGATGAATAAAAATGGTCGGGGCGAGAGGATTTGAACCTCCGACCCCCTGAACCCCATTCAGGTGCGCTACCAGACTGCGCTACGCCCCGACCGAAAGAAAGGTTCCGCGCAAATGGCCCGGGCGGGTGGTCCGCGCCGGGTTTTCGGCGAAAGAAATATCACAGGCTATTTAGTAAGGCTTAAGCGTTGCTTTCGTCAAGGGCTTCGCGTCACCGAGGCCGGGGAAATAAATTTGTCCCGGAAACGACGTTTTGAAGAAGATGGGGAAATTCCGGGGAGGGGGAGAGGGGAGAAGAGACTGGGAATACGGTCGCCTCTGTATATCGTGGCGACCCGGTGGCCTCCCGTTCTTGAAACCGTAGTGCGCGTCATCTCGCGCAACGGGACGGCCTGACCGCCGACGAGCAGGCGCATTCGCCCTTTCTTGAGAATCACGGTGGTGAGGTGGCTATAGGCTCTCAGCGCGAATTCAACCCCCTTGCCGCGCAACATTCCGGCAGGCGTTACAATGCTCAAGCTCAACCCGCATGTGGCCCGAGCGCACTTCACCGCGCCCCTGTTCAGTTTTGCGGAATACGCCCCGCCTCGCTTCATCCCGATGAACTCGAAGGAAGAGTTCGGCTCCACCACGAGCCGGCAACCCGGACGGCGGCGGAAATGAATGAGCGCCCGCGAACTCGCGCTCGTGACGATGTGATCGCCCGGGAGCATCGAACGTCTGCCTCGCAGGGAAACTTTTTTTCCGCGCGAGAATACGATATGGGGCTGACCGGATATCGCTCTCATTTCGACGAGGAATTTGTTTTCCGCGAGGGCGGATGGAACAACGCAGAGGGGAAACAGATGCACTCCAAGAATCAGGATCTTGAGTCTGGTCATGTCATCCCCGTGGAGTAGCGGCTTAGCGGCTGACCTCTCAGAATTTTGTAAAGGATTTTCCGGGGATTTGCAAGCTCCCTAACTACCGGAAATATAACCCCGTCCCGGCCTTCGGGATCCGGGGGTTGTGGAAAACCCTCATCGATCGGGTTTGGTCCGTAGGTGGCGCTCCCTCCTCGGGAGCGTCTCACGCAACCCTCCGAATGATGATCGTAGGGGCGGACCCGTGTGTCCGCCCGTTGCGTTCGCCGTGTTTTATCATTCCGT
>VXPH01000155.1 GCA_009839615.1 Nitrospinota bacterium
CTTCGTGGGAAGCCCCGTGCTGGGGCCGCCGCGCTGGATGTTGGCGATGACCATGGGAAGCTCCGTCATCACGCCGAGACCCATGGCTTCGGCCTTGAGAGCGATGCCCGGGCCGCTCGAACACGTCACGCCGAGCGAGCCGGTGAACGATGCGCCGAGGGCGGCGGATACGGCCGCGATTTCATCTTCGGCCTGGAAGGTCTGCACGCCGAAATTCTTGTGGCGGGAGAGTTCGTGGAGCACGTCGCTGGCCGGCGTGATCGGATAGGCGCCCCAGAAGAGGTTGATCCCCATCTTCTTCGTCGCCGCGATGAAACCGTAGGCCAGGGCGACGTTGCCCGAGATGTTCCTGTATTTTCCGGCCGGATACGTCGCCTCGCGCACGATGTAGTTGCTGGTGAAGACCTCGGTGTTCTCGCCGAAGAAATAACCCGCTTCGAGCGCGCGCGTGTTGGCCTGCACGAATTCGGGGCGCTTCCCGAACTTCTCCTCGATCCACTCCCTGGTCGGCTCGAGCGGGCGCGAGTACATCCAGTACATGAGCCCCAGCGCGAAGAAGTTCTTACAGCGATCCGCCAGGTTGGACTGAAGCTCCATGTCTTCCAGGGCCTGGCGCGTCATGGAGGTGATCTTCACCTCGTGGACCTGATAGTTGCTCTTGAACTCATCATCCTCGAGGGGGTTGGACTCATAGCCGGCCTTGGCCAGGTTCTTCTGGCCGAAGTTGTCCACGTTGGCGATGATGATGCCCCCGCTCTTCAAATCGCCGATGCTCGTCTTGAGCGCGGCGGGGTTCATCGCCACCAGAACGTCCACGGCGTCGCCCGGCGTATGGATGTCCCTGCTCGAGAAGTTGATCTGGAACCCGCTCACTCCGGCGAGGGTTCCGACGGGCGCGCGGATTTCGGCGGGAAAGTCGGGGAACGTGCTCAGATCGTTCCCGGCGATGGCCGCCGCGTTCGTGAACCTGTCTCCGGTGAGCTGCATCCCGTCGCCGGAATCGCCGGCGAAGCGTATCGCCACCGTTTCGAGTTCAACAAGCTGCTTCTCGGCCCCGTTTTTACCTGAAGACTCAGCCATGGGTTTGGATGTCCTTAAATTGGATTGACCAGGTGTAGGAATATACGTGGAGGGTTTTATTCACTGGGATACACCATATATCGCGCATGTCTTTTTCAAGCATGTCTTTTTTTGAGTCCGAGTGGCGATTCATCGACCAAACAGCCGACTGCGAATTATGCTCAAATCAATGGAAGCCGTCAACGCAAAGTCAACCTTTTTTTCAAAAAAATCAAATACATCAGCCCGCACGCGAGCCGTCGAGGCCCAAATCCTCTGCCGCGCCCTGCATGGCCTCCAGCGTGAAGGCGACGTGCTCCTCCAAAGGCACCCCCAGTTCGGAGGCGCCCAGCTCCACGTCCGCGCGGTTGACGCCCTTGGCGAAATTCTTGTCCTTCCATTTCTTCCGGATGCTTCTCGGCTTCACCTGGCGGATGTCCTTCGCCGGATTCACGAGGGCGACGGCGGTGATGAGGCCCACCAGTTCGTCCACGGCGAAGAGCGCCTGGGCGAGGCGCGTCTCCCGGGGCACGTTCAGGTACTCCGCGTGCCCCAGGATGGCCTGTATCATTTCATCGGGATAGCCCGCCTCGCGCAGCACCGCGCAGCCGGTTTCGGGGTGTTCCTCTGGCGAGGGATGCTTTTCGTAATCCATGTCGTGCAGAAGCCCTGTGACGCCCCAGAGCGCCTCGTCTTCCCCGTATTTTCTCGCATAGGCGCAAAGGGCGGCCTCCACCGCCCGGGCGTGCGCTCTGAGGCCCGGGCTTTTGGTCCACTCGAACAAGAGCGCCTCGGCACTCGGACGATCCAGTTCCACGCTTAACTCCTTCTTTACGACGATGAATCAAAGAGATAGCCAATCAAAGAAACAATCAATCACGGTTGCTTTCACTAAACCTTGCGCTTCGGCCCGAATCTGTCAAGGCGTGCAGCCTCGCTTGATGCGCTCTGGTTGTGGTACATATTCCTCCCGAGATATTTTCCAACAAAATTCCGTGCAGTGAAAGAAATTTTTCAGGGAGAAAACCATGCTCTACAACAGGGAACGCGCGCTGGAACTGATGAGAGAACACGACGTCGCGGCCATGATCGGCACGACGCTCGAGAACGTCACCTACCTGACGGGCCACATCGGCTGGGCGCAGCGCGTCTACCGCGCGCGCAAAAGCTACGGCGTCATCACCAACGATCCCGGCGCCGGCACAGACCTCATCATGAACCGCGCGGACAACACCTATTACGCCGCCTACGGCGGACACGCGGAGAACGTCTACGTCTGGGGCGGACAGGCGAACCACATCGAGCCGGAGGGCTACGAGCCGCACGACGAGGAGATGAGGCGCTACCGCGAACTCCACGCAAGCGGGGCGAAACACGCGACCCTTCTCGACGGGCTCCTCGCCGCACTCAGGGATCGGGGCATCACTTCGGGCCGAATCGCCTTGGACGAGGAAGGCTGCCCGGACAGCCTGTTCGCGACGCTCAAGGAAAAACTCCCCGGCTGTGAATTCATTCCCGGCTCGGGGCTGTTCCTGATGACGCGGCTCGTGAAGTCGGCGGAGGAGCTCGACCGCCTCCGCGAGGCGGCCCAGGTGAACGAAGACGCCATCTCGAAGGTTTTCGACTTCCTCCGCGAGGGCGTGAGCGAGCGCGAGGTGGCCGAGGTCTGGCGGCAGGAAGTGGCCCGGCCCGGCGGCATGTGGCACTGGTTCCACTTCAACTCGGGCCCGAGGGGCGTTTTCATCTTCCCGCCCACGGACAGAAAGCTCCAGAAGGGCGACGGCTTCATGTTCGACGCCGGTCTTTTCCACAGGAACTACAACGCCGACACGGGAAGCTGCGGCTCGGTCGGCGAGCCGAGCGCGCGCGTGCAGCGCGAGTGGAAGGGGGTCGAGGAGGGATTCCACGAAAGTCTTGAGGTAATCAAGGCGGGCTGCACGGGCAACCAGATATACCAGGCGCTGGTAAAGGGCATCCAGTCGCGCTTCCCCGAGTTCGACGCCCCGTTCGCGGGCCACACGATAGGCCTGGAAGCCAGAGAATTCCCCTTCATCCTGGGGCCGGAATCCAAACACGACGGGCCGTTCTACCCGGCGACTTCGGAGATTCCCCTGCCCGTCGATTCGGTGATCAACATCGAGGCGCCCATCGGCACCTTCGGCCAGGGGGGGTACCAGATCGAATACTCGGTCGTCGTGAAGGAGAACGGCTGGGAGATGCTCATCCCCCAGGACAGGAGTTTCCGCGTCATCGACGCGTGATTGGGATGCGTGGGAGGAAGTGACCGCGGAGAGGCACGGGGGCCTGTGGGACAGCCCCAGGGAGGGGCTGTCACTACGGACCCACCTCCACGGTTGGTTCCATTCGCCAAATCACAGAATCAGGACTTTTTCATCGACCCTGTAGGGGCCGTTCGCGAACGGTCCCTACGACCCCAATAAGCCAACAAATACCCCCGAATTGACCTCGAAGGGAAAATAGGGTGAGATAGGCGGGTCGCCACATTTCTCTAGCCTGGAGAAAGCCGATGCCCCATCATACCGACTTTTTAGCTAGACGCGATTTTATCCGAAAAGGCGCCTTCGCCGGCCTGGGCGCAGGACTCCTGCCCTTAGCAAAAGCCATGAACGTGGACGCCGCTGAGAACCGGGTGCGCCGCTACGTCGCACTCGGCAAGACGGACATCAAGATGTCGGATATTTCCTTCGGCAGCAGTCGCCTGGGTTCGGACGAGGAGGACCTCGTTCTCCACGCGCTCGATCTGGGCATCAACTATTTCGACACCGCCGAGAGCTACTCCTGGGGGGAATCGGAGACCACCATCGGCCGCGCGCTCAAGGGGAAACGCGACAAGGTCTACATCGCCTCCAAAACGCACGCGGGGCCAAGCGACAAAAAAGAGTCCATGATGCGCTCGCTCGAGCAAAGCCTCCAGAAACTCCAGACCGATTACGTGGACGTCTATTTCAACCACGCCGTGAACGACGTGGACAGGATGAGCAACCCCGAGTGGAGCGAGTTCACGGCGCTTGCGAAAAAGCAGGGGAAAATCCGCTATTCCGGCATGTCGGGCCACGCGGGCAACCTGATCGCGTGCATTGATTACTGCACCGACAACAGCGTCGTGGACGTATTCCTCATCGCCTACAACTTCGGGCAGGACCCGGCCTTCTACCAGCGGTTCACGCGCGGGTTCGACTTCATCGCCCGGTTCCCGAAGCTGCCCCTGGCGCTTGCGCGGGCGAAAGCCAAGGGGGTCGGCGTCATCGCCATGAAGACGCTCATGGGCGCGCGCCTGAACGACATGCGGCCCTACGAGAAAGGCGGCGCCACCTTCTCGCAGGCCGCCTTCCGCTGGGTGCTCTCGAACCCGAACGTGGACTCCCTCATCATCTCGATGACGAGCAAGGAGAACATCACGGAGTTCCTGGGCGGCTCGGGCTGGAAGAGGATATCGCGCCGCGAGGTGCCGATCTTGAAGAAATACGCGCGGCTCAACGGAACCTCCTACTGCCGCCATGCGTGCAACGACTGCGCGGGCGCGTGCCCGGAGAACGTGCCTATCGCGGACGTGCTTCGCACCCGCATGTATGCGACCGACTACGAGGACGTGCGGTTCGCCAAAGCCGAGTACTCCATGCTGGGCGCGGGCGCATCGGCGTGCCTCACCTGCAGCCACCAGAGCTGCGCGGGCGCCTGCACACACGGGCTGCCCATCGAGAAGATGACCGCGCCGACCCACGAACTGCTCACGGTATAGGCCGAAGACCTCGACCGGCTCGCGCTAGAAGAGCAAGGCATCATTGCGCTCAGCCGCCATAAGACCTGACGGGAGAAGCCCCATCGACATCGCCATCACGGGTGCGAACGGCGCCGTCGGCAAAGCGTTAATAGAGCGCCTGGGTTCCAATGCGACAACAAGGCCTGCGCGCCTGCGCGCGCTCGTTCGCGACCCGGGCCGAAGCGCGAATCTCAGCGATCTCCCCGCCGAACTGATACAGGTGGACTACGACGACACGAAAAGCCTCGAGCGAGCCGTGGCGGGCGCCGGCTGCGTGGCCCACCTGGCCGGTTCGCTGGTTCCGAGAGCGGGGGATTCCCTGCTCGGGGCGAACCTGCTCACCACGAAAAACGTCGCCGAGGCGAGCCGCGCTCAAGGCGTGAAGTCTTTCGTCTACTTGAGCTTTCCGGGCGCGGACGCACGTTCGGAAAACGAGTATCTGCGGACGAAAGGCCAGGCCGAGGACGTGATTGCGGAGAATTTCGCATCGGGCGCCATCTTCCGCGTGCCCATGATCCTGGGGCTGGACTGTCCGGCGATGAACCAGATAAAACGACTGCTCGGTTCTTCGGTAATCCCCCTCGTCGCGGGCGGCGCGGTTCGGATACAGCCGATATACCTGGGCGACGTCATCAGCGCGATAGAATGGGCGATCCTCCATCCGGAGGCGCCGCTTGCGCGGGTGAACCTCGTGGGACCGGAAACGCTCTTCTACCGCGACCTGCTCATGCGCGCAGGTCTCAGGCTCGGAAAACGGCCCCGGATTCTGCCGATTCCAAGGAGGCCGGCACGGGCGGCGTCCGGCATCATCGGCCGCTTCTCCCCTTCCTCCCCCATGAGCCGCACCGTTTTCGACGTTATATTCTACGAGCATCTGTGTAACGATGAGGAGGCCAGAAATACGATGTCCATACCCCGCACGGGCGTCGACGAGATTCTGGACCTCTCGCTTCCGCACCGCGAATAGCTGCTGCGCCTTCGAGGAGTTTCGTTTTGGAGCAAAACCGCGAATCGCACCAATCAGGCAAAGCCGGCCGGCTCATCCCCATCGCCCTTACGGTCGTGATCTTCGTCATCATCTTCTGGCGGATCCCGTTCGGCGAGTTCGTCCTCGCCATCTCGAAGGCGAGGCTCGCGCCCTTCCTCATAGTAATGGGATGTTTTTCGATCTGTTTTTTCCTGATGGACACCTTCGTCCTGAGCCGGATGATCCGCTGGTTCCACGGCCCACTGACGTTCCCGACGCTGCTGCCCGTGCGCGCCGTCACCTACGTCGTCTCCATCATCAACACCCAACTCGCGCAGGTGGCGCTCGCGCTTTATTTCCACCGCAGGTTCCAGACCCCGCTCGCCGAGATCACGAGCACGGTCGCCATGCTCATCCTGCTCGAAGTCACGAACCTGATCTCCTTCGCCACTATCGGCTTAATCGCCTTTCCGGGCGGCGCGCCGCTCTTTCTGTTCGCCCTGCCCGCCGGGCTGGCCTGTTTCTGGCTGCTCATCACCCGGGTGGCCCGGGGGGGACTGGGCGCTATCGGAGCGAAAATCGGCGGTCACACCCTGCTCAACACCTTCCGGGCCGTCCGCTTCAGACAGGGCGTCACCGTCCTGGCGCTCAAGGGCTCCGTATTCGTGCTCTCGTTGTTCGTGCACAAATACGCCCTGACACTCTTCGGGATGGACATACCGCTGCTGCAGCTTCTGACCTTCCTGCCGCTCGTCTTCATGATAGGCGCGCTTCCGGTGACGGTGGCCCACCTAGGCACCTCCCAGGCGGCATGGATATTCTTCTTCAAGGACTACGCGGCGGAAGCGGACCTCCTCGCCTACAGCCTCGT
>VXPH01000273.1 GCA_009839615.1 Nitrospinota bacterium
ACCGCATCAGCCTTCGCACAAATCGCTCGGCTTCTTCGTCGGGCTTTCCCCTCGGGAAGCCCGACCCTCAAGGGGGGAGTGAAATGCAGTACGCTCCATTGGTGGTTTTTTTCGGCAATCCCTATCGGGGGGCTTTTTGAACAACCCCATAAGAGCCGCGTCTGCGGGGGAGGGGTACGATGAGCGATGAGGTGAAAACGCAGGGCGGGCGAAGCCCCGCTGCCGAAGCAAGGGGGGGATACGACATCGCCTCCCTCATCGCGTCGGGCTTTTCCAAATACGGCCTTATCCTGGCGCTCATCTTGTTGATCCTCTTTCTCTCCATCACGGCGGAGAACTTCTTCACCGTCTCGAACATGATGAACATCCTGCTCCAGTCGTCGAACATCGGCATCATGGCGGCGGGCCTCACGCTCGTCATCATCTGCGCCGAGATCGACCTCTCGGTGGCTTCCATCCAGTCGATGGGCGCGGTCGTCGTAGCACTTCTGCTCAAGGAATACGGCGTGCCCATCGTGCCGGCCGTGCTCGCCACGCTGATCCTCGGCGTCCTGCTGGGCGGGGTGAGCGGCGTCTTCGTGGGCTGGTTCGCGATTCCCGCCTTCATCCTCACGCTGGCGATGGACAGCCTCTCGCGCGGTGGCGCGCTCATCCTGACGGGCGAGCAGTCCATCTTCGGCCTGCCCGAGGCGTTCAGCGTCATCGGTCAGGGCTACCTGGGCCCGTTTCCCATGGCCGCCGTCATCATGGGCCTGGTCTTCTTGGCCGCGCACCTCATCCTCTCGCGCACCGTCCTGGGCACGAATATCTACGCCGTCGGCGGTAACAAGGAGGCCGCCCGGGTCGCCGGCGTGAACGTCTTCGCCGTCAAGCTGTTCGTGCTCGTCTTCAGCGGCTTCTGCGGCGCGCTCGCGGGCGTGGTGATGGCCTCGCGCCTGATGGCCGCCCAGGCCATCATGGGCATGTTCGACCTGATGGACGTCATCGCCGCGGTCGTCATCGGCGGCGCCTCGCTGCTGGGTGGCGAGGGGCGCATCATCGGCACCGTCATCGGCACGCTCATCATCGCGTGCATCCGGAACGGCCTGAACCTCCTGGGTATCGCCGCCGACTGGCAGTTGCTGGCGGTGGGGGCGATCATCATCCTGGCCGTCCTGCTCGACTACGTGGGGAAAAAGCGCACGGCGTAGGGGCTGTTGGGCGCTCTGCAAGGGAGGAGAAAAAGGCCGATACCCCGCAAAAGGCTGACCGAAGGCAGGGGTTGCCGCGACGCAATCCCTGGGGTGCGGCTTCCGCCGAGAGGCGGGGTGCTGGCCTGCGTGCGTGAAGCGCGAGTGGGGGCCGCCCGTTGTTCCCGTTCCCGGCTCGAGGACTCAAACTCATAGCAAGGAGCGGTACAGTTTGCTTCATCACGAGGAAGCAACCAACGGGCAACCCCCTTTTCCACTCTTCTTCCTTTTCTTTCGCCCGCCTGAGACCCCGGGGCTTGGCCCCGAGGCCGGAAGGCGTCGTGCTCTTATCTGCTACTACTTGTTCGCGCCGAACGCGCCGACCATTTTACCGTCACGGCCAAACTCAGCGTAGAACGTACCGGTAGCGATACCCGGAACTCCATCATCTCCTTCTTCCCTGAGATCCCCCGACCATTGGCCTGCCGCATCGGCAGCATTACCGCCTATCGTCCAAACTGTCATTTGTGGCCCAGTGTCCGTGGAATCTTCAGGGTCGCCAGCAATAGCACCGGCATCAGCAACAGTTGAGGAATTAAGCGCAACCGACCAATCCCGCGCCTCGCCATCACCACCAACGAAATTACTCACGGTTCCTTCAATCGTATGATCTTCGGCGAATGTCGCAGTGAGTGATACGTCTGCGGTGAAGTGTCCGGCGTCGTTCATTCCGCCAGTGGTGCTATGAAGGGCATACTTTCCAGCCGCGCCGCCCGTGTATATGGCGGTTCCCCGCAAGTCTGCGATAGCCACCGTGCCTGCGTCTGTCCCCCTATAGTCATGGAATGCGCTGGCGGTGTAGGTACTGCCATCTTCGGACTTATGGAGCCACCAACCATAGGAGGCATAGCTCTCGTCCGCTGCGCTAGTGTCCATGAGCTTTTGCGCAGGATTGCTGGGCTTAAACGACCACGTTCCACCCATGAGGGTAAAGCCCATGTCGGCTACAGTAGCCCGACAATTGGTAGTGGCGTTGGTGGGTGTGCAATAGTATGTACCGGATACACCTTGATAGCTGCCGGCAATCATCACCCTTTCCTGGTTGTCCCCCTTCTCAAACTCCTTAGTCCCGGCGGACTGGTCAAAGCTAGGACTGGCAACCCGGCTTGTCGCGTGGCCAGTCAGAGCAGTAACATCGCCTGTTTCGCCATCTGTGAGCGTATACGCCGTGCTAAACGCTGCCCCTTCCGTTACTGTCGGGTCACCGATATGCGAGTAAACATGCGCCTCATACGTTCCAGCCTCGCCTTCCGGTTCCGCCGTGAATATCATGCCTGCCCATTCACCACGAGCGGCGAGAGGCATATCCTCGTCTTCAGACAGGTTGACGGCGGCGACCGAACCGATCGTCACCGCTATCATGCTATCATCGGTCGTGTCATACGCGGCGGTTCGCGTGGTATCTCCAGTGCCGCCAGGCGCACTGATGCCGGCATGCAGCTTCATGGCCGTCGCCATCATGGCCATATTCCGGGCGTTTTCGGCCGCCTCCTCGGCATCGTCGAAGGCGGCTTGCGCTGTGCGGATCGGCGCCGCCGCGTTGTCCGCCTCTCTCTGATACGGAGCCTTTTCCGTGTCGGTCAGGTCTTCTGCCCCCATAAGCGCATCGCTCAGAGCGGTGAGGGCCATGTTGGCGGCGTCGAGCTGCGCCTTCGTGGGGGTCTGGCCGGAAAGCGCCGCGAGGGCTGCCTGGAGCGTCCCGGAAGCGCTTGTCAGCGCCTCCATTTGGTTCGTCCGGCGCGTTGCGGTGTCGATCCCGCCTTGCGCCTCGTCCACGGCAGCCACGGCGTCGTCCAGTTGCGACATGTACATGGCCTTGTCCGCATCGCTCACGTCATCCGCGGCATCCAGCGCTTCCCGAAGCGCAACGATCGCCTCCCGGGCGGCGTCAACAGCCTCCTGGGTCGACAGGTCGGACGTATCGACCATGCCGGCGGCCGTCATCAGCGCCATTTTCTGTTCCTGGACCCGATCCATCTTCGCGAGCTCCGCCACGCGGGCATCGACTGCTGCCTGAAGCATCTCGCCCGCCGTGGCAGTAACGTCGTCCTTCACCGCATCGTAAGCCGCTTGGGCAGCTTCCGGTGTATCGGCCGCCGTTATGGCCTCCAATGCCGTTTCGTACGGCGTAGGCATCGGCGTCGGCTCCGGATCCGGCCCTGCCGCCGTTCCGCCGCCGCCACCGCCGCAGCCCGCCAGCACGAGGGCGAAAACCGCCGCCATCGCGAAAGCGTAGAACTTGCTTGTCGATTTCTCTCTGAACTTCATTTAGTGAGTCCTCCTGAATACATAGAAAAAGGGATTTTCCGTGAATTTCCGGCTTTCTCCGTTTAACCTCCTTTCGTTCTCGATATATGGGCTTCCACAAATCGATTGTTCGTATGTCGGGCCGCCCGGAATGCGGCAGACTTCCGGGCCGGCGGTTCCGCGACAGGCGAATCCCTGCGGCATGCGCCCACCTTCCTCGGCCCCCCAGGGCGGGTATCTTTCCGATCGCCTCGCACCCGGCCTGTTCGCCGCTAATTGCTATTAAGGGACGCCGGAAGCCCGGTTCTGCGCCGGGAGACGCGTTTCGGGGTGCATTTGGGCCGTAAACGGGCGGAAAAAGACGTAAAATCCCGCCCGAAATCCATCCGGGAACCCCGGAATTGCGCTTGACATGATCTTGAGAGGTGTTATATTTTCTGATAATAGCAATTATAAGAATATAAAAGTCCGCCGCCTCGCTTGGATCTCCACCCCCAAAAACGGCTTTTTCCTGGAAATTCCCCGTCGTCTATGCCATCCGGGAACGGGCGAAGGTTTTTCAACGGCCACATACGCGGCCCTTACGAACCCTCCCTCCCCGGGGTTGTTGAAAAACTCCCTCGATGCGGGAAAGCCACCGTCATTCCGGCGAAAGCCGGAATCCATTTTATGATTTTTGCTTTCGTTTTCGCATTTGATCCCGACTCGCGGGAGGGAGCGCCGCGCCCGAGTCCGGAACGGATGAGGCGGATATATATGGCGGCGTCCGTTTCTTCCCCGGCCGGGAGCGAGGACGTCCGGGCGAAGGGCCGAAGACAAAGTCAAAATGGATTCCGGCTTTCGCCGGAATGACGAACGAAAACCAAATTCGTCGTTCGTCCCGAGAAGAAAGCGCCGCCTACCGTAGGGACAGGCCTCCGTGCCTGTCCTGGTTGTAACCATCCTGCAAAAGGACAACCACGGAGGGTTGTCCCTACGATTGCGGAAAATTGCCACCACGATCCGCAAGGGACTTTTTCAACCACCCCGGGCGGGCTTCAGGAGCGTATGCGCTGCGGGGGTCGGCGGCCCGCCCCAGGCTTTCTCTCCGGCGCCGGTGGTGTATACTTTTCACAGGAGCCGCCGCCGGAGGCGTGAGTATGACCCAGTCCAGCAATCCCGAGCCGAACACCAAAGAAAAGCAGGGGTTTTACTGCTCCATCGTCTTCAAGAGCCTCATCCTCGTCCTGATCATTCTCATCGTCGCCATCGTTCCGATGTCCTACCGTTACTATCAATCGAGCTACAACTACGAGCTCAACGTGCTCTCGGCCAGGCTCGAGTTCATCGCCGAGCGCGGCGCATCGCTCATCGACCCGGAAGCCGTCCACAGCCTGAGGATCCCCGGCGACAGGAATACCCCCGAGTACAGGGAGGTGCTCGCCGCGCTCAGGCGCATCAAGCGGAACTCAGGCGTCGACAACGCCGTCGTCATGCGCAGGCGGCCAAACGGCAGCTACGAATACGTCGCCGCCGGACACGACAGGTTCCAAATCGGCCAGGACGTCCAACTCCACCGGATATTTCCCGCCACCTACAAGGCGACGAACGACACCTGGAACAAAGGCGAAATGATGCGCTCCCGGCTCTTCGGCGGAAAGGTGGGGGACCGCGAGTTCGACCAGTTCCTGCAGCTCAACACGCCGCTCAAGCTGGGCGGCAAGGTGGTGGCCATCCTGGTGCTCAACAAGCTCGCGAACCCGGTGGCCGAGCAGGTGGCGACGAACACCTTCAAACTGCTGCGCTTCACCATCATCCTGATCGCCCTGGGTCTCATCCTCTTCTGGATAATCTCCTCACGGATGCTGCGCCTGCTGAGGAACCTCACAGGTGCGGCGGAAGAGGTGAGCCAGGGCAACCTCGACGTCACGGTTCCCGCCAAGAGGAGCCAGGACGAGGTGGGCCGCCTGGCCACCTCGTTCGAGGGCATGATCGGGGGCTTGAAACAGCGCGATTTCATTCGCGACACCTTCGGCCGCTACATCAGCAAGGAGATCGTGGACGAACTCCTGAACTCGCCCGACGGCCTCAAGCTCGGCGGCGAGGTGCGCGAAGTGGCTTTCCTGGTCTCGGATTTGCGGGGGTTCACCGCGCTCTCCTCGCGCCTCGAGCCGCATGAGGTCATCGACGTGGTGAACCGCTTCCTCGAGCCGATGGTGGAGATCATCACCAAGTACAGGGGCACGGTCGACGAGTTCCAGGGCGACGGCATTCTCGCGTTCTTCGGGGCGCCGCTGGCCGCGCCGGACGACTCCGCCCGGGCGGTGGCCTGCGCCGTGGAGATGCAGCGCGCCCTCGTCGAGATCAACGAGGAGCAGCGCAAGCGCGGCATGCCCGACCTGCACATGGGGATCGCCATCAACACGGGTGAGGTGATCGTTGGCAACATCGGTTCGGAAAAACGCACCAAGTACGGCGCGATGGGCACGGCCATCAATATGGCCTACCGCATCGAGTCCTACACCGTGAGCGGGCAGGTGCTCATCAGCATGGATACTTATCAGAAGATGGCGGAATTCGTGCAAGTCGGCGAGACGCAGGATTTGCGCTTCAAGGGGCTGGAGGATCCGGTTCGCGTCTACGAGGTGCGGGGGATGTCGGGGCCCTATGCGTGCGAGATGCCCGAAGCCGCGCCCGAGGCGTTCGTGGAACTCGCCTCGCCGATCGAGGTGCGGATGTTCGCGCTCGAGGGCAAGACGGTGTCGGACGAAGCGGTAGCCGCCGCCATCGAGCGGGCTTCCGAGAATTGCCTGGAGGTGGAGGCCGAGTCCCCCTTCGAGCGAAACGCGAACCTCATGCTGCGGGTAGGCGAGGAAGCCGACGTTTCAGACGTCTACGCCAAGGTCGTGGAGGCGGATGGAAAGCGGCTGGTGCTTCGCTTCACCTCCCTGCCCGATGACGCCAAGGCGTATTTCGAGCGGATCAGGGAAGCCGCCGCGCAGTCGAGCGCGTAGGGGTTGTTGGAATAGTCCTGATTTCGTCATTCGGTTCGACACGATGGTTTTGTAGGGGCGGACCCGTGTGTCCGCCCGCTTTTAGGTAT
>VXPH01000047.1 GCA_009839615.1 Nitrospinota bacterium
CCCGTCACCATCATGACCGCGGGCGCGCCGCCCTCCCCCACAATCATCGCCACCATGGAGGAGGACCTCGGTGCGCGGGTCGTCCACGCCTACGGGCTCACCGAAACCTACGGCCCCCACACCGTCTGTGCATGGCATCCGGAATGGGACGACCTCCCCGCCGCGGAGCGTGCGCGTCTCAAGGCGCGCCAGGGGGTCCCCTTCGTCATGACGGGGGAATGCGAGGTCCGGGACGCAGAGATGCGCGCGGTTCCCTGGGACGGAAAGACCCAAGGCGAGGTCATGATGCGCGGAAACAACGTCATGGCCGGCTATTACGACAACCCCGCTGCCACCGAGGAAGCCTTTCGGGGCGGTTGGTTTCACAGCGGAGACATCGCCGTCGCGCACGAGGATGGTTACGTCGACCTCCAGGATCGCGCCAAGGACATCATCATCTCGGGCGGGGAGAACATCTCCACCATCGAGGTCGAGAAAGCCATCGCCACTCACCCGGCGATTCTTGAGGTCGCCGTCGTCGCCGCGCCCGATGAGAAATGGGGCGAGGTGCCCAAGGCCTTTGCCGTCAAGAAGGAGGGGATGGAGGTGAGCGAGGAGGAGATCATCGAACACGTAAAGAGCCGCCTCGCCCGCTTCAAGGCACCCAAGCGCGTGGAGTTCGGTCCGCTCCCCAAGACCGCTACGGGCAAAATCCAGAAGTTCGTCCTCCGCGATAAGGAATGGGCCGGCCGCGAGAAGCGGGTGAACTAGGAGCCGCGCGTTCACATGGATGAAACCCAAAGAGATGTTTCGCTCCGCTTCGGAGCCGATTTTCCGTATCTTTGCCATTATCTTTGTGCGGTTTTGCGGGAACGAGAGGCGACGTCGACCTGCGAATCGAGAGTGGCTTCTTCGGAGCGGACGCGGCAGCCCTTCCAGACCGGGCTCCTTCGATACAAACGCTCCATACCCAGTCGCTTTTGACCTGCGGCGGCTACTCAGGGCGAGGTTGATATGCGGTATGCAAGACGATGGTTTGACTCGATTGATGAATGAGTGTCAAAGGCCCCCGCTCCCAGGATCGGCTTAATCAGCAGCCCTGAATAGAGAGGAGTCGCTGCTTGCGCTTATATGAGCGATTCGGTGTGAAATAGCCCTCGGCCTCCTTGCCCGCCGGGTCTTCAGGGCCTACACTCCGGGTAAATCTATTTTCAACAACCATTCGGGAGGAAAGTTGCATGATTTACGAGATGCGCACGTATCGGCTGACCGTTGGCGGCGTGGCCGAGTTCGAGGAGAATTTCGCCAAAGTCATCGACAAGAGGAACGAACTCTCTCCAATCATGGGGTTTTTCCATACCGAGGTCGGGGACCTGAACCGCATTAGGCACATCTGGCAGTATGAGAGTCTGGATCACCGCGCCGAGGTGCGCGCGAAGACGGTCTCCATGGACTGGTGGCCGCCGCCCAACGGACACCTGATCCTCGAGCAGGAGAGCGCGGTTTTGACGACCCCCCCGTTCCGGCCCGAACCGCGGCTCGGGGCCTACGGCAGCGTGTATGAGTTCAGGACCTACACCGTGCAGCCCGGCAAGACGGGCGAAGTCCTGAGCCGGTGGAGCGAGCACATCGCGGCGCGGGAAGAACTCTCCCCGCTGGCGGCGCTCTTCATGACCGACGTGGGGCCGCTCAACCAGTGGATTCACGTCTGGGCGTATGAGGACATGAACCACCGCGCCGAGATTCGCAAGAAAGCGCACGAGCTTCCGAACTGGCCTCCGGGCTCGCGTCCGTTCCTGGACACGCAGAATTCGGAGATCTGGGTGCCCGCTTCCTTCTCGCCCATGCACTAGGCGAGGCGCGTTAGACCGTGGTGAACAGGTAAATGAGGGAGAGTGTGCCCGCCCCCCAGCAGTAGTAGCGAAAGCGCGCCAGGTTGCCGTCCCGCACGAGCCGGATGAGCCAGCCCAGGGCGACGGCGCCCACGACCGCCGCGGCCAGCGCGCCGACGGCGTAGGGGAGCAGCTTCGCACCGAGCGGGCCTTCCAGGTCTTTCACCTTGAGCGCGAATGCGCCCAAAATAGCGGGCACCGAGAGCAGGAAGCTGAAGCGCGCGGCCTGCTCACGCGCCACGCCGCGCATGAGGGCGGCGGCGATGGTCGCCCCCGAGCGCGAGATGCCCGGCACGATGGCGAACGCCTGGAATACGCCGATGATGAGGGCGTCTTTGGCCGTCATCTGCGCTTCTCCCCGGCCCCCGCCCTCCCGGGGTTCGCTCAGGCATAAAATACCGCCCGTCACGAGCAGCGCGCAGGCGGCGAGCCTGGGGGAGGCGAACATCCCCTCGACCAGATCGCCCAGAAAGACGCCCACTATACCTGCGGGAACCGAGCCGAGAATCAGGAGCCACCCCGTTCTGGCCGCGCCGTCGCCTGAATCTTTGCCCGCCAGGGACGAGACCCACCCCCGCAAGATGCGCCATAGGTCCTTTCCATAGAAGACGAGGACGGCGGCGAGCGTGCCGACGTGGAGCAGGACGTCGAAGAACAACTCGGGTTCTTTCAGCCCCAGAATGCTCTGGCCCAGAACGAGGTGCCCCGAACTGCTGACCGGCAGAAATTCGGTCAGGCCTTGCAGGACGCCGAGAATGAGGGCGTGTTCCCAGAGCATGTCAGCCTTTCACGGGATGGTTCACAGGAATCGCCCGCCTTTTTCCCCGAGATTCTTGACCATCCCGCCGATCTTTTCCGCGTCTGCCACCGGGCAGATCAGGAGCGCATCGTCCGTCTCGACGATGATGAGGTCCTCGACCCCGACGGCGGCGACGAACTTCTTGTTCGAGCGGACGATGAGGTTCTTCGCGTCGATGGATTCGGTTTCGCCCCCTTTGGGCAGTATCCAGACGTTGCCGGCCTCATCGCGCCGCAGGACGCCTCGAAGGGCCGGCCAAGTGCCCAGATCGTTCCAGCCGACGTCGACCGGCAGGACGATGAGGCGGCGCGTTCGCTCCATCACCGCGTGATCAATGCTGATGGATTCGCACGTCTCCCACAATTTCGAGAAAGCGGCGGTGTCGCGTTTCAGGTATGCGGATGCCGATCGGCTTAAAACAGCGCCCAGGCGGGGCAGGTGGGTTTCAAGTTCATCGATCAGGCGGGTGGCCTGTGCGATGAAGATGCCGCTGTTCCAGTAATGCCTGCCGGAAGCCGCATACCTCTTGGCCTGCGCGAGCTGTGGTTTTTCCCTGAAACTCCTGGCGCGAAACGCCTCGACCTCTCCCGCGTCCTCGATGCGCTCGCCGCGTTCGATGTAGCCGAAGCCGGTCTCGGGGGAATGCGGCGGCACCCCGAGAGAGACGATTGAGCCATGTTCGTTCGCCAGCCGCGCCCCCGCCTTGATGAGTTTTCGGAACTCCCTCGTTTTTCCGACGAACTGGTCGGCTGGAACGGCGCATATCGTTGCGCCCGGCTCACGCGATTCGATGAGGCGCGCCGCCAGGCCGAGGCAGGGCGCGGTGTTTCTCCCCGCAGGCTCATGGACGACGTTGCGTTTCGGGACGTCGAGATTTCTCAACCACTTCCGGTGTGCCGCCGAGGCCATGACGAGCGTTCGCTCTGGCGGTGCGAGGCCGCGTACGCGCTTGAGCGTCGCATCAAGCAGCGAGAGGCCAGCGTAATTCGGAGGAATTCCTCCGCCCGGCGGCAGGAATTGCTTGGGCTTCGACTTTCTGCTCACCGGCCAGAAGCGCGTGCCTAAGCCTCCTGCCATGATGACCGCCCACAAGGAGGGCGTGCTGCGCCGGGTCACTGGAAAATCCCCCTGAACAGGAGAAAACCGCCCAAAAGCAATACGATAAAGAGGATGGTCAATAAATTAAAGCGGCGATCGATGAAACTTCGTATCGGCGGGCCGAAGCGGTGGATGAGCGCAGCCTCGATGAAAAAGCGCGCCGAGCGGCTCACGATCGACGCAATCAGGAAAACCCAGAAATCGATGTGGAACGCGCCCGCCGAGATGGTGAACACCTTATAGGGTATCGGCGTGAAGCCCGCGACCCCCACCGCCCAGGCGTCATAGGCGCGGTAGTATTCCTGAACGATCTGGTATTTATCCGCCACCCCGTAGAACGCGATGATGGGCTCGCCGACGCTTATCAAGAGATAAAAACCAATGAAATAGCCCAGCGCGCCGCCCAGAACGGAGGACGCCGAGCAGACGGCGGCGTAAAGATATGCTCTTTGCGGCCTGGCGAGGGCCAGGGCCATCAGGAGCGGGTCCGGCGGTATGGGGAAGAAGACGGATTCCGTCGTCGATACGACGACGAGGGCGGGCAGGGCGTAGCGCGAATCCGCCCAGCTCAGCACCCACTCGTAGAGCGTGCGGAGGCTACGCATCCGGCAGGGAGACGGCGGGGTATTTTTGAATCTCTTGGTATACTTCGTTCCGGTACGCGCGCAGGGAGGGTTCGTCGATCGCCTCGAAACGCATGACGAGGACGGGCTGGGTGTTTGAGGCGCGTATGAGCCCCCAGCCCTTCTCGAAATTGATTCGAGCGCCGTCAACTTCAATGGTTTCATAAATATTCTTAAAGTAATTCTTTAAGTCATCCACGATCTGGAACTTTTCCTCATCCGGGCACGCGACCCGGATCTCGGGCGTGGAGACCGACGTGGGGATTTCAGATACCCGCTCGGCGAGCGTCGCCCCCGAATCGCAAAGAAGATGCAGGAGCCTGGCGGCCGTGTAGATGGCGTCGTCATAGCCCAGATAGCCGTCCACGAAGAAAATGTGGCCCGAAAGTTCACCGCCCAGAGGCGCCTTCTCCTCCAGGATCTTGGCGCGCACGAGTGAGTGCCCCGTTGCGCTCATCACCGGGCGACCGCCCATTTGTTTCACGGCGTCGGCGAGGCGCGATGAGCACTTCACGTCGAAGACGATGGCCTCTCCGGGGCTTCGCGCGAGAATGGGCGCGGAAAGGAGCATGAGCAGCTCATCCCCCCAGATGATTCTGCCGGTGGCGTCCACCGCGCCGATGCGGTCCCCGTCGCCGTCCAGCCCGATTCCCGCCTCCGCACCCGTTTCCCGCACTTTGGCAATGAGGGATTCGAGGTTTTCGGGCACCGTGGGGTCGGGGTGGTGATTCGGATAGGAGGCGTCGGGCTCCGTGAAGAGCTCCACCACCTCGGCGCCGATTTTTCTCAGTACCTGGGGCGCCACCGTGCCTCCGACGCCGTTTCCCGCATCCACCACGACCTTGACGGGCCGCGAGAGCGCGAGATCCTTTGAAGCCCGCTCGATGTATTGGGGCTTGATGTCGACTTCTGTGAACGCGCCCCGCGCCTCGGCCCGGTGGATGCGGTCCTCCTCGATGATTTTTCTGATTTCTTGGATTTCCGCGCCGTGAATCGCCTCGCGTCCGCGGGTGATCTTGAAGCCGTTGAATTCCGGCGGGTTATGGGAGCCCGTGATCTGCACCGCCCCCGCCACGTCGAGGTGGTGCGTCGCGAAGGAAACCACCGGGGTGGGCGCCATGCCGACCCCGATGACGCGGCAGCCAGACGCAGTGAGGCCCTTTTGGATGGCATCGTAGAAATCGGGGGAGGAGAAGCGGTTGTCGCGCCCGACGGCGATGGCGGCCCCATTCGCGCCGCCCAGGTGCGTGCCGAGGGCGCCGCCGATGGTCTCGACAATCTCGTTCGTGAGGTCTTTCTCCACCACGCCGCGAATGTCGTATTCCCTGAAGATCAGCGGGTTGATGCCGGACACACAAAGCTCCCTTTCGGGTGAATGGTCGTTTCCCTGCAAAACGGGCGAATTATTGCACCCCCCTCGTTGCCGGGCAACCTCATTTTTCAATCCCGCCTTGTGTCATTCTCCATCGAGTGAGGGTATAATGCCTTTACGTCCGCCCGTGAGCGGTTACGCTCTACGCCTTCTGGATGGTTCGGCCATTGAAAACCAAGAAATTCAATGATTTTTCATCCCTGCATGACGGGAGACCCTCGAGTTGATCGCGGGTACGGGTCTATTGAGCGAGCGGGTGATGATAAGGCTGGGGCGCGGCTTCGTGGGTCTTCTGGTGCGCCTGTTCACGAAAATGAAAATCACCGGGATGGAAAACATTCCGCCGGGGGGAAACATCCTCTTTTTGAGCAATCATATCTCCGCCCTCGATGTCCTGGTGATCCCCTGGGCCATTTATTTGAAATATCCCGAGGAACTGCTTCGCCAGGCGGGCAAGGAGGAGCTTTTCGACATCCCCGTCGTGGGCTGGATACTGAGCAAATGGCGGGGGTTCCCCATCAAACGCGGCGGTGCGGACAGGAAATCCATCCGCATGATCGAGGAGTACATCAAAGAGGGAAAAGTCATCCTGTATCCCGAGGGTACGCGGAGCCGCGACGGGCGGCTCATGCGGGGAAACCGGATGGTGGGCCGAATCGTGCGAAACACCACGCCCACGGTCGTCCCCGTCTCCATCAAGGGAACAGACCGGGTGATCCCGGTGGGCAAGACAATTCCCCGCCCGGGAACGAGGGTCGAGTTGCGGTTCGGTGCGCCGATGGATTTGAGCGATGAATACGCGATCACCAACACGAAAGAGTCGAGCCAGAAGATCATCGATCGCGTCATGACGGCCATCGGGGAACTGCAAAACGGGAGAATCCCTGAAATTCTTGAGAAAAAAGGTGTTCCGGGTGAATAGGCCTCCCTTCTCGAAGCCCAGGAGATTTGCATCCATCCTGAGGGAATTGCGCCGGAAAGAGCCCTGGGGCAGGCGGCTGGCGAGGAATTTCGTGTTTCGCATCTGGCCCAGGGCCGTGGGAGAGGGCATCTCTCGTGCGGCCCGTCCTGTATCCATCAAAAACAATTGTCTGTATGTGGAAGTGGCGAACTCGAGCTGGTTGTATGAACTCGAGCTCAGAAAGCAGGATTTGCTGGCGAGAATCAACGAGCACATGGAGGATTCCCGCATCAGCGAGATTCGTTTCAGACTCTCGAACGCAGGCCTCGCCTTTGATTATGATGACGAGGAGGGTGAAGCAACAGCGTTTTCCAGGAAAGCGACGCCGATTTCCTCGGGCGATGGAGCCGCCATCGAGGAGGCCATCGCCGACATCGGGGATGAGCAATTACGCCGCGCGACGGAAAAACTCATTCGCCACATTCGTGCTCATGGCAAATCCAAATTATGATAATATCCGGCGCGAGAAATTCTTGGAGAGGTTGCATTCCATGATGAAATTCTACGGCAAGTTGATTTTGCCTTTTGTCCTGATCCTGGCGGGGTGTGCGCCCTTGGAATCCGAGGTGAAGCCCGCTGCGCCCGCCCCCGTTGTCAAGCTGCGTCCGTTTTCAGACAAAATAAAGGGAACGTCGAAGTCCTATTTTCATTTCATCTCCGGCTATCGCGAAGAATTGGCGGGAAACCTCAAGGATGCGGAATCGTCATATGTCCAAGCGGTCGAGAACAATCCGGACTCCTCATTCTTGTCGACTCGCCTGGCATCGCTTCTCGTTCGCCAGGGGAAACTGGCCGAGGCCGAAAAATTCGCCCTCAAGGCGACGGCGCAGGATGCGAAGAACCTCGAGGCCCATTTCGTTCTGGGGGGCATATACGCTTCGCGGACGAAACTGGAGGAGGCCGTCGCCACTTACAACAAGTTGCTGGAAATGAGTCCCGATCACCAGGAAACGCGCCTGCTCCTGGGCAGCGTCTACCTGGATTTGGGCAAGTATCCAGAAGCCGTCGAGACGCTGGAAGCCTTCGTCGAGTCGGGGAGAAGGCCCATTCTCGGCCGGTATAACCTGGCGCAAGCCTATGCGGGCATGAAGAAGTACGACGAGGCGGAGAGGGAAATCTTCAAAATCTTGGAGAGGCAGCCGAGATTCATCCGCGGCATGCTGCTTCTCGCCAGAATCTATGAAGCGCAAGAAAAATTCGACGATGCGGAAGCAACCTATATCAAGGCGCAAAAAATCGAACCCGACAATCGGCTCATTCGCTCCCGCCTGGGGCAACTCTACATCCGCAAGAAGGATATGAAGCAGGCTCTGGAAGAATTCAAAGCGCTCGGATCGGAAGAACCCGACAACGTGAGCGTGCACCGCACCCTCGGTTTCTTGAACTTCGATCAAAGAGAATACCAGGACGCGCTTCAGGAGTTCCGGTTCGTCCTAGCGAGGAATCCGAAAGACGAAATGGTGCGCAAGTATATCGCGAGGATTTACGAAGAGTTGAAGCAATATGAGCGCGCCGAGGAGGAGCTTCTCGAATTGTTGTCGCTGTTGCCCAAGTCGCTGGACGGGCACATCCAACTCGCCTGGTTGTACATCGACCAGAAAAAATGGAAGAAGGCGAGCGACGTTCTGGACAAAGCCGAAAAGCACCATCCCGAGGAAGGTCGGGTCCACTATACGCGCGGTTTGGCGCTCTCCAGGCAGAAGAAGTTCACCGAAGCTCTGCCCTATCTTCAAAGAGCGGTGAAGCTGGAGCCCGACCGGGAAGGGTATGCGTATTCTCTCGCCTCGGCTTTTTATGAGCTGAAGCGCTGGGACGACGTGGAGGCGACGACGAGAAAGCTCATTCAAAAGAACCCGAAGCACGCCAACGCCTTGAACTTGCTGGGCTATATGTTCTCCGAACTCGACAAGAACCTCGACGAGGCGGAGAAACTGCTGGATCGCGCCTTGGCGATCGAGCCGGAGAACGCCGCTTTTCTCGACAGCATCGGGTGGGTCTACTACCGTCAGGGCCGCTTCAAGGAAGCGCTCGTGAAAGTGCAGCACGCGGCGACGAAGATGCCCAAGGATGCCGTCATCCTTGACCACCTGGGCGACATATATTTCGCCTTGCATGACCTCGAAAATGCGCTTCTCCACTGGAAGCGCGCCTCCGAGGCGGACCCGGAAAACGAAAAACTGAAAAAGAAGATTCAAAAGCACTTCCAGAAAAAGAATAAGCCCGTCATGTAGGGCTGTGTGAATTTCGCCGCGCCCGCGGGCTCCCGCCCGGATTTTCTCGACTTCTCTCACAATGGACATTGGATTCTTGCGAGCCTTGCGTCTTTGTCTGGCATTTTTGTTCTGCACCATGACCGCTTGCGCGCTTCTTGAGACGGGGCAAGTCGGGGAGGTCCCGCCGCTCGATGCGTCGCGCGCGGAAATCATCGCCAAACTCAAAGCGAGGCGATATCCTCGCTCGTACCGGGGTGCCGTATTCATGCGGTTGCGGTTCCACGGCGAGCACTCGAAGGCGAGGAGCGAAAACCCCCTGGTTCCCGAAGGTTCGTTCTCCGGCCAGGCGGCGCTCGTCCTGAGAAAGCCCGATTCGCTGCGCATGGAGCCTCTCTCTCCGTTCGGCACGCCCCTCCTGGTCGTCGTTGCGCAGGGCGCTTCGTTTCGCGCCTACTCCCCCTCGCGCAACGCCGTATACATGGGCCGGACGAACGGGCGGGGAATCGAGGGGATTCTGGGTATCCCGCTGAACAGCGAAATTTTCATCAAGCTGCTGCTGGGGGACTGGGCGGCCGTGCTGGGGGGCGAGGAAAATCTCGAATTGAAGAAGCCGGGCTCCGTCTACCTGCTCGAGACGAGGCGAGGCGCCCGAGGGGTGGTTTCGGGTTTCGTCGAACTGGAGCCTCGGAATTTTCATCCCGTGAAAATGGAAATCCGCACGCGACGGGGAGCGATTGTGGTCCGCTATGGCGGGTTTATCAGAACCGGAGAAACATGGCGTCCTTCGCAGGTGGAGATTCTGGGGTCTGAGGGAAAGAACCGGCTCCAAATTACCTATCCCGCCGGTGAGGGCGCGGTGGAGGCGGAACTTCCGGACGAGTTGTTCCGCCTGGTGCCCCCCCGGGGCGCCAGAACGCTGTGGCTGGGAGGATAGTCCGTTACATGAGCGGCAAAGACGTTTCCGCACCCGTGGTTTTGAAAACGCCTGCGAAAATCAACCTGCGTCTGAGGATTCTGGGTCTGCGCGCCGATGGTTATCACGAACTCATCACATGGATGCAGCAGGTATCGCTGTATGACGAGGTTCGAATCGAGCCGGGCGGCCAGAGGATTCTCGTGAATACGGACAGGGAGGACGTACCAGGCGGCAGGGAGAACATCGTGCACCGCGCGGCGAGAGCATTGAGAGAAGCATCGGGGCGAAAAGCGCTCGGCGCGCGCATCTACTTGAAAAAGAACATCCCCGCGGGCGCAGGGCTGGGCGGAGGGAGCGCCAACGCGGCGGGTGCGCTCCGGGTGCTGAACCGGGCCTGGAATCTCGGGATGGGGGAGGCGAAGCTTTGCGAGGTGGCCGCGCGGGTCGGTTCGGACGTTCCGTTTTTTCTGGGTGGCCCGGCGGCGGTTTGCCGGGGGCGGGGCGAGCGCGTCGAAGCGAGAGAAGCCTTGAGGAGCGGCTGGTTCCTGCTGGTCAAGCCGTCCGTCGCGTTATCCACGCAGGAAGTCTATGCCTGGTCCCGTGAGAAGCTCGGCCGGGAAGGACGCAATTTCGACGAAACGAACGGCCCGGCGCGCCTCGGGAGGTATGAATACGGCAATGATTTGGAGGGAGTCGTTTTCCCGAGATTTCCGGAGCTTGAGAGCCTGTGCGCCATGCTGGTTCGAGAGGGCGCCGTGAGGGCCATGATGAGTGGCAGCGGCTCGACGGTTTTCGGCTTTTTTCGCCGGAAACGGGAGGCCGAGCGGGCGGCAATCCGCATCAGGAAGAGTGAACAGGGGAAGAATTGCGAATGTTTCCTTACGACTCCGCTTCAGGAGAGGTGTTTTTCGTAAAAAAAATGGAAAAGCGAGATAAAATTTCTGAAAAAACGGGAAATAGAGAGAATTTCGCCTCCCGCCACTTGCCTCCGCCTGGAAAATCAAGTATCAAAAATCGCCCTTTGTGATTGAATGAACAATACTTTGTGAGCGGGAACGGTGAACGGACATCAGCTAAAGGTCTTCGGCGGGCGCTCGAATCCGGCCCTGAACCAGAGTATTTTTGAATCTTTGTACATCCGTCCCGGCTCGATCGAAATCATCGATTTCAGCGATGGTGAAACTTTTGTCCGAATAAACGAGAATATCCGGGGCGCGGACGTGTTCGCCGTGCAGAGTCTGTGCTCTCCCGGGAACGCGAACCTGATGGAGATGCTCATCATGCTCGATGCGTTCCGGCGCTCATCAGCCGAGCGCATCACGGCGGTGATCCCCTATTTCGCATACGCGCGCCAGGACCGGAAGGTGCAGCCGAGAGTGCCCATTACCGCGAAACTCGTCGCCAACCTGCTGGCCGCCTCGGGGGCGGATCGCGTCATCGCCATGGATTTGCATGCGGGCCAGATACAGGGGTTTTTCGATATTCCCGTGGACCATCTGTATTCGGCGCCCATCATGATAGAGTATTTCAAGAAGAAGGAGTTGAAGGATCTCGTGGTCGTCTCGCCCGACGCCGGAGGCGTGGAGAGGGCCCGTGACTACGCGAGGAGGCTGAACGCGAGCCTCGGCATCATCGACAAACGCAGGGAGCGGGCGAACCACTCGGAAGTGATGAACATCATCGGCGACGTGAAAGGATGCGACGTCCTGGTCGTGGATGATCTTTGCGATACGGCGGGCACCATGAGCCAGGGTGCCGATGCGCTCATGGCGGCCGGCGCGCGGCAGGTATACGCATGCTGCACGCATGCGGTATTGTCGGGCCCGGCGGTGGAGAGAATCGAGAAATCGAGCATCGTCGAATTCGTCGTGAGCGATTCGATACCGCTTTCGGATCAGGCGAAAGGATGCTCTCGCATCAAGGTCCTGGAGGTAGGGAGGCTTTTGGCCGAGGCGATTCGCCGCATTCACGAGAATGCGTCCGTCAGCAGTTTGTTTGAATGACCATTCTGAGCGTCGGCGGCATATCTGGAGCGAAAAATGGAAAATTTGACTTTATCGGTGGATAAAAGAACGCAAACGGGAAAGAGCGGCGCCCGCGCGGTGAGAAAAGCCGGCAACGTTCCGGGTGTCGTGTACGGGATTAAAGATTCCACGCCCTTGACCATTAAGCCGAAGGAGTTGGAGACCCTGCTCGGCACGAGGGCCGGTGCCAATGTCGTTTTCCAGCTCAACGTCGAGGGCGAAGCTGCCTCGGAGCGTCCGGTAATCGTAAAGGAGCTTCAGCGCGACCCGATGAAGGGCACGATCCTCCATGCGGATTTTCTGGAAATCAGGATGGACGAGAAGATCGAAATCGCCGTGCCTCTCTCCTTGTCGGGTGAGGCGCCCGGAGAAAAGATGGGCGGCACGCTTTCCCAATTGCTGCGTGAACTGGAGATATCCTGTCTGCCGAACGCCATTCCGGAGCTTATCGAGGTCGACATTTCGGAGGTGGAAATCGGCGATGTGATACACGTGCGCGATCTTCAGCTTCCAGAGGGCGTAGAACTGGTGGCCGACCTCGATGATCCCGTCATGACGGTCATGGTTCCCGTCGAAGAAGAGGAAGAAGAGGTCGAGGATGAATTGCTTGTCGCCGAAGGCGAGGGAGAAGAAGCAGCGGCAGAAGAAGCTTCTGACGATGAGGGGGACAAAGCGGCTGAATCTTCCGACTGATGGTTCTTGCGCGAAGCCCGAGAAAATGAGACTGGGGTTCGAATGGCTGCTGCTGTCCTGATCGTCGGACTCGGCAACCCCGGAATGGAATATGCGTTGACGAGGCACAATCTGGGGTTCTGGGCGGTGGACAGGATGGCCCGCGCCCATCGGGTGGCGATGAGTGATTCAAAATACCATTCCGTCCTGGGCGCCGGGTCGCTCAGAGGCTGGAAATTCACGCTCGCCAAGCCTCAGACGTTTATGAATTTAACCGGCAAGGCCGTGAGGGCGCTCCTGCGCGGTGAAGGGCTGGGGCCTGAAAATTTGCTTGTGATGCACGACGATATGGATATCGCGCTCGGTCGTGTGAAGTTCAAGAAATCGGGTGGAGACGCAGGCCATCACGGGGTCGGCAGCATCATCCACTCACTGGGAACGGATATGTTCTCTCGCTTGCGTATCGGGGTGGGCAGACCACCGAGTGGAGTGAACGGCGCAGACTGGTTGTTGGATTCTTTTCTGGATCATGAACTCGAAGCAGTGGAACCTGCTGTTGATGAAGCGGTGCAGAGGGCGTTTGATTTCGTTGTCGGCAATAGACCCTGAATCCGTCTTGCTCATCGTAAAAATGAAAGTTCATCTAAATACCTCTCGCTAAACAGCCCGTGAGGAGGAGGAAAGGGAGATAATGGTTGCTTTCTCAAACATGGCCGCAATCTTCGGGATTGCGGGGTTGGTTCTGGCGGCGGTGATTTACAACTGGATTTCAAAGCAATCAGACGGCAACGATCTGATGCGGAAACTCGCTGGCCAGATTCATGAAGGCGCAATGGTGTTCCTGAAAAGGGAATACAAGATTCTCGCGATTTTCGTCGTGGTCGTCTTCGTTCTTCTGAGCGTCGCCATATCCCCGAAAACGGGCGTGGCGTTCATCGTCGGTGCCATTTGCTCGGTTCTCGCCGGCTTTTTCGGCATGAACTCGGCCACGAAGGCGAACGTGAGAACGGCGGCTGCGGCGAATTCGGGCGGTGGCCAGGAAGGCGCGCTTTCCATGGCGTTCTTCGGCGGAACCGTCATGGGTCTTTCCGTCGCGAGTCTGGGACTTTTGGGCGTGGGCGCGTTGTTCTGGTATTTCGACGTGCTGGGGAATGCGACGAACGTGACCATCATCAACGGCTTCTCGATGGGTGCCAGCTCCATCGCGCTGTTCGCGCGCGTGGGCGGCGGCATTTTCACGAAAACGGCGGATGTGGGCGCAGACCTCGTCGGCAAGGTGGAGGCGAACATCCCCGAGGACGATCCGAGGAATCCAGCTGTCATCGCCGACAACGTGGGCGACTGCGTGGGGGACGTCGCGGGAATGGGCGCCGACCTGTTCGAATCCTACGTCGGCGCCATCATTTCGACGATTTTCATCGGCTCGACCATCGGCACAGCCCTGGGCGCTAACAGCTCGGCGGCGATGGCGCTGCCTCTGCTGCTGGCCATGATGGGCCTGATCGCCTCCTCCATCGGCATTGCCTCGATGAAGGTGTTGGCTTCGAAAAACCCGGCCGTCGCGCTCAGAAGCGCCACCTTAATCGCTACGGTCATATTCATCATCCTGGCGTATTTCATCACGAGCGCTTTGGGACTGAAAGCCGGCGTGTTCGGCTCGGTTCTCTTCGGCGCGGCCGGCGGCATCCTCATCGGCTGGCTCACCGAGTATTACACCGGAACAGGTGGAAAGCCCGTCGGCGAAATCGTCGCCGCCTCCGAAACCGGAGTGGCGACGAACATCATCGGCGGCTTCGCAGTGGGTCTCGAGAGCGTATGCGCGCCGTTGATCGTGTTGGCGGTGGTTACCCTGGTCTCGAACGGCTGGGCGGGTCTTTACGGTATCTCCATCGCCGCCGTGGGAATGCTGGCGACGATCGGCATCACGATGTCGGTCGATGCGTACGGCCCGATTGCCGACAACGCGGGCGGGATCACGGAAATGAGCGAGTTGGGGCCGGAGACGCGGCAGATTACCGACGGCCTCGATGCGCTGGGGAACACCACGGCGGCCATCGGCAAGGGTTTCGCCATCGGCTCCGCCGCCCTGACGGCGCTGGCATTTTACGCCGCATACACGAAAGCGGCCGATCTGCAGCAGATCAACCTCACCGAGGCGAAAGTGGTGGCCGGCATGTTCATCGGCGGGGCGATCCCGTTCCTCATCGGGGCGCTCACCATGAAATCCGTCGGCAAGGCGGCGTTCATCATGATTCAGGAAATCAGGCGTCAGTTCCGCGAGATTCCCGGCATCATGGAGGGCACGGCGGACCCCGACAGCGCGCGCTGCGTCGACATCAGCACCCAGGCCGCGCTCAAGGAAATGGTGCTCCCCGGCGTCGTGGCTGTCGTCGCTCCCATCGTGGTGGGGTATCTGATGGGCAAGGAGGCTTTGGGCGGCATGCTCGCCGGCGCCCTGCTCTCGGGCGTTCTCGTCGCCTTGCTGATGGCGAATGCGGGTGGAGCCTGGGATAATGCGAAAAAAGAGATAGAAGACGGCAAACTCGGCGGCAAGGGCTCCGAGGCCCATAAGGCCGCGGTCGTGGGCGACACGGTGGGAGACCCGATGAAGGACACCTCGGGCCCGTCGATGAACATCCTGATCAAGTTGATGTCCATCGTTTCCCTCGTTTTGGCGCCGCTTTTCTAGTGAGAGCGAGGGTTTATTAACCAAAGGAGAATTCAGCGGCGCTTCTTGGAGCCGCTATGGCCCACCGGGGGCATGTGTGCTAACCTTCAGCCATTATTGGCTCCTCGCTCCGGTCGAAAAGAGACCGGGGCCGCTCAGTCCGGGAGGAGGATTGAATGAGACAGTACGAAACGATGGTTTTGCTGTCCCCCGAACTCACCGATGAAACCGTGGAAGAAAAGATTTCCGGTTTCGAGAAAAAGGTGACCGAGGGGGGTGGAGAAGTTCTGAACGTCGATCGATGGGGCAAGAAGCGCCTCGCCTATCCCATTCAGCGCCAGCGTCACGGCATCTATTTCATCGTCACATATCATTCGGAGCCGGTAGTGGTGGCGGACATCGAGCGTGATATGCGCATCGATGAAGAGACGTGGCGCTATATGACGGTGCGGATGGATGAGGTTCTCCTGAGAAAACTCGAGAAAAACGCAAAAAGCGCAGCCGCCAGAGAAAGAGAGAGCGCTTCGGAGGGGGGTGATGGCGATTCCCAACGCCGACCCACGCCCGCCTCGTCAGACAACTCGTAAATGACGAGGGGATATTTATGGCTCAGATGAATTCTGTTTACCTCCGCGGCAATATGACGCGCGATCCGGAAAAACGGTTTCTGCCTTCCGGAAATTCCGTGGTTTCTTTCGGGTTCGCGGTCAACCGGCGGTACCGCAGCGGCGATGAGTGGAAAGAGGATACGTGCTTCGTGGACGTGGTGGTCTATGGGCGGCAAGGCGACTGGGTGATGGAGCAGACAAGCAAAGGCAGCCCGCTCGTGGTGGAAGGGCGTTTGAGCTACCGTGCATGGGAAGCACAGGACGGCTCGAGGCGCAGCAAGCATGAAGTGGTGGCGAACAACGTCCATTTCCTGTCCACCCGGGCCGAGATGACGGGAGGCGGCGGGGCGAGGAGCACGGAATCCTATACGCCGCCAGCCCAGGACTCGCCAATGACGGATGACGACATACCATTTTGACGCGCAAGTTTGTTGCCAGTTTTAGGAGATAGATATGGCGCTTGTTCCCCGTGGATTCGGTGATAAGAAAAGGAAGAGAAAAAAGCGTTTTCAGCGCAAGAAAATATGCCGCTTCTCGGCGGATGGCGTGGCGTATATCGACTACAAGGACGTGAAAACGCTTCGAAACATGGTGAGTGAGCGGGGAAAAATCATTCCCCGCCGGGTGACCGGCACCTCCGCCCGCTTCCAGCGGCAGTTGACGACGGCGATTAAGCGCGCCCGCTACATGGCGTTGATGCCCTACACCGTAGACCATTCATAAGCCGGAGATATTGAACGATGCGCTTGATATTGCGTAAGGACATAGAGAATCTCGGAGAGGTGGGAGACGTCGTCGAAGTAGCCGACGGCTACGGGCTCAACTACCTCATTCCGAAAGGCCTGGCGCTTCACGCCACGGCGAGCACGGTGCGCGCGACGCAGCACGAACAGCGGCTGCGCGATGCGCAAATCCAGGCGGCGAAGCGAAGCGCGCAGGATTTTGCGGGCGAATTCTCGGGTATAGAGCTCGAATTCTCGATGCGCGTGGGCGCGGACGGCAGGCTGTTCGGTTCGGTGACGAACCGGATGATCGAGGACGCCCTGCAGGAGAAGGGCCTTGACGTGAACCGCCGGAGAATCGTTCTGGATGAGCCGATCAAAAAGGTCGGTACGTATGACGTCGACATCCGCCTGCACCAGGAGGTGAGGGCGTCGGTTCAGGTAAGGGTGATGCCCGATGAGGCGTCCCTGGCGGATGAGGCCGAAGCGGAAGAAGCTGCTGCCGGTACGGAAGAGGCGGCTGTAGCCGAGGTGGAAGAGGCTGTTGAGGGAGCGGATGAGGTTCAGGCCGAAGCAGCAGCCGAGGCTGTTGCGGTGGTTGTCGAAGATGAGCCGGAAGAAAAACCGGACGCAGAAGAAGAGGAAGAGAAAGCCGAATAGCGTTTCGCATACCCGGTCGCTTACCGGTATGTAGCAGCAACACCCATGACTTCATATAGATAGAAGGGGTTGCCGAATGCCGGCGCCCCTTTTATCCGTTGGGGCTGGGAATTACGTTTTTAGGTAGTTTGATCTTGGCTCCATCTGATGTAATCTAACGTCCACGCCCGTTCTTTCCACTTGGCAGACATTGGAGTTTCAAAGTGGAAATGCCCGCTCGTAACGAGCGGTCCGCGGAGTCGGGCCATCTCCCTCCACAGAACATAGAAGCCGAACAGCGCGTTCTGGGCGCTTTGCTGCTCGACGGATCGATGGTGCCGCCCGTCATGGAGGTATTGCGGCCCGAGCATTTCTACCGCATGAGCCATCGCGTGATTTACGAAGGCATGCTCGGCCTTTTTGAGAAATCCGAACCCATCGACCTGCTCACCCTGGCCGACGCCCTGAAGAAGGCGGGAACGCTTGATACCGCGGGCGGGCCCGAATACGTCGCGCGTCTGGCGGACGATGTTTCCAGCGCCAGGCGCGCGGAAACCTATGCGAAACTCGTCAGAAGCACCGCATTGCTCAGGGAACTCATACACACCTCGAACGCCATCGCCCAGAGAGCATTCACGGGCGAGGAGGATATCGACACGCTCGTGGACGACGCCGAGCGCGCGATGCTGGAGGTCTCGTCCGGCCGTTACCAGCAAAGCGTAGAGGGAATGCGCGACATCATCAAACATACGTTTCCCTACTTGGAGGATCTCTACGATCGCAAGGAACTCGTCACCGGCGTGCCCACGGGGTTCACTGACTTCGACAAGCTGACGAGTGGTTTGCAGCCCGGGGAATTGGTCATCGTTGCCGGGCGCCCCAGTATGGGGAAGACGGCGTTCGCGCTTTGCATCGCCGAATACGCCGCTTTGGCGTCGAAAACCGCCACGGCGATATTCAGCCTCGAGATGAGCGCGCGCGCATTGGCGATTCGGATGATGTGCGGCCGCGCCATGGTGAATTCCAGACAGCTTCAAAGCGGCTATATGCCGTCCCAGAAATGGCCGGATTTGATGCGGAGTGCGGGCGAGCTGTCGGATGCCGCCATCTACGTGGACGATGCGACGGATTTGTCCGTGTTCGACATCCGGGCGAAATGCCGCCGCATCCAGGCGGATCAGGGCCTTGGCCTCGTTGTGGTCGACTATCTCCAGCTTGTGCACCACAGGGGCCGCTCCATGGAGAATCGCCAGCGCGAGATCAGCGAAATATCCAGGGGGCTGAAGAGCCTGGCGAAAGAACTCGATGTGCCCGTCGTGGCCCTGAGTCAGCTTTCGAGGGCGGTGGAATCCAGAGAGGGAAAGCGCCCCAACCTGGCCGATTTGCGCGAGTCGGGGTCGATTGAACAGGATGCGGATGTCGTGGCCTTGCTGTATCGCGAGGAGTATTATGAGCCGAAGCCCGAGAACAAGGGGCTCGCCACCGTCATTCTCGCCAAACAGCGCAACGGGCCGACCGGTGAATTGGATCTCAGGTTTTTCCCGGATTATGCGCGATTCGTGAACCTTGATACATACCATGAGGGCGCCGCCGTCGGCTCGCAACATGCGGAACCGGGCTATCCCGATGAAGCGGATGCGCCGTTCTAGGGACGAAACACCAAAAATGTCTCCCCGAAGGGAGCTGTCTTTTTGAGCGAACATTTGCTGCCGTCCGGATACCGCAACGCTCTTTTCATCGATCTGGACATCCTGAGTCGAAATTATAAAAATCTGACGGGTTTGCTTCTCTCGCAAGAGCCGTTCGCCGTCGTGAAGGCGGAGGCCTACGGGCACGGGGGCGTGGAGGTTGCTCGCGTCGTGTATGAAGCGGGCGCCAGATGGTTCGGTGTGGCGGCGGTTGAGGAGGCGGAGGCGCTTCGCGCCGCCGGTGCTGATGAAGGGCGAGACGGATTCGCCGATGCGCGCATATTGGTGATGAGCGATACGTTGGCGTATAACGCGGGAAGAATGGTCGAGGCGGATTGCGACGCCGCCGTCTGGCACATGGAGCAGGTGAGAGGCCTGGCAAGCGCGGCGAGAGGAGCGGGCAGAAAAGCGAGAATCCACGTCAAGGTGGATACGGGGATGGGGCGTCTGGGATTGCGGCCGGCGGAAGCCGTCGATTTCATCGAGAGGGCCTCGCAGGAGGAGGGAGTCGAGATCGCCGGGCTGATGAGCCACTTCGCCCGGGCGGATGAAGTAGAGGGAGAGGCCGCGACGAGCGCGCAGATTCGCGAGATGGAGGCGCTGGTCCACGCGCTTGGGGAGAAAAACCTGCTTCCTCCCCATATCCACATGGCGAACAGCGCGGGTTTATTGAATTATCCCCGGGCGCCCGGCAACCTCGTGCGGTTGGGCATCGCGCTTTATGGCTCCTCGCCGCAGTTTTCGAATAGCGTTGCTCTCAAGTGCGCCATGACGTGGGTTGCGAGAGTGTTGCAGGTGAAAGAGGTCGAAGCGGGCCGGTCGATCGGATACGGCGGAACGTATGAGAGACGTTCACCCGGTCGAATCGCAATGGTGTCGACAGGGTATGGGGATGGGTATCCGCGTATTTTGTCCAACCGCGCGGATGCTTTGGTCGGCGGCGTGCGGGTTCCGGTAGCGGGGCGCGTATCCATGGACATGCTGGCGCTAGATGTGACGAATATCGAAAATATCGCGCCGGGGGATGAAGTCGTCCTTTTGGGAGACCAGGGGGATGGGGCCGTCGGTTGCGAGGAGATAGCCGAGAGGGCCGAGACGATACCCTATGAGATCATGTGCGGGGTGGGCGTGCGCGTGCCGAGAATTTACCTGCGAGGGGGTCGGGTGACCCATGTCCGCAAGCTGTAGCGTATGTTTGCTTTACGTGAGCGAGTGCTGTCGTGATGAAAATTGAATACAAGGCGGTGAAAAAAAGTTTTGGCGAGAACCATGTGCTGCGCGGCGTGGATTTTCAGGTTCCAGGCGGGCGCATCACCGCCATCATCGGGCGGAGCGGGGAGGGCAAAAGCGTTTTGCTCAAGCACTCGCTCGGTCTTCTTCGACCCGATAGTGGTCAGATTCTCGTGGATGACCACGACATTTCGAGATTGCATGGAAAAAAGCTCAACGAGGCGCGCTCCAAATTCGGAATGCTCTTTCAGGGAGCTGCCCTGTTCGATTCGATGACGGTGGAGGAGAACGTAGCGTTCCCCCTGGTGGAGCACTCCACGCTTACGCGACCGGAAATCACAGAGCGCGTGAAGGAGACGCTGCACCTCGTCGGACTCGACGGGGTGGAATCGCGGATGCCCTCCCAGTTGTCGGGCGGCATGAAAAAGCGCGTAGGGCTGGCGAGAGCGATAATCCGAGAACCTGAAATCATCTTGTACGACGAGCCGACGACGGGGCTCGACCCGATACTCACGGACTCCATCCACCGCCTGATCATTCAGATGCAGGAAGCCTTGCAGGTGACCTCCCTGATGATAAGCCACGACGTGGAAAAAGTGCTCGAGTTCGCGCACTACATCGGGATGCTGCACGAGGGCAGGATGGTGTTCGCTGGCAGCCCGGATGAGGTTCGCGCATCTCAAGACCCTCTCGTGCGCCAGTTCATCGCAGGCAGTTCCGAGGGGCCCATCGAAGTCCTGTGAATACGTCCTTGCATTTCCTGGTCACCGCGCAAGACACGGGGAGCAAAGCCCGCACGGGTCGTCTCTCGCTTCCACACGGCGAGGTGGACACGCCGGCTTTCATGGCCGTCGGCACCCAGGCGACCGTGAAGACTTTGGCGCCCGAGGATTTATCGGCGGCGGGCTGTCAGATCATTCTCGCCAACGCGTATCATTTGTCGCTGAGGCCGGGCGATGAGGTAATCGCCGGATTGGGTGGCCTTCACAGGTTCATGGGCTGGGACGGCCCGATTCTCACCGACAGCGGCGGATACCAGCTTTTCAGCCTGGCGCCCCTCGCCAGGATATCCGATGAAGGAATCGATTTTCAGAGCCATCTCGATGGCGCGCGAATGATGCTCACGCCCGAGCGCGCCGTCCGGATTCAGGAAAATTTGGGGCCCGACATCGCCATGGTGCTCGATGAACCCCTGGGTTTTCCGCATACGCAAGATGAAGCCCGCCAAGCCCTGACTCGAACGACCCTTTGGGCGCGAAGAGCGAAAGAGGCGCACTCCCTTGAAGGTCAGGCGCTTTTCGGCATCGTTCAGGGCGGGGGGTTCGAAGATTTGCGGGCGCAAAGCGCAAGGGAATTGGTGGAGATAGATTTTCCGGGCTACGCGGTCGGCGGCCTTTGCCTGGGAGAGACGAAGGTGGAGACCGAATCTCTTCTCGACGCCGCGACGGACGTCTTGCCGATCGATAAGCCGCGCTACGTCATGGGAATGGGCACGCCGGCGGACCTGATTCGCGGCGTCCGCAAAGGTGCGGACATGTTCGATTGCGTCATGCCGACCCGGCATGCGAGGCGAGGGAACCTTTTTTCATGGAGCGGCAGGCTCTCCATCAAGAATGCCGTCCACGCCGAGGCGACTGAGCCTATCGACTCCGGTTGCGGGTGTCATACCTGCCGCAAGGGCTACAGCCGGGCGTATCTCAGGCATTTGTTCCAGGCGGGGGAAACGCTGGGCCAGCGCCTCATGACGATTCATAATTTGTATTTCTATCAGGATTTGCTCGCGCGGGTCCGAGCGGAAATCAACGAAGGCCGTTTTTCGTCCTGGGCGGAGGCGCAACTCGCAGGTCCTCTGGGTCAGGATCCGGAAGGTCCTCCGGGAGGTGGCGGCGGATTGCAGCGGGACCGCTCGGGACGCCTGGTTTCGCGGATGTCCGCCCGAGAATAAGCGACTGATTCTTAATGCCTTTGTTGACAAGGAGCGGGGGCTTTGCTACGAAGCCTTGGCTATGAGGACAAGCGGGGCGTTTTTCCATGGAGATATAGGGGATGTTGGATTCTTTAGCGGCATGGTTGGCTGATTTTTCTGTTGCGTACGCCATGGCTCCTCCTTCCGGCGGGGGTGGAGGGCAGCCCAGTTTCCTGATTCAACTGGCGCCGTTCCTGATGATTTTCGCCATCATCTATTTCATCATGATCAGGCCCCAGCAGAAGAAACAGCAGGAAATTCGCAGGATGCAGGAAGCTCTCAAACCCGGAGATCAGGTCGTCGCGAGTGGAATTCTGGGAGAAGTGGCGAGGATCAAAGACGACATCGTGACGCTGAAAGTGGATGAAAACGTGCGTGTTCGCGTGCAAAAGTCATTTATTACGGTTGTGGGTTCGAGCGCGAATGCGGAGCAGAACAAGGCTCCCCAGAAAGAAAAACCAGAAAAATAAAAGTGAAGTCATTTCGCCTTCATTCGGTGAAATGGTTTTCGAGAGGGGTGGCACGGCGCCACCCGGCGTAAGGAGAGTTTCATGAGGGGTGTAAGCTGGCGGGCGGCCCTGATTGCAATCGTAATCGTCGTCTCCGCGTTTTATCTGATTCCACCGGAGGAGCGCATCAACCTCGGGCTTGATTTGCAGGGCGGGATCCATCTGGTCCTCGAGGTGCAGTCCGAAAAAGCGGTGGAATCGAAGATGAGCCGCTACTTCACGGAGCTTAGAAACCGCCTTTCGATAGACGACATACGCACCCGTACCTACAAGCGCGACGGGCTGAGGCTGACCGTGACCCTTCATCGCCCCGGTGACAGGGGGCGTTTCCTCTCGATGATGCAGAACTACCCCGACCTCACCCTGGAGCGTGAAGAAGGCACGCCGCCGACGTTCGCATATTTCCTCTCATCACAACAGGTGGAACGCACGAAAGAGCAGGCCATCGTACAGGCGCTGGAGACGATTCGGAACCGTATCGATCAGTTCGGCGTGCGTGAACCCACGCTCCAGCGCCAGGGAGAGCGGCGGATCATCATCCAGCTTCCGGGCGTGGAAGACCCTTCCCGGGCGAAGTCTTTGATCGGTAAAACGGCGCTCCTGGAGTTCAAGATGGTGGACAACCAAGCCAATGTCGCCAGCGCGCTGGAACGGGGCCGCGCGCCCGAGGGGCTGCAGCTTTTGTACCAGGTGACCCGGGACAGTCAGACGGGCGAGGTGCTCGAGCGCACGCCCTTATTGGTGAAAAGAGAAGCCGCCCTGACCGGGGACAACCTGACCGATGCGCGCGTGGAAATCGGTGATCGCTTCAACCAGTCCTACGTGGCCATCGCGTTTGATTCCGTGGGGGGAGATGCGTTCGACCGTCTTACGGCGGCCAACGTGGGCAGGCGCCTCGCCATCGTGCTCGACGGCGTCATTTACAGCGCACCCGTCATTCAGGAGCGAATCAGCCAGGGCAGGGCGCAGATAACGGGGAGTTTCACGCTCGAAGAAGCGACGGATCTGGCGATTGCCCTGAGAGCGGGCGCGCTCCCCGCTCCGGTGGAGGTTTTAGAAGAAAGAAACGTCGGCCCATCACTCGGGGCCGATTCTGTCCGTCAGGGCCTCATCAGCATCATCGTAGGATTCGTTCTCGTTCTGATGTTCATGGGGATCTATTACAAGTTGAGCGGCGCGGTGGCGATCATGGCGCTCTTGTTCAACCTGTTGATACTCATGGGCGCGCTCGGCTTCTTCGGCGCCACGCTGACCCTGCCGGGCATCGCGGGCATCGTGCTCACGGTCGGTATGGCGGTCGACGCCAACGTCCTGATTTTCGAGCGCATCCGGGAAGAATTGCGGCTGGGGAAAACCATTCGCTCCGCTATCGATTCGGGATACGGCAAGGCCTTTCTCACGATTCTGGACGCAAACGTAACGACGCTCATCGCAGCGCTTGTGCTCCTGCAGTTCGGGACGGGACCCATCAAGGGATTTGCCGTCACCTTGAGCATCGGCATCGTAGCGAGCATGTTCACCGCGATTTTCGTCACCCGATTCGTATATGACTTCTTCCTGTACCGAACCGACGTGAGGAGTTTGAGCATCTAATGGAAATTATCCGGCCAGACGCATCGTTCGACATCATCGGGAAGATCAAGCTCTTCGTCGGAGTCTCCACCGCGTTCGTCTTGCTGTCTCTTCTCCTGCTGATGACCAAGGGAATCAACTACGGCATCGATTTCACCGGCGGTACGCTGGTTCAGGTGCAGTTCAAGGAAGCCAAGCCGATTGGCGACGTGCGAAGCGCCGTCGGCGGACTTTCTCTGGGCGATACGGTCATCCAGAATTTCGGCTCCGAGGGGGAGTTCCTGATTCGCGTGGAGAAAAGCTCGGGCGACATCAAGGGCGTCGAATCCATCGTGAAAACGGCGCTCGTCAAGAAATTCGGCAAAGACGCGTTCGAGATGCGGCGAACCGAAATGGTGGGTCCCAAAGTAGGCGCGGACCTGCGCCAGAAGGCGCTCAGCAGCATGCTCTTCGCCCTCATCGGCATCCTGATCTACATCAGCTTCCGCTTCCAGTTTCGCCAGGCCATCGCCTCGGTCGTGGCGCTTTTGCACGATGTCATCATCACGCTCGGCGTCTTTTCCTTGTCCGGCAAGGAGTTCACGCTCCCGATCGTGGCGGCGGTTTTGACGATCATCGGTTATTCGCTGAACGACACCATCGTCGTGTTCGACCGCATTCGCGAGAATACGCGCGCATCAAGGCGAGCAGAGTATTCAGGACTCGTGAACAAATCCATCAACCAGACGCTTTCACGCACGCTCCTCACCTCAGGCACCACGCTGGTCGCCGTACTGGCGTTCCTCATCCTGGGGGGCGACATCATCTCCGACGTGGCGTTCGCCCTCGCAGTGGGCATCGCGGCCGGTACGTATTCCTCTATCTACGTGGCGAGTCCCATCCTGCTGGCATGGCCGGAGACGGCGCGCCGTGGCTCCGGACGCAAGAGAAGTTCCGCCGCCAAAGCCTGACATATACCTTGGGACAGGGCAGGGGGTTACGGCTCGCTAGAGCATTTACCCATCCGCGCCCGGATCATGAATTCTTCGTTCGGCGTCCTCACCCAACAGAAGATTCCGTGCAATCTTAGGTTCTAAGTCCTGGAATTTTATTGGGAATCGCGCTGCGCGCGCACCCGCAGCCGCAAGGCGTTCAGGCGAATGAACCCTTCCGCGTCTTTTTGGGAATACACGGCGTCTTCCTCGAAGGTGGCGAGGTCGGAACGGTAGAGAGTCAGGTTCTCGGGCGCTTTTCTCCCGACGACGATGCAAGACCCCTTGTAGAGCTTCACACGGGCCATGCCGCAGACCGATTCCGCAGCCCCGTCGATGGCGGACTGCAGGAATTCCCGCTCGGGCGCGAACCAGAAGCCGTTGTAGACGAGTTGCGCGTATTTGGGGATCAGGGAATCGCGCAGCTGCATGACTTCCCTGTCCATCGTGAGGGATTCCACGGCCCGGCGCGCCGCGTGCAGAACCGTACCTGCGGGTGTTTCGTATACGCCCCTGCTCTTCATGCCCACGAAGCGGTTTTCCACCAGATCGACCCGGCCCACGCCGTGCACGCCCGCCAGGGCGTTTAATTGCTCCATCATGGCGACCGGCGAGAGGGTCTCCCCGTTCAGCGCCACGGGGTCGCCCTTCTCGAATTCGATTTCAACGTATTCGGGCGCGTCGGGCGCTTTTTCGGGCGATACGCTCAAGACGTACATATCCTCGGGTGGCTCCGCCCAGGGGTCTTCCAGAACGCCGCCCTCGAAACTGATGTGCAGGAGGTTCCTGTCCATCGAGTAGGGTTTTTCCGCTGTCACGGGTATCGGTATGCCGTGTCTTTCCGCGTAGGCGATGAGGTGGGAGCGCCCCCCGAAGTCCCAGTCGCGCCAGGGCGCGATGATGGCGACGTCTGGGTCGATGGAGGCGTACGTCAGCTCGAAGCGCACCTGGTCGTTTCCCTTGCCCGTCGCGCCGTGGGCGACGGCGTCGCCCCCCGTTTTCTTGAGAACGTCCATGTGGCCTTTCGCGATGAGGGGCCGGGCGATGGACGTTCCCAGCAGATAGGCGCCCTCGTAAACGGCGCCGGCGCGCAGCATGGGGAAGATATAGTCGCGCGCGAATTCCTCCCTTAAGTCCAGGATGTGGCAGGACTCCGCACCCGTGGCCAGCGCCTTTTCCTCCAGACCGTCGAGTTCACCCGCGCCCTGGCCGACGTCCGCCGCAAAGGCCACGACGGGGCAGTCGTATGTTTCCTTGATCCACTTGAGCATGACGGAGGTGTCCAGCCCTCCTGAATAGGCGAGGACTACCCTGCTCGGCTTAGGCGCCATCATTTCCTCCGGCTAGAATTTGAAGGAGAATCTTCTGGGCGTGGAGGCGATTTCCGGCCTGCGTGAAAACGACGCTGCGGGGGCCGTCGATGACGTCCGCCGTCACCTCCTCCCCCCTGTGGGCGGGAAGGCAGTGCATGAATACGGCGTTCTCATGAGCCGCCCGGAATACTTCCTCGTTCACCTGGTATGGGGCCAGGGCTTTCTGGCGGCGCTCGTTCTCGTCTTCCTGTCCCATGGAGGCCCACACGTCCGTGTAGACGGCGTGGGCGCCCGCGCATGCTTCTGCCGCGTCCTCGGTGACGTGGATTCGCGCGTTCGATTTTTCCGCCGAACCCCGGGCCAGCTCCAGAATTCCCGAATCGGGCCAGTAGCCTTCCGGACACGCCGCGCTGACGTCGACGCCGACCAAAGCGCCCACGATCAGCAGCGAATGCAGTACGTTGTTCCCGTCGCCCAGGTAGGCGAGCTTCAGTCCCTCCAGCGTACCGTAGTGCTCTCTCATCGTCAGGAAATCGGCGAGCGCCTGGCAGGGGTGGTGCAGGTCCGTCAGGCCGTTGATGACGGGAACGCTCGCGTTCGCGGCGATTTCCTCCACGCGCGCATGCGCATAGGTTCTGACGACGATGCCGTCCACGTATTCACTCAAAACCCTGGCGCTGTCCGCAGGGGTTTCCCCCCGGGCGATCTGCGTGTCGTTCGGCGCCAGGAAAATGGTGCTGGCCCCCAGTTGGGTGAGACCCGCCTCGAAGGAAACCCGCGTCCTCGTGGAGTGCTTCTCAAAGATGAGCGCAAAGTTCTTTCCCGCCAGCGCGGGGCGTAGTTTCCCCTGCATGGTTTCTTTTTTCTGGACGAGCGCCTCCTCGATGAGTTCCAGCGTTTGCGCGGCGCTCAGTTCCGCGCCGGTCAGATAATCAAACTTTTTCATTTCGCCAGATCCGCCAGCGCCTCATCGAGGAAATTCATCAGCTTGTCGATCATCTCTTTTTCCACGACGAGGGGGGGAATGAGCCGGATGACTTTCTGGACGGCCACGTTGAGCAAAAAGCCCGCTTCGAGTCCCTTCGTGACGATGGAAGTCGCGTCCACGTCGACCTCGCAGCCGATGATCAGCCCCTTGCCCCGGATATCCTTGATGATGGCGTGCCGCTTCGCCAGTTCCTCGAGGCCTGCGTTGGCGTAGGCTCCCATCTCCTGCACGTGCTCCAGGAAGCCGGGCGCGGTGATGGCGTCCACCGCGGCGCAGCCCGCGGCGGTGGCCAGGGGGTTGCCTCCGAACGTCGCTGCATGATCGCCGGGCTCGAACGCCATGGCCTTGTCCGAGGCGACCAGCGCGCCGATGGCCGTGCCGCCCGCCAGGGCCTTCGCCAGGCTCATGGCGTCGGGCGCCACGCCCTCGTGTTCGTATGCCCAGAGTTTCCCCGTCCTGCCCAGACCGACCTGGACCTCATCGAACAACAGCAACAAATCGTTCGCGTCGCATATCTCCCGCAAACCCTTGAGATAGCCATCGGGCGGTACGTTCACGCCGCCTTCGCCCTGGATGGGCTCCACCATGATGGCGCAGGTCTGCTCCGAAACCGAGGCGGCCACCGACTCCACGTCGCCGAAGGGCATGTAGCGGAAACCGGGGAGCAGCGGCTTGAACGCCCCGTGAAACTTCGCCTGGCCCGTGGCGGTGAGAGACGCCATGGTGCGGCCGTGAAAGCTCATGTCGAAGCTCAGTATCTCGTGGCGGCCTTCCCCGTATTTCTGGAACGAATACTTTCTGGCGAGCTTGAGCGCCGCCTCGACGGCCTCCGTGCCGCTGTTGCAGAAAAACGCCTTATCCCCGAAAGAAAGCCGGTTGAGCTTCTTCGCCAGATCGATCTGGGGTTCGATGTGGTAGAGGTTCGAGACGTGGATGAGCTTTCCGGCCTGTTCCCTGATGGCGGAGACGACGCCCGGGTGGCAATGCCCGAGGTTACACACCGCCAGACCGGATACGAAATCCAGATATTCTTTTCCGTCCGCATCCCAGACGCGGCATCCCTCGCCGCGGACCAACGCGATGGGGTAGCGCCCGTACGTGGGGGCGACGTTGAGTTCGGCGTCCGAGATCAATGTGGCGTTGTCCATGCTTTTCCCCAAAAAGAAACTATCTGACGATTTGCGTGCCCACGCCTTCATCCGTGAACACTTCGAGCAAAACCGCGTGCGGAACCCGGCCGTCCACGATGTGCGTTTTCGTGACGTCCGATGAGAGCGCGTCCAGACACGCGTCGACTTTCGGGATCATCCCGCCGGTGATGATTTTCTCTTCCTTGAGCCTTTTGACGTCATCGCGCCTGATGGTGCTGATGAGGTTCTCGTCATCGTCCAGTATGCCCGGTACGTCCGTCAGGAGGATGAATTTTTCCGCATGAAGCGCGCCCGCGATGGCGCCGGCGGCCGAGTCGGCGTTGATGTTGTAGACGTTGCCGTCCTCCCCAACGCCCAAGGGAGCGATGACGGGGATGAAACCGCCGTCGGTGAGATGGTGGATGATGTCGGGCTTTATCGCCAGCACCTCGCCGACGCGCCCCAAGTCATACTCCACGTCTTCTCCGCCCGGTCCTTTTCTGCTCATGATCAATTTCTTCGCCGTCGTGAGGCCGGCGTCCGAGCCGGAAAGGCCCACGGCGTTTCCTCCGTGCCGGTTGATGAGCCTCACGATGCTCTTGTTCGTGGCGCCGGAAAGCACCATCTCCACCACGCCGACCGTTTCCTCGTCCGTTACCCGGAGGCCTTCGATGAACTCGCTGGTCTTGCCGATTTTCTTGAGGGTCTCGCCGATTTGAGGACCGCCGCCGTGGACGACGACCACGTTGATTCCCACGTACTTGAGAAGCACGATGTCCTGGGCGAAGGGAGCGTGAAGCGCGGGCTGCACCTGCGCCGCGCCGCCGTATTTGACGACGATGGTCTTTCCCGCGAACTGTTGGATGTAGGGCAGCGCTTCAACCAGCGTCGCCGCCCTGTCTCTTGGTTCCATGTCCGAGCCTTCAAAAACGAAGAATGAGATACGGGTCTCTCGTCACAAGCCGAGAAATATACACTCCCCCATGGCGCGAGGCCAACGGGGAAGGGCAGAAGGTTTAGAGAATATAGCGGCTCAAGTCAAGGTCTTCGACGATGTCGCTCAGGCGCTCGCGCACGTAGGCGGCGTCTATCTCCACGTTTTCGCCGGACATCTCGGGCGCCCGGAAGGAAATTTCCTCGAGAAGCCGCTCCATGATGGTGTGGAGTCTTCTGGCGCCGATGTTCTCGGTCTGCTCGTTGATGCGGAAGGCGAAGTCGGCCACTTCCTTGACGGCGTCTTCCCCGAAGGTGATGCCTACGCCCTCGGTCGCCAGAAGGGCGGGGTATTGCCGCACGAGCGCATTTTCGGGTTCCTGGAGAATGCGGATGAAATCGTCGCGGTCCAGGGAGTCGAGTTCCACGCGGATGGGGAAGCGGCCCTGGAGTTCGGGCAGGAGGTCCGAGGGTTTGGCCATGTGGAACGCTCCCGCCGCGATGAAGAGGATGTGGTCCGTTTTCACCGGGCCGTACTTGGTTTGTACGGTGGAGCCTTCCACGATGGGGAGGAGGTCTCTTTGTACGCCTTCACGCGAGACATCGGGGCCGCCTCTGCCGTTGTTCTGGGCGGCGACCTTGTCCACTTCATCGAGAAAGACGATGCCGGACTGCTCGGTGCGCTCGATGGCCTCGGCGTTCAGGCTGTCCGAGTCGATGAGTTTGTCCGCTTCTTCCTGCGCGAGATACTCGAAAGCCTCGGGCACCTTCATGCGTCTGCTCTTGGGGGCCTGGGGCATGAAGTTTCCCATGATTTCCTTCATGTTGATGCCGATCTGCTCCAGATCGCTCCCGCCCATGAAGTGAATTTCCGGGCCCCTATCCGCGACTTCTATCTCCACTTCCCGGTCGTCGAGCTTCCCCTCGAGCAGCAGGGCGCGAAACTTCTCCCGCGTCCTCTGATAACTCTCCTCCCCGAGCGGGTCCTTGGATTGCCCGCGTTCGTCCATGTCGCCGAATCCGGGGGGATGAGGCAGCAGAAGGTCGAGAAGGCGCTCTTCGGCCAGCTCCTGGGCTTTGGTCTTGTTGATATCGCGCTGTTCTTCCTGAACGATGTTGCGCCCCAGTTCGACGAGGTCGCGAATCATGCTCTCCACGTCCCGGCCCACGTAGCCCACCTCGGTGAATTTACTGGCCTCGACCTTGATGAACGGGCTTTTCGCGAGCTTGGCCAGGCGCCTTGCGATCTCGGTTTTTCCGACGCCGGTTGGGCCTATCATGATGATGTTCTTCGGCGCCACATCCTCCGCCATCTCGGGCGGTAGTTGCTGCCTGCGCCAGCGGTTTCTGAGCGCAACCGCCACTGCACGTTTGGCGTCCTTCTGGCCGACGACGTAGCGGTCGAGCTCCTCGACGATTCGTGCTGGTGTGAGATTTTCCATCAAAGGGTTTCCACTGAAATGTTGCTGTTGGTGTAGACGCAGATGTCAGCGGCGATTTCCAGAGATTTTCTTACGATTTCATCGGCGCTGAAGTCAGGCTCCAGACTCAGCATACCGCGCGCAGCGGCGATGGCCATGGGGCCGCCGCTGCCGATCCCGAGCACGCCGTCATCGGGCTCGATGATGTCGCCCGTACCCGAGAGGATGAGCGAGGTTTCTTTATCCGCCACCGCCAGAAGGGCTTCCAGGCGGCGAAGGACCCTGTCCGTCCGCCAGTCCTTGCCCATCTCCACGGCGGCGCGGGACAGGTTCCCCCGGTATTCTTCGAGTTTTCCCTCGAAGCGCTCGAACAGGGCGATGGCGTCGGAAGCCGAACCCGCGAAACCGGCCAGCACTTTCCCGTCGCCGAGCTTTCGGATTTTCACGGCGCCGTGCTTCACCGCCGCGTTTCCCATGGTGACCTGCCCGTCCCCGCCCAAGGCCGTTCGTCCCTTGTAGCGCAGCGCGAGAATGGTCGTGGAGCGGATAATTTCACCTGGCGTCGTCATCTATCGTCCTCGATCGGGTTTCATCTTCGCCCTGGGGTGCGCGTCGTCATACACGGCGCGCAGGTGCGAGAAATCCACCTGCGTATATCTTTGCGTCGTGGAGAGGCTCGCGTGTCCCAACAGTTCCTGAATCGAGCGAAGGTCGGCCTCCTGGCTCTCCAGCAGATGCGTCGCCGCCGTATGGCGGAGGGCATGCGGAGTGAAATGATAGCTGAAACCTCCCTTTTTTTCATACGCGCGGAAAATAGAGCGTACCAAGGCCGGGGAAATCCGCTTGTTCCGCTTGTTGAGAAAAAGGGGCGTATCCTCGTGAGGAGCTATTTCTTCTTGAGCGAGATGGTTGTCTACGGCCTTCGCCGCCTCCTTGGTGATGGGCACGATTCTCTCTTTCCTTCCTTTGCCGCGAACGCGGATGAGCCTTTCCTCCATGCTCAAATCGGAGCGGTTCAGCCCCGTCAATTCGCTGACCCGCAGGCCCGAGCCGTAGAGAAGCTCGAAGATCGCCTTGTCCCGCTTGCCCTCGGGGGTGGACGTGTCGGGCAACTCCATGAGGCGGACGGCGTCATCCACGGGCAGGAAGGTCGGCAAAGGCCTGTTTTCTTTGGCAGAGGGTACTTCCCCCGCCGGGTCGGTTACGGAGAAGCCCTCTCGCCTTAAAAACCGAAAGAGGCTGCGTATGCTCGACAGATGCCGGTTCACGGTCGTTGAAGAAACTCCCTTGCGGTACAAAAATCCGAGGTACCCGCGAACGGCCAAAGAATCGACCTGGTCGAGCGGAACCGGTTTTTGCGCCCAATCGGTGAGGAATTCATCGAAGTCCTGCAAGTCTGCTACGTATGCGCGAAGCGTGTGTTCCGAACTGTCGCGCTCGTCGCGCAGGTGCGCTTCAAAAAGTCCCCGGGCTTCGCTCAGACTGTTGATGCGGCGAGTTTGCTTCGCCATTGCTCCAAATCCTCGATGGCGCGATTCGTGACGTGCTTTTTTCTGAATTTCTTGGGAACGCGCTTTTCCAGGGGCGGGAAGAGGCCGTAGTTGATGTTCATGGGCTGGAAGTTTCTGGGGTTCGCTTCGATGATGTAGCGGTTCAAGGCGCCGAGCGCCGTCGTTGCGGGCGGGGGAGTGATGGGTTCTCCCTGCATGGTGGCTGCCGCGTTGATTCCGGCGATCAGGCCGATGGCGGCCGATTCGAGGTATCCTTCGACGCCGGTGAGTTGGCCCGCCATGAAGACATGCGGGTGACGCTTGAGTTGCAAGGTTATCCGCATCAGGCGCGGCGCATTGATGTAGGTGTTCCGGTGGAGACTTCCGTAGCGCAGAAAACGCGCATTCTCGAGAGCGGGGAGCGTCGAGAAGATGCGCTTTTGCTCCGGATAGCGCAACCTGGTCTGAAAGCCCACCATGGAGAAATAATCCCCCGTCAAATCCTCGCGCCTGAGCTGGGCGACCGCGCAGTAGGTCTCTCCCGTGCCGGGATGTTCGAGGCCCACGGGCTTCATGGGCCCGAACGCCAGGGTGTCTTTTCCGCGGGCGGCCATTTCTTCGAGAGGCAAACAGCCCTCGAAATAGATGGCGCGCTCGAATTCCCGAAGGGGAATTTTCTCGCCCTCGAGCAGTTCCTCGACGAATCGGTAATACTGCGATTCGTTGAGGCCCAGGTTGAGGTAATCGCCCTCTTCGCCTTCTTCGTTGCCCTTTCCGTAGCGCGAGCCCATGAACGCCACAGACATGTCGATGCTGTCCGCGTGCAGGATGGGCGAGATGGCGTCATAGAAATACAGGTACTTGCCTTGCGTCAGGCGGGCGATTTCTGCGGAGAGGGAATCGCTCGTCAGCGGACCGGTGGCGACGATGGTGAGGGTTTTATCCTCCAAATCCCTGATTTCTTCTCTGTGGACGGTGATTCTCGGATCGTTTTCGATCGCTTCGGTGATCGTCCGGCTGAAAGACGCCCTATCGACGGCCAGCGCCAGGCCTGCGGGAACCCGGCAGGAATCCGCGCCTCGCAGGATGAGCGAATCGAGTTTTCGCATCTCTTCTTTGAGCAGGCCGGAGGCGTTTTCCACCGAATTCGAGCGGAACGAATTCGAGCAGACGAGTTCGGCCAACCCGCTGGTTTCATGAGCCGGCGTTTTTTTGTGGGGGCGCATCTCGTAAAGGTCGACCTCGACGCCCCGTTTGGCCGCCTGCCAGGCGGCTTCACAGCCTGCCAGGCCACCGCCGATGATCCGCAACCTTTCGCTCAAGCCGAAGCCTCCTGGGCGGGAGTGGTTTTTGAGGCTTCCATCCGTTCGATGAGTTCAGGGGGACATTCTACCGCGTATCCGCACTCTTTTTGAGGGCAAACAAGCCTGTTCCCGTTTCTCTTGGTCGTTTTGACGGTGAGGATGGGATGCCCGCAAGAGGGGCAGGGCTGAGCCACGGGCCAGTCCCAGGCGACCGTCTTGCACGCCGGGAAGCGATTACACCCATAGAATGGCTTTCCGGTGCGGCGGGAACGCCGCTCGACCAGTTCTCCGGCGCAACCCTCTGTGGGGCAGGACACGCCGGTGGATTTAGGAGCGGCGGCTGCCTGTCCATTGCCGAGCGCTTTTCTTTTCTTGTGCGCGTCGGGAAATGCCGTACAGGACAGATATAATCCAAAGGGCCCTCGTTTCGCCTGCATGGGCGCGCCGCACTCTTCGCAAGGCTGAGCGAGTTCCTCGATGCGGGCCAACTCTTCCGCCGCTTCCGGCTCGGGCTCGCCCTCGGTGGGAATGTTCTCCGAGTAACGACAACTCGGGTATCCCGAACAGGAAATAAACCAGCCGTTTCTGCTGAATTTCTTCACCAGCTCACGCTCGCATTCGGGACAATTCCTGCCGATAGGCTCTCCTTTGGTCTTGAGATTCGGCAGTTCCTTTTTGGCTGTCTGAATCTTCTGGTCGAAACTATCGTAAAAATCTCTCATCACGGGCAGCCACGGCGTCGTCCCTTTCTCGATGTCGTCCAGGTATTTTTCCATCTTCGCCGTAAAGCCCACGTCGATCTGGTCGGGAAAACCCTGGATGAGGAGACGGTTCACCTCCCGGCCAAGGGAGGAGGGCGTAAATTGCCTGCGCCTTCTCTCGATGGTGACGTATTTGCGTTTCTCCAGGGTGTCCAGGATGCTCGCATAGGTGCTGGGGCGACCCACGCCGTCTTCTTCGAGCTCTTTCACCAAAGAGGCTTCCGTGTAGCGGGGCGGAGGCTGGGTGAAGTGCTGCTCGGCGGCGACGCCGGTGGGCGCGGATTCGGATTTGATGAACGATAGGGGGTCGCCGTCCTCGAGAGGCGGCAGGAGCCTGTCCTGCTCCGAGTTGGATGGCTTGGCTTTCGGGGTGTCCGCGCCGATCCCGGGCTCGAAATTGGTTTCATATACCCTTAAGAAACCTTTGAATTTCAAGACGGAACCGCTTGCCCGCAGGAGGAGCACCTCATCCTCCGCGTTACTCGCCGCCTGGCCGTCAGGCGTGATGTCCACGCTCGTCTGATCATAGACGGCGGGCGCCATCTGGCTCGCGAGGAAGCGCCGCCAGATGAGGCTGTAGAGGGAGAATTGTTCGGGTTTCAGGAAAGCGCGCACCTTATCGGGCGTGAGTCCGACGTCGGTCGGCCGAATCGCCTCGTGCGCGTCCTGGGCCGTCTCTCTCGTCTTGAAGACGTTAGGCTTGCGGGGGAGGTGGTCTTGGCCGTATTGCGTCTCGATATAGGCGCGCGCCGCGGTGACGGCCTCGGGCGCGAGTCGCACGGAATCCGTCCGCATATAGGTGATGAGGCCGACGTTTCCCGCTTCGCGTCCTAAATTCACCCCTTCATACAATGACTGGGCGATGCTCATGGTCTTTTTCGCGCCGTAGCGCAATTTGCCGGAGCTTTCCTGCTGGAGGGTGCTGGTGATGAAGGGAGCGGGTGGTCTGCGCCGGCGCTCTTTTCTCTCTACCCTGGAAACCCGCAAGGCGGAGGCCGCTATTTTTTCCGCCAACTCCATCGCCCTGGCTTCGTTCGGAATTTCCGCCTCTTTTCCGTCGATTCGGTGCAGTTTGGCTTCAAACGGCGGCTCGAAGCCTGCTTTTTCGAGATGCGCCGTGATGCTCCAGTATTCTTTCGGCTCGAAGGCCTCTATCGCGTCTTCGCGCTCACATATCAGTTTGAGCGCGACCGACTGCACCCGGCCCGCGCTGAGCCCGAAAGCGACCTTGTTCCAGAGAATTTCGCCGGAGAGCTTGAAGCCCACGATTCTGTCCAGTTTTCTGCGGGTTTCCTGCGCGTCCACTTTTCTCTGATCGATTCGCCCGGGCTGCGAGAGCGCCTCCTGCACCGCGCGCTTCGTGATCTCGTTGAACGTCACCCGGTAGAATTTATTTTCCGCATCGGAACCCCCGAGGAGCTCCTGGATATGCCAGGCGATGGCCTCACCCTCGCGGTCCGGGTCCGGGGCCAGATAAATCTCTTTCGCCGCCGTGGCCGCTTTGCGCAACTGATCTATTGTCTTCGCTTTTCCCTGGATGACGCCGTAATCGGCCTTGAAGTCGTTGTGAACGTCTATTCCCATTTTGCGCTCACCCGTTTTCTGCAAGTCCCGCACATGGCCGCGCGATGCGAGGATGTCGAAATCCGCACCCAGGAATTTCTGGATGGTGCGTACTTTCGTCGGCGACTCCACGATAAGGAGCTTGGGCGCGGACTGCCGGGTATTGCTCCTGGAAGGAGCGCGTTTCGGGGCCGCTCTTTTCGGGTTCTTTTTATTGGTCATTTATTTCTCATGCCCGCGGATTGTCGCTCGGGGCGCCGTCTGCGGGTGAAATATCCTGATGGGCGGCAATTGTATATCGACTTGCGATCGCTTGCGCTTCGCGGGCCAATTCGTCAAATCTGGAATTCCTCCTCGACGATGAGCCGATCGCTCGATCATTAAACCCGTTCGTACATGCCCGAGGTCGTTTGCCTCACGAGGCCTTCCAACTCCAGGCGCAACAAGGCGGATGAAACTTCCTGCGCAGGCAGCCCCCGTTGTCGGGTCAGTCCCTCGATGGTGTTGTCCCCGTTCTCCAGTAAGGTTAAAAGCGCATTTTCATCATCCGTGAGATTCGGATGCGGCGTTGCCTTTGCAGCTTCGCTTTTTTCAGGGGGCAACGCCCTGACTCGAATCTGCGCTGGATTATCTAGCATATTTCGGACGTACTCTGGAAGGGCGTTGATGATATCGTCCGCATTTTCCACCAGATGCGCCCCTTCTTTGAGAAGGCGATGGCAGCCGGCGCTTTTCTGGGTATGGACGGGCCCGGGAACGGCCATTACCTCGCGTCCCTGCTCAAGCGCCAGCCGGGCGGTCAAGAGCGCACCGCTTCGCTGCGCGGCCTCGACGACGACCGTCGCCAAAGACAAACCGCTGATGAGGCGGTTTCTTCTCGGAAAGTTCTCTTTTCTCGGATGGGTGCGAAGGTGAAATTCCGATACCACGGCGCCCTGAGCGGCGATCTCCCCTCGGAGTTCCTTATGGTCGGCGGGATAGTTCTGGGTCAGACCGCACCCGAGGACGGCGATGGTTCTGCCTCCCGCATCCAGCGTGGCCTTGTGCGCTTCCGCATCGACCCCGTAGGCCATTCCGCTGACGATGGTGATTCCCCTCCTGGCGAGATCGGCGGCAAGCTGCCTCGCCACCCGCCTCCCGTAATCGGTCGGACGCCGCATGCCGACGATGGCGACGGCGAGACGATCCTCGGCGAGGATTTCGCCCTCGGTGAAAAACGCGCCCGGAGGGGCGTAAATCTCGCGCAGGGATTCAGGATACCGGGCGGAATCGCGCGTGATGATTCCTGCGCCCAGTTTCGAAGCCTCCTGGCGGATTGTGGCGGCCAAATCGTCGGGAGAATCCTTTTCGAGAACTTCACGCGCTTTTCGGCCGCAAAGGCGCGCGAACACGTCCGGGGACGCTTCGAAGGCCTCCGCAGGGTGTTCGAATGCTTCCGTGAGGCGGCTCAGGCGCTCGGGAGTCATGCCCGGCAGGGTTTGCAGGACAAGCCAGGCATCGGCTTCGCTCAGGGGATCCCGGTTCTTTGAGCGCATCAATGGGTTCCAGGTGCTCATTCACTATCTCCGGCGTTAATCACCCCCGGATCCATAACACGGAGTCTGTATCTTGTGTCAATGCGCGGAAAAAACCGGGGCGATCGGTGAATCGCCGATTTATCCCCATCAGGGTTTTTTTCGCGTGTAGTACTCGAGATTTTGAAGTTGGACCTTCGCCTTTTTGGACAGTGGATGCGCGGGGAATTTTTCGACCAGATTTTCGAATTCAAGCGTAGCGTTGAGTGGCAACCCGCGCCGGATATAGGTGAGTCCCCGCTTGTAATAGGCGTCGGGAACTTTACGGCTCTTGGGGTGTTTCGTAATGAGGCCCTGAAACTCATCCAGCGCCTCGGGGTATCGCTTGAGCGCGTAGTAGGCCTCCCCGAGCCAGTACCGGGAATGGGGCGCCAACTGATTTTTGGGAAACAGGCCCAGGAAACGGCGAAACCCGCGAACGGCCTCCTCGTTCTTCCCGTCCCTGACGGCGCGATACGACTTGTTGTAGAGCGCCTGCGGGGTGATGGAGGCGACTTTCGCCTTTGCGGCGTGTGTTCCGGGCGAGGGTTTGGGAGACGATGGTTTCGGCGCTCCCGTCCTTCTCCGGGGGGATGGGGGAGCCGAGAAGCTCTTTGCGATGATGTTTTCGCGCCTCAGCCTTTCCACGGTGGCTTCCAGGGCGCTGTTTTTCTTTTGCAGATCCCCAACGGTCCTGGTGAGCGCCTCGATCTTCCCGGCGGATTCGGACAGTTGGGCTTCGATACGCGCATTGCGCTCCCTGGCGGAGGACAATTCCTTTGCAAGCGCCTTGGCGTCCGGGGCGTTCCGGGGCGCCTCCGGTGGAGCGGTTTCCGGGTTCAGTTGTGCAAAATTGGCGCACCCCGCTGCCATCATGGCGAATGCCAATGCGCATACACTCCGCCGCATGTCATCTGTCCTCAGGGCGGCAAGATCACGTAAAAAACGCAGGGCGCCTCATTATAAACGGACGACCTCGAAGCCTTCACGATGCAGTTCGGCGTCGCCTTTGATGACGAGTTGTATGTTGAGCATGTTTTCGAGCTCTTCCACGTTTCTTCTTTCTTCGTCCAGGAGGATGTCCACGACCTCGGGGTGGACGTTGATGAGGAATTTTGCGGCGTCCTTGTGCGCTCTTCTCATCCGGCGCACCTCTCGCATGGCTTCATAGCTCACCGAGATCGCGGATTTCACCTGTCCGCGTCCTTCGCAATAGGGGCATGCCGTGCAGAGCGTTCTCTGGATGCTGTCGCGGACGCGCTTTCGGGTCATCTCGACGAGCCCGAGTTCGCTTATCTTCAAGATGTTGGTGCGCGAGCGGTCCTTTCTGAGCTCCTCCTTGAAGGTGTTGAATACTTTTTCTTTGTTTTCCTCTTTCTCCATGTCGATGAAATCGACGATGATGATTCCGCCCAGGTTGCGCAAGCGCAATTGGGACACGATTTCGCGCACCGCCTCCAGATTGGTTTGGAGAATCGTCTCTTCGGGGCTCTTCTTGCCCACGAATCGTCCGGTGTTGACGTCGATCGTCGTAAGCGCCTCGGTCTGATCGATCACGATATAGCCGCCGTTCCTGAGCCACACGCGCTGGCCCAGAGCGCGCTCGAGTTCGAGCTCGACGCCGAAATAATCGAATATCGGCTCATCGCCGTCGTAGCGCTGGAGTTTGGGAACGAGATGCGGATAGTAGCTTTGCAGGAATTCCCTGGTCTTCAGGTATTGTTCCTTGTCGTCGATGATCATTCTGTCTACGGAGGAATTGAACAAATCCCTTACGGTCCGCTCGATGATGCTCAGGTTCGAATGAATCCGCGATGGTGAGGAAGCCGATTCGTTTTTGACCAGAATATCTTCCCAGAGCGCGTGCAGGAAATTCACGTTGGCTTCGATGTCCTGGGCGGGCATGGTTTCGCTCGCCGTGCGCACGATGTATCCGGCGCCGGGCTGGCGGTTCTTGCGGACGAGCTTTTTGAGTCTCTTCCTCTCTTCTTCGTTTTCGATTCGACGGCTGATACCGATTTGCTTGATCGTGGGCATGTAGACCACGTATCGGCCGGGCAACGTGATGTAGCTCGTCAGCCGGGATCCTTTGGTGCCCAAGGGCTCCTTGCTGACCTGGACGATGACGTCCTGGCCGTCTTTGAGCAAATCCTCGATGTGGCGCTCTTCCTCCCAGCGGCGGGGGCGCCTGCCGATGAGGTTTCGATGCGAGCCGTTTCGCTGTTCGCCCTTGCCGCCTTCGTGCCCGGCCCCGTTGCCGAAGTCGTCTCCGTTACCGAAGTCGTTGCCTTCAAAGTCCAGGTCATCGTCATCTTCTGATTGTTCAGCCGCAAATTTTCTGTAATTCTCGATGGACTCGATGGTATCGACGTCGCTCACGTAGAGAAAGCCCGCCTTTTCCAGCCCGATGTCCACGAACGCCGCCTGCATTCCCGGCAGCACTTTCGTCACTTTTCCCTTGTATATGTTGCCGACGATGCTTTTTCCGCTTTCGCGTTCGATATAAAGCTCGGCCGCTACTCCGTTTTCGAGCAGGGCGATTCGCGTCTCGAACGGCTCGGCGTTGATGACGATTTCAGACGGCATGTTCTATCGCGCGGGGCGTCCCCGCTCTCCAGTGGACGGCGATTTTCCGAATCCGGGTTCTCAGGCACGCCTCGGGAGACAACCCGAAGCACCTGGCGAGAATTTCCGTCACTTTCGGCTTGATGCCGTCCCCATAGCGCAGTGTAAGGTGCAGGCGAATGACGGCGTTCGTCGATGGTTCGAGCGAAAAGCGAGCGATGGATGGCCGTGCGTCGAAATGTTTTATCTTTCCTTTGTGCTCGCGCGTTATTTCGATGCACTCCTCATCCATGAAGTCTCCGATGACGGTTTCGATCTGCGAACCCGGCGCTTCGGGCAAGTCGAGGTCTTTTCGGGGCAAAGAGATTTCATAGGTCGCGGCGCTGAGCGCATTGGCGGACGAAGTCGCTTTCTTCTCGATGCGCCATCCCGAGCGGGGTTTGAGGCCTCGGGGCAGTTCTCGCTTCAGGTTTTGGAATAAATCACGCAGCCGGATTTGTCCGTTGACCTCCAACAGTGAGAAATCCACCACTTCCGCGCGGCTTTCCACCCCTACGGGCAGTGCATGGGAGAAGACGATTTTCGGGTGCGGGTTGAAGCCTCTGGAATGTTCGAGGCGATAGCCCGCGCGCTGAATGGCGCGGATGAAGGTTCTCAAAATCTCCAGGTGACTCAAAAAGCGCAGGTCCCCGGATTTTTCGTAGATGAACCTGAATTTGCGGATGGGCGCGTCGGGCTGTTCTTCGGCGAGGCCGGGGTTGTCCTCGTGTGCCCCCTCGAAACCCACCGGTACGGGGCCGGATTCCCGAGCGGCGCTCTTGCGCTTCTTTTGTCTGGGGCGCTGCGTCTCGGGCCGGGCTTTGGCGATCGCGAGTTCCACCGGCTCGGCAGGAGCAATGTCTTGCCCGGGCGACAGATCCGCCGCCTGAACGGGCGCGTTGATGACAGTGAGAGGGGAGTTCTCGAGCGGCAAGGGCTTTTCGTAGTGGTATTTGATGCCCTTGTATTTATCCAGAATCCCGCATTGGCCGCACGCCTCATAGCGGCAATCGCCGATGGTGACCTCGCGAAGAGATCGTTTCCAGTCGGCGAGTTGGTACTCCTTGGTTACGCCGCAGTCGAGGTGGTCCCAGGGCAGGGGCGCATCTTCGGGTATTTCGCGGTATGCGTACCACTCCGGGTCGAGACCATGTGTTTCAAAAGCGGCCATCCATTTTCCGTAGTCGAAAAACTCCATCCAGCCGTCGAATTTGCATCCCATGTCGACCGCCGTCTCGATGACGTCCGCCTGGCGGCGGTCGCCTTTCGAGATGACCGCTTCCAGAAAACTGTGCTCGGGGTTCGACCAGTGCAGCTTGATCCGCCTGTCAGGCACAGCCCGTTTGATGAAATCGAGTTTCGCCTTGATTTCCTCTTTCGTGTTCTGGGGAAACCACTGGAACGGCGTGTGGGGCTTCGGCACGAAGGTGGAAAGGCTGACGTTGATGAAGCGGAACGGCTCGCCCGTCTCGCGCGAGCGCATCTTCATGCAGGACATGAGCATGTCCGCCATTTCCTGTAAATCGTCGAAATTCTCGGTGGGGAGACCGAGCATGAAATAGAACTTCACGCCCGGCCAGCCGGTGTCGAGGATGTCCTGCAGGTTTCGCTTGAGGTCAGCTTCGGTCAACACCTTGTTGATGACGTTGCGCAGGCGTTCGCTGCCGGCCTCGGGCACCAGGGTGAAGCCCGTGCGGCGTACCCGCGCAATCTGGGCCAGGAGATCCGGGCTCATCGCTCCCACACGCAGGGAAGGCAGGGAGATGGAGGTCTGCATCGGGGCGAGACGCTCCATCATGCGGGGAACCAGGCCCTTCAGGGGCTGGTAGTCGGCGATGCAAAGCGACGAGAGGCTGATTTCCTCATAACCCGTATTTCTGAGGGATTCCTCGGCGAGTTCGAGAACTTTGTGCGGGTCTCGATCCCGAACGGGGCGATAGACCATCCCCGCATGGCAAAAACGGCACCCGCGTGTGCAGCCGCGCTGCACCTCGAGCGTCACCCGGTCGTGCACCACCTGGGTGTAGGGAACGATGGGCTGCGTGGGGTGGGGCGAATCGTTCAAATCCTCCAGCACGCACGCCAGTACGGGTTCCCGGTGTCCGCTGACGTGACGGAAACCCTTGACCTCACCGTCGGGCTGGTGCTCGACCACATAGCGACTCGGCACGTAGACCCCGTCAATCTTCTCCAGCATATCAAGCAGCGCTTCTCTCGACGCGTTCGCTTCCCGCCACCTTTCATGGGCCTTGATGACCTCCGGGAAGAGTTCTTCCCCGTCGCCGAGGGCGACGGCGTCAAAAAAAGGCGCCATCGGCTCTACGTTGAACGTCACGGGACCGCCCGCAATGACGAGCGGGTCTTCTCTCCTTCTTTGTGTGGCGCGTCTGGGGATACCGGCCAAATCCAGTAGCAAGACGACGTTGCTGGCGGCCAGTTCGTAAAGAAGCGATATACCCAGGATATGGAATTCCCGGACGGGTGTCCGGCTCTCCAGGGTGGTCAGAGGCGCGTTTTTGCTTCTCAGGATGGTTTCGAAATCATCCCAGGGGAGGAAAACCCGCTCGGCGGCGACTTCTTCATCCTCGTTGAGGAGGTGATAGAGTATGCGGATGCCGTTGTGAGACATGCCGACTTCATAGGTATCCGGGAAGGCAAGGGCGACGCGATTCCTGACCCTGCCGAGGTCTTTGCGGATCGAATTGACCTCGTTTCCCAGATAACGCGATGGTTTCTGGACGAAGGGGAAAACGTCCCGTGCGTAGTCTAAACTCATTGTAATCAACCTGTTAAAGCCTCTCGCCAAATGCGAGGAGGCGTATTTTCTTCTTTTGGTCCCCGACCTGCGCCTTTTGGGGGTCTGGGCGAACCGATCCCTTATAATGACGGAAACGGGATGAATTGGCAACCGAGCTATACGAGAATGGGGGCCGTCCCGCTTGCATACGGCTGTAGACGCATATTGAGCGCCCGGATCGAACGAGGGGGCTTTGCCCCTGATTCGGGCGAAAGGGTATTTTCAATTTGTCGTTCCGGGAGATATTATCTTGCGGATTCTTGACCTCTTCTAATCGATTCAGGGAGCCGTGCGGATGGAACCGATGAATTTCCTGCTCTTGATGGACGATGAACACACGCAAAAAATGATGGGCTGCTATGGGCACCCGCTCGTCAAAACGCCGAACATCGATGCGCTCGCCGAGTCGGGTACGCGGTTCGAGAGCGCCTATACGAACTGCCCCATCTGTGTGCCGGCCCGAGCGAGTTTCGCCACGGGCAGGTACGTGCATGAAATCAGCGCCTGGGACAATGCGCATCCCTACGAAGGAGAGCCCCCGAGCTGGGGCCATCGGCTTCAGGAAGCAGGTGTGAGAACCGCCTCGGTCGGCAAGCTCCATTACCGAAACGCCGAGATTCCCGCCGGTTTCGACGAGCAGATCATACCCCTGCATCTGCCCAAAGGGGGGGTGGGTGATATTTTCAGCGCGGTTCGGGACGAGAAGGGTTTGCCGCCAAGGGAGCATCCGGAGTGGATGGCCGAGCGCATCGGGCCGGGAGATTCCAAATATATCGCCTATGACGGGCAAGTCACCGATATGGCCTGTGAGTGGATAGCCAGGCAAGCGACGGAAGATGGTGAGCGGCCATGGGCGTTGTTCGTCTCGCTTACGTGCCCGCATTTTCCCTTCATCGGACCGCCCGAGTTCTACGACCTCTATCCGCTCGAAGACATACCGCTGCCCAGGCCGCACCCTTCCGGCGGTTACGATTGGCACCCCTGGATTGCCGCGCTCCACGAATGCGCTCCGTACGATGATTATTTTGACGACCACAAGCGCCGCGTCGCCCTCGCTTCATATTTCGCCATGATCAGCTTCGTGGATTCGAACGTCGGAAGAATCCTGAAAACCCTGAACGAATCGGGTTTCAAGGACAACACGCGGGTGCTCTTCGCCAGCGATCATGGAGACAACCTGGGCGAGCGCGGTCTTTGGGGAAAATCCACCATGTATGAGGAATCCGTCGCCGTGCCTCTCATCGTATCGGGCCCGGATATTCCAAGGGGCAAGGTTTCGCGAACGCCGGTCTCGCTCATCGACCTCTATCCCACGGCGCTCGATTGCGGGGGCTTGCTCGCGGGCCATGAGGAAGAGCCGCTGCACGGCGACTCCTTGTTCCGGATCGCCAACGAACCCGATGAGCGCGAGCGCGAGATTTTCAGCGAATTCCATGCGCTCGGCGCCAGGACGGGAATGTTCATGGTTCGACGCGGGCGCTACAAGTACATCCATTACGTGGGGTATGAACCCGAACTCTTCGATCTGGAAGACGACCCCGAGGAGCGTCACGACCTCTCCGGGAGCCCTGCCCACCAGTCCGTTCTCTCGGCGCTCGAAGCATGTCTTTTGCGGATCCTCGACCCCGAGGAGGTGGACAAGCGCGCGAAGGCGGAGCAGGCGGCGCTTGTCGAGCGGCACGGCGGGCGTGACGCGGTGATCGCCATCGGGAACAGTTTCGCGTCCCCGCCTCCGGGCGAGAGCGAATACGGGGAATAGGGGAGGCTAACCGAACGCGGGCGTGAGACTTCTTCTCCTCATGCCGACGTTCAATACCAGGGCGATGGCGATGAACGACGAGATGGAAGCGCTCCCCCCGTAGCTGACCAGCGGAAGCGGGATTCCGACGATCGGCATCAAGCCGAGCGTCATCCCGATGTTGAAGATGGTGTAGAGGAAAAACGCCGTAGTGATGCCTGCGGCGAGAAGGGCGCCTTCCTTGTCGGCGGCGTTCAGCGCTGCGCTCAGACACCGCAGAATGAAAATGAAGAACAATGCCAGGACGGTGACGCTGCCGATAAAGCCCAGTTCTTCGCTCAGTACGGAGAAGATGAAATCGGTGTGTTTCTCCGGCAGGAAATGAAGTCTGCTCTGCGTTCCCTGGAGAAGTCCTTTGCCCCAGATTTCTCCGCTGCCGACGGCGATGATGCTTTGCATACTCTGGTAGCCTGCGCCGAGGGGGTCGGCATCGGGGTTGAAAAGCGTCAGAATGCGGCGGCGTTGATATTCCTTGAGAAAAAACCAGCCCAGCGGTGCGCATGCGACTGCCAGGCAGCCGATGGTGAGGATGACCCTTCGCTTCACGCCGACGACGAGGACCATCGCTCCCGCTATCAGGAAGACGGTGAGTCCGGTGCCCAAATCGGGTTGTTGAACGATCAGCAACACGGGCACGATTGCCAGAAGAAACGCCGGGATGAGTTCTTTGAATCCAATGGGGTTTTCTTCTCCGCGGGAGCCGAAATATCTGGCCAGCACGAGGATGACCGCCAGACGCGCGAGTTCAGAGGGCTGGAGTCGAAAGGGGCCGAAAACAAGCCAGCGCTTCGCTCCGTATACCACCTGTCCCGAGAGGAGGACGGCGATGAGCAAAACGATGACGAGGGCGTAGAAAAAATAGGCCCATCGCGTAAAGAACCGGTAGTCGACAAAGAGGATACAGAGCAATACGCATAACCCGATGGATGACCACAGCGCTTGTCTGAGGTGCAGGGAATTTTTCAAAAAGACGGGATTGGAATGAATGGCGCTGTAAATCATGAAAATACCCGTCAAGCTGAGCAAAAGCGTTGCGAGAACGAGCAGCCAGTCCATCTGAGATACGGCTCGCTGAAAAGGAGACGATCGGGAAGGAGGGATGCCTGTCATCTGCGCTCTCCGGGAACCCGGTTGCGCGGAACAAGCCGTTTTTCTCCGGTTGTTTTATTCGAGGCCAGTATTTTTCGCTCGTTTTTCTCGAGATAGAAGGTAATCAGCTCTTTGGCGTATGGGGCGAAAAAAGACCCCGGT
>VXPH01000045.1 GCA_009839615.1 Nitrospinota bacterium
TCAGGCGGGGCGACGCGCCGCTCGGCCTGGTTCCCACGATGGGAGCGCTGCACGAGGGGCACAAAAGCCTCATCGTCCGGGCGACGGGCGAGTGCGGCGCCGCCGTCGTGAGCATTTTCGTGAACCCGGCCCAGTTCGCAGCCGGCGAGGACTACGACACCTACCCGAGGACTTATCATGCGGATCTGGAGGCCTGCCGGGAGATGGGCGTATCCTGTGTCTACGCGCCCAGGGCGAACGCCATGTACCCCGGCGGATACGACACCTGGGTGGACGTGCCCGGCCTGGGCGCGCCTCTTTGCGGGGCCCGCCGGCAGGGGCACTTCCGGGGCGTCGCCACGGTCGTGCTCAAGCTCCTCGCAGCCTGTCTCCCGCACCGGGCGTACTTCGGGGAGAAGGATTACCAGCAACTCGTCCTGATCCGCCGGATGACGCACGACCTGGATTTGGGCGTCGAGATCGTTCCCTGCCCGATAGTTCGTGAGGACGACGGGGTGGCGCTCAGCAGCAGGAACGCCTACCTCTCGGCGGATGAGCGCTCCCGCGCGCGCGCCATCAGCACCGCCTTGTTCGATGCGAAGAAGAAGGTGGCGGCCGGGGAGAGGCTGTCCGCCGCCATCATTCAGGCTTGCGTGGACGAACTGGAAAAAGCCGGGTCCAGAGTCGATTACGTGGAGATCGTGGAACCGGCGACGCTCGAAAGGGTAGAAATGATAAACGGGGCCGCCCGGATGGCCGTGGCGGCCTATATCGGCGAAACCAGGCTTATCGACAACATCCTGTTGGAGCCTGACGATGAGCCGTAGTCTCCTCGTTATCGCGGCGCTCGTCCTGGCGTGGTCCGCCCTCGCGCCGACTATGCCTGTCCGCGCGCAGTTCAAGGAAACCCCGCAGTCTCACCTCGAATTCGGCCTGAACACCTACCGGGACGGGTTCTATGAGCCTGCGATTGACGCCTTCCGGGCCTACCTGAAAGCGGCGGGGAACGACGAAGCGGCTTCGATCGTGCGTTATCTGCTCGCCGAGGCGCTGCGTCGCGACGACCGGCTCAAAAAAGCCATCGCGGCGTATCAGGCGTTCCTGGCCCGCCACCCCCGCCACGAAAGGGCGGGCGAGGTTCAGTTCCGCATCGGCGTGCTCGCCGAACGGGTCGGGGATGGGAAAGCGGCGATGCGCGCCTATTCCTCCGTGAAACCCGGGCGCTACCGAATCGAGGCCGTCTACCGGGTCGCCGCGCTCAGGCTGGCGGCGCGCGAGTGGCAAGGCGCGGTCGCCGCACTCGATGAATTCATCGAGTCCGCACCCAAAGACCCCCGTGTGGAAGATGCGCTCTTCGAGCGCGCCATCGCCCTGGATCACATCCCGCGGATCAAGGAGGCCGAGAAGGCGTACAGCCTGGTCGTGCGCCGTTTCCCGCGCAACCCGAGAGCGCATGCATTCAAGCTGCGGCTCGCGAAAATACAGCTTGGGCTCAAGAAGTTCGGTTCGGCGGAGAAGACGATTGACTCCTTGTTTCAGGGACGTCCCGGAGAGAAAAAACGCACCGACCTGAGGCTGGGCCAGGCCGCGAGTCTTTTCGCTCAGAAGAAATACCCCGAGGCGGGCGCCGCGTTCGAGGCCCTTTTGAAAATGGAGCTTTCAGAACCACAGCGCAGGACGGCGGAGCGTGGCCTGGCGTCTTCCTGGTGGCTCGCCGGTGAATACGCGAGGGCCGCGCCGGCCTATCAACGGCTGATTCGGGAGCCGGCCAGGGACGGCGCCTATCTCCAGTTTTTCCTGCAAAGCGTGGAGAAAGCGGGGCTTTGCGGGGAGGGAGGCGGAAAATATCTCGTTTTTGCGCTCGACGCCCTCGGCAAGGGCGCGCCGCTGCCGTCTTCTTCGCGTTTCCGGATGGCGGATTGCCTGCTCGGCGCGGGCCTTACGAAAGAGGCGGTGAGCCAGTACGGCGACCTCATCCGGCGCGCGCCGGATACGCGCGAGGCGGTATGGTCCGGTCTGCGCCTGGCCGATATGCTGGAGAAAGAGCCCGAGCAAAACACACGAGAACTTCTCGAGCGGTATCAGCAGATACTGGCGTCATTCGGCGGGCTCAGGAAATCGGAGAAAAAAATCGAGCCCGAACTCATGCGGGCCGTATATCAGGGCGTTCTGCGGGCGGCGTTTATCCACAATAAGCATATGGATTGCGCCCGCTCCGTCGCCCTGGCGAAAGTGGTTCCCGAAGCGCATGTCCCCCGGACCTTGCGCTCGGAGGTGGCTTTTCTGAGAGCCGAGTGCGCGTGGAAAGCCGCAAGATTCGTTGAGGCGGGCGGGCATTATCGCCAGGTCGCCTCGGGCGGGAGACGCCCCGAACTGGCCGTTCGGGCGCGGTACCGGCTGGGCGAGTTGGCCGAGAAGCGCGGCGACGGAAAAGAGGCCTTGGAGCGTTTTCAGGGCGTCTTGCCGCATCTTCCCGAAGAGTTGAAGCGTGAGGCGCGCCTCAAAATCGGCAGCCTGTATCGCGCGCAGGGCGATTTTCAAAATGCGCGGAAATATCTCCTCCCGCTGGCGGGCGATGAGGCGGTGAGCGCGTCGAGGAGGCGCTCGATCTGGTATTTCCTGGCGCGCAACGCCTTCGGCGCGCAGGACTGGAAAGGCGCGGATGCGGCCTTCTCGTCCTGGGATGCGCTCGCCCCGCCCGAGCCCGGCGAGGGGCTCAGACTGTGGTCGCTCGTGCTGTTCGAGCGGAAAGACTGTGCCCGCGCCGTGAAGACGTCCGCGCGGGCGCTGCAACATGAGAGGACGAAGGACGAGAAGCTGGCATTGCACCGGCACCGGGCGTCGTGTTTTCTGAAAGAGAACAATCTGAATGAATTCGCAGGGGCGCTGCGCCAAATTCTGGTTCTTGCCCCTCATGACGCCGGGGCGGCTCTGGGGCTGGGGGAAGCCTTCGAGAACATGGGGGATGACGACGAAGCCGCGAAAGCCTACACGGATTTCCTGGGCAAATTCCCCGACAACGGCAAAGCGGGTATGGTGGCCTTGCGGCTCGGCGCGATTGAACAGCGGAGAAAACGGCCCGGAGCGGCGTTGGCGGCTTTTCGAATCGCTGCAAAATCGAATGACGGAAACATTTCCGGTCCCGCCCGGTTTCAAATCGCAGTGCGGTTCGAGGAAGAGGGGCAATGGAACAAGGCGCTCGATCTCTTCGAGTCGTTGATGCGCTCAGGCGACGGCCACCGGGAGTGGGTGCGCTCGGCGACCTGGCGCGCCGCGGCGATTCGCGAGTCTCGCCAGGAGTGGAAGAAGGCCATCGGCCATTACCGGAGCATTACGGCGCTCGAAAGCGGGGGGGCTTCGGCGCGGATGGGAGAGGAAATCAAGAAAGCGAGATTGCGGATTCGCCGGCTCGAGTCTTATTTGGCTTCGGTCAAGGAGCGTGAATGGAAAATGAAAAATCAAAAGCCGATGCTTCGGTGAGGAATAAATGATGCGATTCCCGGCGTATAATATGCGGCGCAGGCTTCTCCTCGGCCTGGCGGTCATTTGCTTTGGCTGCCTGGGTGCGGGAAATGCCGCACGGGCACAGAGTGAAAGCGCCGCCGGCGGGAAGCAACTCACCATTTCCCTGCCCGAAGTCGTGGTGGAATCGCCCAACATCGAGCACCTCATCGCCGCCCGCGTACGCCCCGTGCCGCCCAAGCGGCTGGGCGTTCGTCTTCCCGCCGTTTTTGTGGAACTTGAAACGCCGTCGATTCGCTTGCCCCCACGCCCGATGCCGGTCGAAAAAAAACCGGACCTGGATTTGACGCAATTCTTCGGCAGCACGTCGGATGACTTTATTAGCGAGAGTGAACATTTCGAAACCGCGTATGCTTATCTGCAAAAAGGCTCGCCCGTAGAGGCGCTCTCTCTTTTCGATGCTTTAGCGAAAAAAACAAAGGTTCATTACTGGCGCGCAGCGGCCCTCTACTGGGCGGGAGAGACGCTTCTGGGTTTGAGGAAACCCCAGGAAGCCCGGGAGAGAAGAGAGAGGCTGTTGAACTCACTGATGACCGACGGGCTGAATTACGTGGCTTCTGCAAGATACGCCCTGGCGGAAGAGCGTTGCGAGGCGCGTGATTACGAGGGATGCCTCGGTCTGCTGGAAGGGGGATCGTGGGAAAAAGACAGGCTTGCCTATGAGGAAGCGATTTTCCTGAAAGGCTGGGTGCAGGCGAAAGCGGGCTCCGCCCAGGAGGCGATCGAGACATGGACGATGCTTGCGGATGCGGAGGGGCGGCTCGCGTTTCAGGCCCTCGTGGCGCTCGGGCATCTCTATCTCCAGAGAAAAAATTATGCCCGAGCGGAAAAACGCTATGCCGCGGCCGAGGCGCTCGGCTCAGAGAGAGGCAAGCCGGATGATGCGATTCAGGGAGAAGCGCTCTACGGTATCGGCTGGGCGTGGTTGTTCCAGGGCCGAACCGAGAGAGCAAAGCGCTCTTTTTCACTTTTCATGCGGCGTCATCCGAAACATTTCCTCAGCGCTTTCGTGAAGGCGGGTTTGCTCTCCGCTGAAATCGAGTCGATCCGGAAATCCCGGAAAGGGTTGAAAGCGTTACATGCCCGCCTGCAGGAATTTTCACGGGCCAATCGCCGCAAGACGCTCGCCGGCGCCTTGCGCCTGCAATTGGCCTGGAAGTTGTTCCGGGTCGGAGTGTATGAAGAAGCATCCGTTCTGGCCGGAGAGGTAAGCGATGCGTTCCCGCTGGGGAGAGTCTACCGCATCGCGAGAATCGTGGAAGGCCTTTCCCGGTACCATCTGGGAGAAGTGAAGCGCGCCTACGGGATTCTGCGGCAGGGCGCTGATTACCCGCCGGTTTCCGTTCACCGGCTGGCGGAGCAGGATGCCGCTCGTTCCGCGGCGATGGGGACGGCTTTCGCCGCATTCAGGCTCCGGGATTTCAAGGGCGCTTTGAATGTGCTGCAACACTGGGCTTTCCTGCCGGAGGGTGGCTCCGGGATTTCCCCGGACGGGCTGGCCATGTTGTGGTACGGGGAGGCGGCTTTCGAACTGGGGGATCTCGATGAGGCCGCTCGCGCCTTCCGGGCGGTTCCCGAGCGGACGCCCGAATACTACCGCGCCCTGGGAGGGCTTGCGTGGGTTCAATACCGGAAGACGAACTGGAAAGAGGCGGCGCTCGCATTCGACCGCGTTTTCGAGCATAAGCCGGGCGGCGTCCTGGCGGCGGAAGCCCTCGCGCGCGCGGGAGAAGCCCGCTTCAACCTCAGGAACTACGACGGCGCCTTGCAATCGTTTGAGAGAATCGAGAAGAAATACAGAGGCAGCGATGTCGCCAAGGAAGCGTTGTACCAGAAGGCGAAATTGTTGTTCCGGCGTAGTCGCTTCGAAGCGGCGGTGAAAAACTTTCACGTCTTCTTGAAGCGCTACGCCAAAAGCGAAAAGGTAGTTGAAGTAAATTATATTCTGGCGCTGGTTCCGTTCCGAAAGGGCGATTACCCGCTGGCTCGCAGGAAACTTCTCGAATTTCTCGAATTACATCGGGATTCCACTCTGGCGGGCGACGCGTATTTGCGCCTGGCCGATTCATCGTACAACCAGGGGAGCTACAGGGAAGCGAACCGCTTATACCGCCTCATGATGAACGGGTACCCTGATCACCCGAAGCTCTCCGAAGCCGTCTATGGCCGTCTGCTCACGCACCTTCAACTCGGGGAATATGCGAAATTCTTGTCGGGTGCGCGGGAGTATATGGACCGGTATCCGGAGAACAACCTGAGCATTTCCCTGGCTTTTCAAATCGGCGAAGTTTTGCTCACGCAGGGGAACAGGGCAGAAGCCCTGAGGGCCTACAAGGATGTCACCGCACGATACCCGAACAACGACCTGGCCGCTCATGCCCTCTTAAGGGTGGCGGGCATACACCGGAGCAAAAAAGACATCGACAAAGCCCTTGATTCATACGAGACTTTGTTGACCCGGCATCCGGCGGGCGGTTTCCGCGCCGACGGGCTCTTCGGCGTCGGGGAAACGCTGGCCGGCATCGGGCGGTGCGCGGAGGCGAAGCATAGACTTACGGAATTTTTGGAGGCGTTTCCGGGGCATGACTATGAAATGCTGGCTCGATTCGCCCTGGGACGCTGCCTGGTCCGGCTTGTCGAAGATGGCGCGGCGCTCTCTCAATTCGCGGTGGTCATGAACAGTGAATTCGCAGGCGTGGACCTGCGTACTCAATCCGCACTCCTGGCGGCCGAACTGTACAGGAAGCGAAGAAAATATCCCGATGCGGAGCGCGCACTGGGCTTCGTGGTCGAGTTCGGAGCGCCGGAACTGGCGGCGGAGGCGTTCTTCGCGCACGCCCGGATATCCACCGAGCGAAGATACCCGGGCGCGGCGGCCGAGTACTTGAAGTTGACCTATCGATACCCGGATCAGAAAATGTGGGTCGCGCGGGCATTGGGGCGGGCGGGGGAGTTGTATGAAAAAGCGGGAAAACGAAAGCTCGC
>VXPH01000145.1 GCA_009839615.1 Nitrospinota bacterium
GCAAAAGGACAACCACGGAGGGCAGGACAACCCCGAGGAGGGGTTGTCCCTACAATCGCAATCCCCCTCAAGGGGAAGTGAATCCCGATTGACGAGGCTTGCCTGGGGGCGGTTCGCGAACCGCCCCTACAGACGTCATTCCGGCACATGCCGGAATCCAGAAATGTCCCACGCGAGACATTTCACCTTGTCTTTTCGACTTTGCTCTTCGCCTTCTCCCATCCGATCAGTGGGAACATGAAATGCCGGATCGCCTTGATCCTCATCGGCTCTGGATTCCGTCAAACCCTCCCGCGCTGGTTGGGTCTGACACCGGAATGACAGGCGAAACGAACTCGCGGGTGGAGGCGCGGGTTCGCCCCGAGGAAACCCGACGGAATACGTTCAGACCTTGCCCTTCCAAGGGACGAGCGCCCCCTCGATGCGCCGCATGATAAAATCGAAAATAAAGGCGACCGCGCCGATCACCACGATCCCGAGAAACACGATGTCGGTCGCCAGGAAGCGAGCGGCGTTCAGCACCATTACGCCTATTCCCGCCTTGGCTGCCACCATCTCGGCAGCGACCAGCGTTGTCCAGCCGAAGGCGATCGCCACCCGCATCCCCGTGAGAATCTCCGGCAGCGCCGCCTTGATCACGACCTGGCGGATCACCTGCTGGCTGGTTGCGCCCATGGAATACGCCGCGTGGATCTGCTCGACCGATACCGATCGAACGCCTGCGCGCGCGTTGATGGCGATGGGCGCGAAGCATGCCAGGTAGATCAGGAAGAACTTGCCGGACTCGCCGATGCCGAACCAGATGATGGTCAGCGGCAGGTAGGCGAGCGGTGGAATCGGCCGATAGAACTCGATCGGCGGGTCGAAGACGCTCCGCGCGTAACGGCTCATGCCCATGGCGACCCCGATGGGCACCGCGGTGATCACGGCCAGGAAGAAGGAGCCGAAAACGCGGTAGAGGCTCCAGAGAATGTGCTCGTGCAGGGCATGTTCGCTGAAGCCGAAGCACTTGGCCGTGACCTCGGCTCGGGCGCCGAGCGCAACCAGCAAATGCTCGAAATAGTAATCCGTGCATGCAATCTTGTTGAATTTCGCGATGACCATTTCAGGCGACGGCAGAAACAGCGGCCGGACGAGCTCGAGTTGGGTCGCGACCCACCAGCCGCCCAGGATCAGCACGATGGTCGCGGCGCTGATCGCCGTGCTGTTGCCGCGTCCCGGCACGCCGAACTGGTCAACGACCTCCGATTTTCGGCGCGAGAATATGCCGCGTTTCATAACGGCTGCTCTTGAACCTCTTCACCGTAAATGATGGAAAGGATCTCTTCGCGCATTGTGATGAAATCCGGCGACGATTTGACCTGACGCGCGTTGCCCGTGTCGAAATACTGCTGATAGAAATCCAGTTCGTATTCGTGCGTGATTCGGCCCGGCCGAGGCGACATGACGATGAGCCTCGTCGCCATGAACAAAGCCTCCTCGACGCTGTGCGTGATGAAGAAGACGACCTTCCGGGTCTTCCGCCAGACGTCGAGGATCAATTCCTGCATGTTTTCCCGCGTGAAGGCGTCAAGTGCGCCCAGCGGTTCGTCCATGAGCAGCATATCCGGATCGCAGGTCAAGGCCCGGGCCAGTCCCACCCGCTGTTGCATACCACCGGACAGCTGGTAGATGGGATAGTTCTCGAAGTCCGAGAGACCCACCAGGGCCAGATTCTCACGCGCCTTGGCTCTGCGCTCGGCGCTCGCCACACCCTGGAGTTTGAGACCGAACCCGGTGTTCTCGATGACGTTGAGCCAGGGCAACAGGGCGTGCTTCTGGAATACGACGCCCCTGTCCCTTCCCGGCCCGATCACCGGTTCGCCCTTGTGCATGACATCGCCGGACGTAGGCGGCAGGAAACCGGCGATGACGTTGAGCAGCGTCGTCTTTCCGCAGCCGGACGCGCCGAGCGCAACCACGAACTCGTTATCGCGAAACTCGAAATTGATGTCTTCGAGCGCCTGAACGCTGCCCAGTCCCTGCAGGGAGGGGAAGACCATGGCGACTTGATTGAGGCTGATGACCGCAGTCATTGGCTTGCTCCGATCCGGAATCGGCCCCGGGTTGACCGCGAAGGCTATGCCGTCATATCGCCTCCGCGGGGCGCACCGGGGTCGATAGCCCGTGCCCCGCAGCGTCTAGCAGCCGCCTTCCATGGCCATTTTCGCGAATTTCGGCGTCGCGGAATCCGCGTAACTCTTGAGCACCCTGTCGAGCTTGCCCTGGGACTTCAGGAACTCCGAAGTCGCTCGCAGCGCCTTTTGCACGCCGCCGCCGAGCCAGGCCGCCGAAATCTGTTCCTCGAGCGCCGGATAGCCGTAGAGTGCCAGCACGCCGGCGACCTGGGCCTCGTCGCCGGATACCGAAGCGGCGATCGCCTTCGCGTTCGCGGTGCCGGGGCCGTATTTGCCCGGGTTGGCGCGATAGTCCGCATCGGCCGTCGCCACCATCTTCACCCACTGGCAGGCGAATTGGGGGTTTTTCTTCGTGAAATTCTTGTGTGCGAGCATTGCATCGAAGGTCGCCTTGCCCCAGTTGCTGAGATCGCCGGAGGTGATGAGCACGCGACCTTTCTGCTTCATGCGCCCGAGTGCGGGATCCCAGACGAAACCGCCGTTGATGTCGCCGCGCTCCCAGGCCGCGATCATGTCCGGCGGCGACATGTCGATGACCTTGAGCGCCCGGGGAGAGATGTTGAACTGCTCCAGGGCGAACATCATGTGGAAGTGGGTGGTGGAAACGAAGGGCACCGCGATCGTCTTGCCCTTGAGATCCTGAGGCGCCGTGATCGATTTGTCCACGACCAGCGCTTCGGCGTCGTTGATGTTGTCGTAGATGTAGATGACGTGGAGGTCGACTCCCCGGCTGTAGCCGGCCGCCGTCGGCGAGGAACCGCTGAGCGATATGTCCACCGAACCCGACGCCATCGCGTTGATGACCTCGGTTCCGGATGTGAATTTCACGAATTCGATGCTTTTGCCGCCGAGTCCCTTCGCCCGGAGTTCCTTCATCTTCGCCTTCCACGGCCCGTAGAGGAGTTGATAGCCGATAGTGACGTCGGCCGCTTGTGCGCTGCCGGCAAGAGCGAGCGAAGCTACAGCAATCCCCAGAATGGTTTTGCGCAAACGTGATTTCATGGTTTTGTTTCCTATACCTGTTTGAGATTGGTCGCAAATTATCCGGGAATCGTATCAGGTTGTCCCCCCGTCCGCCACACCGCGCACGGGGCCTGAAAGGCGCGGAGAACGAATGCGCACACGACTCAAGCCAGGCGATACGCGAGAACCCTGACGAAAGGCAAAAGGCGTAAAATGGATTCCGGCTTACGCCGGAATGACGGCGGTAGTGAATTCCGAGCAAGAAGGGGTTTTTCAACAACCCCATACTGCTCGGGTCTGACACCGGAATGATGGCGATGATTTCTCACCTTGAAGACGTCCTGCTCTTTCCATGACTTCAGCGAGATACTCTTGGCCAAGGTGCATGTAGGGCCTCGTTGCGATAGAGTTCTGCGCTGGTTCATGGGATGGACGCCGCCGAATCACGATCTCCCGACCGACAGGACGCTTCGATGAGCTTGCGCAGGTGGAAGGACAGGATGGTGGCGCGCCTGCTGACGCGCTATCCGGGGCTGGTGAAAAGATGGGCGGGGGGCAGGGACTTCTCCGCCGAGATGGCCGGCTGGCGCGCGGGGCCCGCGTTCACGCCCTGGACGCCGCTCGCGAAGCCCGTGCGCGAGTGCAGAGTCGCGCTGGTGACGACGGGCGGGGTGCATCTTAAATCGCAAGAGCCCTTCGACATGGAGAACCCCGACGGCGACCCCACGTTCCGCGAGATTCCGGGCGGCGCCGCGCGCGAGGCGCTCACGATAACGCACGATTACTACGACCACCGCGGGGCGGATGCGGATTTGAACGTCGTGTTCCCGCACGAGCGGCTCGCCGAGATGGCGGCGGAGGGCGTGATAGGCGGGGTCTCGCCGGTTCATCTGAGCTTCATGGGCCACATCGATAAGGATCTCGTCGAGCGGCTCGTTGCGGAGACGGCGCCGGCGGCTGCGCGGCGGCTGCGCGAGGCGGGGGCGGAGGTCGCGCTGCTGGCGCCTGCGTGAGGGCTCTGCAACCGCTCGGTCGGGCTGATTCAGAACGCGGTGGAGCGCGAGGGGCTGGCCACAGCTTCCGTGAGCATCGTCAAGGAGATAACGGCGGAGCTTTGCCCGCCGCGCGCGGTGTTCGTCCCCTGGCCGCTGGGGCACCCTTTCGGCAAAGCGGGAAATCTTGAACAGCAGCGGGCCGTGCTGTATGATATGATCGAGTTGCTCAAGACGGCCGAAGCTCCCGGCGCGCTCATCGAGCGGGACCATCCCTGGTGATATTCGGGGAGCTTGCAGAGGCGAATCGGGGGGAGCGCAACCGTCCTTGAGCCTGCCCAAGGGGAGGCGTCATCTCCGGCCCGAAGCGTCGGCGACGGATCGGGCCTCGCCGGATTGTCCGGGACGGCGCTTGTATTTCGGGGCGGGTCCATGCGGTTCCGGTCGCGGGGAAGGCGCCCGGGACGGAGACGCCGGCCGGCGCCGCCTGTGGAGGGCCGATCAGGAATAATGAAAATTGTCGATATAATGCAAATAATAATTTCCGAAAATATCGATAAATATCGATAAATTCACGGGGTTTTTCGATAAAAAACGGGCAATTTATCTTATTGAATAGGAAGGCGTTATCCCGATTTTCCGATCAGGAGGCCGCCATGGACGCAGTCGCAGCCCCCATCACCCGCCTCGCGGAAGAGTTGGCCGGCATTTACGATAACGGCGCGCGTGGGCGGGATTTCATTCGCGCCGCCGAGCCCCCTCTCAAGCGTTTGCTGGGTGAGGAGTCTTTCCTCCCGCCCGAGGCGCTCGAGCCCTCCGATAAAGGATATGCGCGGCATCTGCTCTACCGCGACCCCGAGGAGCGCTTCGTCGTGGCGGCCATGGTGTGGAAGCCCGGGCAGGGCACGCCGATTCACGATCATGACGGCGCCTGGGGAATGCTCGGCATGGTGGAGGGTGGCCTGGAAGTCGTTAATTATTTTGCGGATGGGGAGATCGCCGAGGGCGAGGTCGAGTTGAAAAACGATGCGCCCCACAATCCTTCGGAAGGTGGGCAGAACTCGGTTTGCGGCTGCGCGGACATCCATACGGTGCGCAATCGGCGTGACGACGTGGCGGTATCCGTTCATGTGTATCCGCGCGATCTGGAAGCATGTCATTTCTTCGAGCCCATCGGCGGCAAAGAAAATCGCTTCTACGCGCGCCGCGTCTCGATTTCCTACACGCATGATTCTTCCTGAGCGATTTCCGATCTGCGACCCCAAAGCCATAGAATCAGATGGATATCGAGGAGCGGGGCTTTTTCGCTCATGCTTGATGAGGCCTGAAGTCCGATGGTTTGCAGAATGGGCGGATTGTGGTTTGTCGGCCAATCCTTCAACTGGAGAGTGAATCGTCGTTTTCCCGGGTTGATAAAATTCCTTTCATCAATTCACTTGCTCATCCCAAGAGGTTGATATGCGCAGCAAAGGTGGCTGGTATGCTGGTTTTGAGACGGTATCGAATTTTCAAATGTTTTTCCGGGACTGGAGGCCGGCGAAGAATAGTCCGTTCTTGCCCGTTATCGCATTGCATGGTTCGCTGATTCAGAGCGGCATGTGGAACGCTACGGCGGAAGGCGCAGTTTCGATACGCATGATATGCCCGGATCAAAGGGGATTCGGGAGATCGGATGATCCGGATGCGGGTGACGCTGCTTCAGATTTCGCAAAAGACGTAATTGGCTTGGCCGACGCGCTTTTACTGGACCACTTCGTGGTGATGGGGCATTCCTTCGCGGCTTCAATCGCATTGGCTGTCGCTGCGAAACGCCCGGACCGCGTCGCCGCGACCGTGTTGATGGACCCGACAGTGCGTGATGCTTCAGGTGCCAAAGCGAACCTGGAAGCGTCGCGGACTCGCCCGATGGAATTCGAGGACATCGCGCAGGCGCAGAAATTCATTACAGCGAGCGAAGAGGGAAACTGGCCACACGCCAGGACAAGACGATTCTTGAGCGATGTTCTGATATGCGACGGCGTTACCGGCGTTTGCAGGGTTCCTTATGAGAAAGACAGAATCCTGAGACTACGAGAATTTCAGGCCTCCTCCGCGAGCGATTACGACCCCGTTTTCTGGGCTCAGAGAACAAAATGTCCCTCTCTGGTGATTCGTGGAGGGGCAAGTAAGCGATTTAGCGAGAAATCGGAAAAATCATTGATGAGTGTGCTGCCCATGGATTCAAGAGTAGTCGTTTTTGCGAAAGACGGGCATTTTCATAGCGTTTCAGAGCCAACCATCGTGCGGCGAGAATTCAAGACGTTTCTGGCAGATCTGAAATGA
>VXPH01000238.1 GCA_009839615.1 Nitrospinota bacterium
TCTCGCGCCCTAACCCGTATTTTCAGTGGTAAAAAAAAAACCCCGCATGAAAGCGCTCTCTAAACCGGGCAAACACACACCCCCTAACAACAAACCCCGACTCTCTAGCGCTTGAATCGTCTGAGATTCGTGTTCGTCCCCGGCTCCCGCCGGCTCATCCGCTCAAGCTCCAGACCGGCTTCGAGCACCTCCTGGTTAAAGCGAAACTCCGCCCAGGAGCAGCGGGCCAGCAGGTGCGGGGGGAGGCCGTAGGTCTTCGCCTGAAAATGAATGACCGCCAGCAGCTCTTTTCTAATCGTGCGGAAACTTGTCGCCTTCCGGCGCGCCCTCCCCCGGGGCAGAAGCCGCCGCCTCGTTCTGAAGCGTTGTAACCGCCGTGAAGATGGCGTCGGCGTCCGCCGGGGCGAGTTCATGAATGCTCAGTTCATCCGGCAGGCAACGCCCCGGTTCTTTTTCCGTCATCGAGCCGCGCTCGGGTACGAAGCAGCGCCTCAGGATGCAGTGCACCCACTCCCCGGTAAGCGCGTATTGCTCCTCCTCACTCGGGGCGCCGTTAGCGGCGCCCGTGAAGAGCTTGGGATACGCCGCCATGTCCAGGAGATTCGGCGCGCGCACGAAGCCCTTGAGTCCCGAGGGCAGGGTGATGGGCTTGCGTCCATGGTTTCTGTATTCTGATATTTCCACGATTCCTCCCGTTCGTTTTCGCTGAATGAAGACTCGACCAAGGCGATGAAAAAGCCGCCCTCCGGCGGAGACTAGGTGAAGACGATTGCTATCTCGTCATCACCCGCATCGCGGGCCAGGCGGAAGGGCGCGTCGTAGGTCAGCAGACCGTCGCGATCCGAGAAGCCCATATCCGCATACTGGCATTTCGGCGCGGTGATGGTGCAGATGTTCCCGGCCCTGTGGCCGACTTGCACTTTCAGAGGGAGTCTCGTACCGCTCTCCCAATCGTCGAACACGTCATCGGTGGCCTTGAGCACGGCCTCGGGGTCGAAGGAGCCCGAGGGCGCGCGGCCCGTCACCAGGGCGTTCACGTGCCCGCCGGATGCGTTGGCGCTTTGGCGCAGGACCACCTCGTTGTTCATGGCGAAGCGGATGTTCGCCACGTCGAAATGGAAGCCTCCGAACGAAAAGCCGCTCATGAGGATGGGTTCGGGCGTCTGCCCATCGTAGGACGCGCCGTCAAGGAGCGGCGCGTCGCTCACCTCGAAGTCGGCCGCCTCGAATTCCCAATCCACCGTGGGCACGCCGTCCAGGGGACAGTTGATGGAAAAACTCCCCATGCAGCCCAGATACATGACCCGCAAACCGTCGATGAACGCCGTCAGGCAGAGCCGCGTGTAACTCGACTTATCGGACATCGGCGCATAGGCGACGGAGGCGTCCTGGGCGACGGTCTCCTTCATCGCGCACGCCTTGAACAACAGCCCGTAATCGGGTGCGACTCCGGGAGTCCCCGAACCGCGCAACTCGGTGGTAAAGGAAATCTGTGCGGAGCGCTTTCCCGGAATCGAGGGAAATGGCGAGAGGCTCGCATCCTTCACCGCGCGCTCCAGCTGCTCCACGCTGATCTCATGGGCGAAGTTGCCCGCCCGGAACAGTTCCGAGGCAGCCGCCGGTCGATCCAGCAGGTAGGCTGTGCCCGCAGCGGGCGCCGCGTCCCAGGCGTCGTCCACAGTGAGCGTGTCCGAGGCCGCGTCGAAACCACTCACCTTTCTTCTTTGGCCGACGCCCACCCCCCGAATCGTGCGCAGCACCGAGCCGTTCCAGAAATCATCATCGTCTGCGAGCGCGGCGTCCACCAAAGTGGAGGCGTCTGCTGAATCCGCCACCAGTTCTCGCTCCGCCGTCGCGCCGATGATTTGCCGATCCATCAAAATCGTATCGCCCATCCCCTGTTCTCCTCCTTCGGTTTTTTGAGGCGAAGGGGCATCCCTCGCCGGATATTATTTCCTGATCTCGATTCAATCCCGCCGTATCCGCTCTATCGCCCGGAGCCTGATTTCGGCGTAATGGCAAAGCACGTTTCCAAACGTCCTCAGTTCGATGAGGTCCACCTGCGGAGGCTGAAGGCGCTCCAGGGAGCGGACGCGCGGGGAGCCCGATTCATCGAGAAGGCGGAGCGTCCTGTCATTTCTGAAGCAATCGCAAATCTCCTCGATCAGATCCTGGAATGCCGCCTCGCTGCCCGCCGCGTCCTCGGCGCTCATGATTCCGAACAGCAGGAACGTGTGGGTTCGCCTGCTGATGCCGGCGGGCGTGAAGCCGCCGGACGCATTCGAGCCGAGCGACGCGGTCTCCTCCCCTGCCCTCTCGCGCGTCAGCACCCAGCCCCTGATCTGGGCGAGGCCGCCGCCCGTCTCCCACCGGAACAAATCCAGGTATTTTCCCAGGTCGGCCGACCAGCGCTGATGGCCGTGCATCCGCCCCGCCCCCGGTACGCTCGATATTTCCGCTAAAATGGCGTCGCCGATTTCCCTGTATCGTGATTTAGCCACCGACCCTCCCCGCAATCTCATCAAGCAGTTCACGAATGCGCCCATCGACTCGGTGCTGGTTATCCTCCAAGGCGCGCGCGAACATGCGGCGTCCTTTAATCCCGCGCCGGGCGATTGCACGGGCGACGAGAAAGGCCACGCTCTCGAAATCCCCGCCCCGCGACTCCAGATTCCGGACCACCCACCGGTACAGGGGCGAACCCTCCCGCCAGGGCGGCATCGCGCCGCCCGGCCGGCGTCCGAATTCCACGTGGTCGGCATAATCGGCGCGCGAGGCGACCACACCGCGCAACACGCTTGGGTTCTCTCCTTTGATTTCAGTGAAAATACTGCCCTTGAGGTTTCCGCTTGCGCCGATAGGCGTTCGCGTTATGACCTCGCGCCGGAGCATTCCGGTGATCTCGGCCATCGCCTCGCGCGCGAGGCGGAAAACCTCCGCTTCCTCCCGCGCGCCCGGCGGCGCCTCCGCCAGGTCTTCAAACGATTCATATCGACGAAGCATTTCGCCTCTCCTCCTAGCGATCCCCGGACGCGCCATGCGTGAAGTACTCGCCGCGCGCCAGAGAGAGGAGCGCGTCCCAATCGAGAGACGCGCCCGCGGGGTCCGCCACTTCGCCTTCCTTGCGGCCGAGATGGTTCTGGTATTTGCGCTCGAGTTCTCGCCCCAGGCGCGTGTATTCCGATGACTTGCTCTGGTAGTCCACCGAATCCGCGGCGAGGGTCGGGGCCGAAGACTGGGCGAAGCGGCGGGCCAGAAGGTGGCAGCCTTCTGCGGCGGCCAGCCAGGCCACGGCGGCCAGATCGTTTTCGGGAACGCTCGTACGCGCGTCATCGGCCGTGTGCTTGATCGTGTAGAACAGGCGTAGCGTGTGGCCCATTTGAGGGACGAAGTACATGAGCCTGAACTTCGCCACCGGGGTTCCTTTCGCATAGATGATCCAGGCGCTCCCTCGCAGGTACGAGGGTTTTCTCTCCCCCTGGGGATATTCCACCGCCCGGATGAAGGAGAGGGAGTCGTCCCAGTCCTCGGGCAGAGGAAAATCGAACGCCTCGCCGTCGCCTGCATAATCGGCGAACGAGACGCGCGGCCTGTCCTTGCTGTAGCGCGCGAGCGCGGCGTTCACCAGGTCGGCGAAATCCGCCTCCTCGACCCCGAACTCCCGGGGCAGCGCGCCCGCCTTCAACAGAACCTTCACCTCCTTGATGATCGTCTGCCTGCTTGCCATTTCCGCATTTCTCCTTTGCTCGCTCAGCCCATCCGGGCGGACTCAAGTCTTGAGCGTGAGCCTGGCCTCGAAGGTGAACGAAGACTCCTCCCCGCTGACGGACCACGCGAGCCTGAGCCAGGGGCCGATGTTCGCGAGCTTGACGAGGGTTTTGCCGGCCGAGGTGATTTCCGAAGATTTGGTGTGGACGAAAGCGACTTCATCGGCCGCCGGCCCGGTCTGCACCTCGAAATCGAGCGCCGGCGACGCGCCCGATACCGCCGTCACGTCGATGAACAAGAGCGCCTCGGTAAAGCGGCTCACCTCGAACGCCGTGCTGCCTCCCGCGGCGGCACGGGCCGCGGGAGGAGCGAGAACGATGGTGTGGGTTCGCCTGTCGGACATGGCTTCTCCTCTGATGGGCAAACGCCGCGCGGCTACGCGGGCGCGCCGCGGTAGAAGCCGCGAAAGTCCAGGACGGCGCCGCCGTAGACGTGTCTGATCTTGTAGCGAATCTTGTCCGCGCTGAACCCGCTACCGGCGGAGGGGTTGTCCTCGATGAACAGCTCGGGCTCGCGCATGTCGTCCATGAAGCCGATCTCGATGGTATCCATGAGGCCGGGGTCGGCGATCATGTACCAATCGTTCGCGTCGGCGAGTTCGGGCACCCACAAGGGCTCCACGCCCAGGCGGTTGATGACGCTCGGCTGCGTGGAATTCCCGCCCTCGACGACCTTGACGGGCGACTGGGTGACCTCGAACGCCTCCTCGAGCAGTTCCGTGGGATGGACGAGATACTTGGGCCGCGCCTGCGCCGCCACCTCGACGCCCTCTTCCCCGTAAAACGTCTGCTGGCCCATCGCCTTGATGGCGGCGACGGCGCCCTCGTAGGTGAGTGCGTTCTCAGAGGTGTTGTTGTGGTCCGCGTGAAACAGCGCGTCCCCGTCGTAGATGTCCGCGTTGGACGCCAGAAAATCGAACACGAAGCCGTTCAGGGTGCGCTGGGCCGCGCGGGCGAGGCGCTGGGGGATCATGCGAATCGCGCCCATGTCGTCGTTCTGGATCATCTCCCAGGTGAGGTCCTCCACGCCGCCGCGCTTGGAGACGGCGTACGTCACCTCCTCATCCGTCGGGGAGGCGAGCGCCGGATAGGTGGCCTGTTCGGCGACTGTTTGCAGATCGCCGTAGCCGCCGACGCGCACCCGGCGGTTCGTGCGGAAATCCTTGACGGGAACCACGGCCGAGACGATCTTCTTCCACTGGTGGAACCGATCGTCCCTGAAATCGCGCAGCATGGCGCGGCGGATGGAATCTCCGAACGCCTCCCCCCACGTGCTCGTCTGCAAGGAGGCGGAGAGGCGGCGCACGCCGTTCCAGTCTTCGGCGGCGCGGTGATAGTGGAACGTCTCAGCGAAGAACTGGCGAGGTGCGAGGCGATGGCCCGTGAAATCCTGAAACGCCTCGCTCATGAAGCGGTAGGGCCGCTCCCCGTCGACCACCTCCTCACGCGAACTCCAAAGCCCGTCGAGAGCCGCCCGCTTGCGGTCCGCCTCGTCGCGCATCACCTCGGCACTCGCGCCGAAGCCACGCAGCGCGCCGCTCGCCGTGAGTTTTTCCAGCGTGGCCGCCTCGACCCGGATCGCCTCTTCAATCTCCTCCTCCGTGAAGCTCTCCTCACCGAACTGGGCGCGCATCTTCTCCTGAACGGCTTCGGGAAGTGCCGAGTCCGCAAGTTTTTGCGCAAGCACCCTGCGCGCGGCAGCCCTAGTCTCGGCTGCATCCTCCGCGGGGTCTTCCCCTTTTTTCTTCAGGTCCAGTTCGAGGCCCGCGTCTTCACAGGCCGCGAGGAACTGTTGCGGCGTCCAGGCATCGCCGAGCTTCTTGCCCGATTCGGGCGCCACACTTTTGAGTTTCTTTCCGAGTTTTTCGAACATCTTCACCTCCGATTGAATGGAATGATTGGCGGCGAGACCCAGAATCCCGCCCCCGAGTTTGCCCTTGTGCACGACGTCGACGGAGTGAACCGCCAGAATCTTTTCGAAATGCAAAACGAGCCCATCGGCCTCCTCGCGGAACTCCGCCTGCGCGAGCACGTCGAAGGAAAAGCCGAAAGGCTCATCGAGGCCCCGGGCCAGCGCATCGTGCGCCAGCGCCTGAAACCAGGCTGCTGCGCGCGAAACCGCAAACGTGCTCAAAAGCCCCTCCTCGCCCATGCGGACTTCGCGGTGCCAGCCGACCAGGTTCCTGATGTCGGGGCCGCCTGACCCTGTGTGGTTCGCAAAGGCCTGCGCGCCCTCGAACAGGGGTGCGGCCTCGCGCAGCACGTCGCGGGGCAGGAACCACTCCCCGTCCCTCGAATAGCCGGCGCGCGCGATCAGCACGTCGAAATCCCAGGCTTCGCCCGGCGTCTTCGCTCCTTTCGCCACCGCGCGAACGAGGTGGCCATGCAGCCTTAAAGGACGAGAATCCTTCCGCGCCTCTGCGCGCGCCCAAATGCGGTTCATCCATCTTTTCAAGGGAGACTCCTTTCTCGCTGGTCTTTCATGGCTTCGGTTACCGGCGAGGCGCCGGAGACCGCCGCCCCGGTAAAAAGGGGGCGGGCGCAACGGTGACAATCTAGGGCCTGTCTCTAATAAACCTCTCCGAGCCCACCAGCCCAAGAGTCAAGACGGTTAAGCGCTGGGCTGAGTAAAAAAACAACAGCGGGGGGGTGGGGG
>VXPH01000125.1 GCA_009839615.1 Nitrospinota bacterium
CTTGTAAAGGGATTGCCCGAACCTGCGACTGAGGCCGATGCGGGTTTTTTCGATGAAGTAGGCGGCTTCGGGCGCGATGTTGGCCACCCGGGGAGCCAGTTGGAACGGTTCTTCGCGGGCGGTTTTCGCTTGCTCATCGGTGATGAAGCCCGAAACCCGCATTCTGTTGATCACCAGGCTGCGGCGCAGGAGCGCTTTTTCAGGGTTGGTTCTGGGGTTGAATCGCGTAGGCGCTTTGGGGAGTCCCGCAATCATGGCGGATTCGGCCAAGGTGAGTTGGGCGACCGTTTTCCCGAAATAGATCTGGGCCGCCGCCTGTACCCCGTACGCCCCGCTGCCGAGATAGATCTGATTCATGTAGAATTCGAGTATTTCATCTTTCGTGAAGCGCCGCTCGATTTCGAGGGCCAGTAATGCTTCCCGGATTTTTCGCTTGAGTTTTCTCTCGGGCGTCAGGAAGAGCACTTTCGCCAATTGCTGGGTGATGGTGCTGCCGCCCTGGACGAATTGGCCCGCGCTCAGGTTTTTGATGAACGCCCGGACGATATCGGGATAGCTGACGCCCGGGTGGTCATAGAAGCGGCTGTCTTCTATGGCCAGAAACGCCTGCTGCAGCGTTGCGGGGATATGTTTCAGGGGGATGGGTTTTCTTCTTTCCTGGTACAATTCAGCGAGCAGTTCGCCCCCGCGGGCGTAAATGCGCGTGGTGGTGTTGGGCTTGTAATTCTGGAGACGTTCGAGTTCGGGAAAATCGTATAGATAAGTGAAGCTCGCGCCGATCCCCATTCCACATGCGATAGCCAGGGCGCATAGTATCAGCAGGGCTGTTTTTCCGTGTCCGGAACGGGGCAACAACGGAGTGTTCCTCATTGGAGAGATGAATTCCCGAGGCGTTTCTCCGCTCTCCGGCGAAGACTGACCATTATAAATTTACGAGGTCGTTTTCGCAATATCCGAAAAAAGCAATCGCTCGTTGACAAGGACAGACGAGGTCGACATAAAGGGATGCGCAAATCGTGTTGGTATCCCGTCGCCCACTTGTCTCAAGGGGAGCGTATAGGGTGTTTGAGCAATCGCGTGTTCTGGTGCTCAATCAGACGTATGAGCCGATAAACGTCTGCAACGCACGTCGTGCGGTCCGCATGATGATCACCGGAAAAGCGGATACCGTTGAGACGAACGGCCTGATCGTCCGCAGCGAAGCGATGGAGTTTCACCTGCCCGCCGTCATACGGCTGAGAACGTATGTGTACGTTCCGCGCCGGAGCCAGATTCCGTTCAGCAAAAAGAACGTGATGCGCCGCGACGAGAATACCTGTCAGTATTGCGGGGCGAAGGGTGGTTTTTTGACGGTGGATCACGTCCTGCCGCGTTCCCGCGGCGGCCGCTCCACATGGGAGAACGTGGTTTGCAGTTGCCGGAAATGCAATGCGAAAAAAGGGGACCGCACGCCGGACGAGGCCAGACTGAAGCTGAAAAAACAGCCCCAAAAACCGAAATCGTTCATATTCCATCACCTGAACCATCGTTTTCCCCAAGCGGTGCAGCAAGTATGGGAAAAATACCTCCACCCCGCTCGATTTGCCTGACGCCTAAGGTTTATCAGTCTTCCTTGATCCGCTAAACTTTCATTTGCTCGATTTTTCGAGTCGCCTGAGTCAAAGGCTGAGGACCCTTCATGAGTAGCTTCGAGCTCCATTCGAAATTCTCTCCCACGGGCGATCAGCCCGAGGCGATAGACGCTATCGTCCGCCAGTTCGAAGAGGGCCAGAACCACCAGGTTCTCCTGGGCGTTACCGGCTCCGGCAAGACGTTCACGGTGGCGAACGTCATCGCGAAGCTGGGAAAGCCCACGCTCGTCATCGCCCACAATAAAACCCTGGCCGCGCAGCTTTATAATGAATTCAAGGGGTTTTTCCCCAACAACGCGGTGGAGTATTTCGTCAGCTATTACGACTATTATCAGCCCGAAGCCTACGTTCCCACCACGGATACGTTCATCGAAAAAGACGCCTCCATCAACGATGAGCTGGACTGCCTGCGCCACGCGGCCACGCGTTCCGCTTTGATGAGGGATGACGTCATCGTGGTGGCGAGTGTGAGTTCCATCTATGGCCTCGGCTCACCGGCAGATTATTTCGATCTGCACATCGATATTTCCGTCGGCATGGAGATGGATCGTGAGGAACTGCTCACGCAACTGGTGAGGATTCAGTACCGGCGCTCGGATGCGGCTTTGCGTCGCGCTTCTTTTCGCGCGCGTGGGGACGTCGTTGAAATTCTACCCGCCCACGAAGAAGAACAGGCGATACGCGTGGAATTCTTTGGAGATGAGATCGACTCCATCACGGAAATCGAGCCGCTGCGGGGAGTCGTTTTGAGAAAACTCAATCGGGTGGAGATTTATCCCAACAGCCACTACATCACGCCCGAGGAGAGGCTCTCGACCGCCATCGAGGCCATTCAGAAGGAACTGTGGGAACATGTGGCGGAGCTCAATGCGCAAGACAAGTCTTATGAAGCGCAGCGCCTGCAGCAGCGAACCCTGCAGGATATCGAGATGCTGAGAGAGGTCGGCTATTGCCACGGGGTGGAGAACTACAGTCTGCACCTGGACGGACGCCTGACGGGCGAACCGCCCGCCACCCTGTTCTCGTATTTTTCCCGCGATCATCTGGTGGTGATAGACGAGAGCCACCAGAGCATCCCGCAGCTCAGGGGAATGTACCGGGGCGACCGCTCGCGCAAGGAAACCCTGGTGGCGTACGGCTTCCGGCTGCCGTCGGCTTTGGATAACCGCCCGCTTGAAATGAAAGAGTTCGAGGCGAACCTCAAGAACACGATCTACGTTTCGGCGACTCCAGGACCCTACGAACTGGAGAAAAGCGAGGGCGTCGTGGTGGAGCAACTGCTGCGGCCCACCGGTCTGGTAGATCCCCCGGTGGAAATTCGGCCCGTACAAGGGCAGGTGGATGACTTGCTGGCCGAGGTGCGCCAAGTGGCGGCAACGGGCGACCGCGCCCTCGTCACCACCCTGACGAAGAGATTCGCCGAGGATTTGACGGAATACTATGAGGATTTGGGCGTCCGGGTCCGCTACATGCACAGCGACATCGACGCACTCGAGCGGGTGCGCATCATCCGCGACCTGCGTTCGGGCGTTTTTGACGTACTCATCGGCATCAATCTGCTGCGCGAGGGACTGGATCTGCCCGAAGTCTCTCTCGTCGCCGTATTCGATGCGGACAAGGAAGGTTTCCTGCGCTCGGAAACTTCTCTGATCCAGACCTCGGGCCGCGCGGCGAGGCACGTGGACGGCCGGGTTATCATGTATGCAGATCGTATTACCGACAGCATGCGCCGCGCCCTGGATGAGATGGACAGAAGGAGGAGCATCCAGATCGCTTACAACGAAGCGAACGGGGTTGTCCCCCGTTCCATCAGCCGCAGGATGGACGAGCTTCTGGAAGCCACCGCCGTGCCTGGTGACGGCGACGCCTTCCCGTGGGATGAGGCGGACGCGCCGGAATTTTCCGAGATGGATGCGGCGACGCTGGATGAGCTGCGCGCCCAAATGCACGAAGCGGCGCAAAAGCTCGAGTTCGAAAGGGCCGCCGGGATTCGCGACAAGATCCTCGCGATCGAGCGTCGACAGCTCGGCCTCAAACCCTCCAAAATTGCGACATGAGTGATTCTGCCCTTTCCCCCAATTCGGTTTCCGTGGAGGAAGACCGATCGTTCTTGAAGTCTTTGCCCGAAAAACCGGGGATATATATTTTCAGGAATCGCGCGGGAGACGTTCTCTACGTCGGCAAGGCCTTGCGCCTGAGAAGCCGGGTGCGCAGTTATTTCGCAAAAAGGACCGGCCGCGGCCCCTGGATTCAGAAGATGGTGGAGGAATCATCCACGCTGGAACACATCGTGACGGCCAATGAAATCGAGGCGCTCATCCTGGAGAGCAATTATGTCAAAAAGCACAAGCCCCGCCACAACGTGCTCCTGCGCGACGACAAACATTTCCCCTACATGAAGCTGAGCACGAGTGAGGATTACCCACGCCTGAGCATCGTTCGCCGCCCCGCGGGAGACGGAGATTCCTACCTGGGGCCTTTTCCCTCAGCGAGCAGCCTGAGGCGCACGATTCGCTTTTTGCAAAAAACGTTTCACATCAGGCCCTGCACGGGCGGTCTGGAGGACAAGACGGCGAAGCGGTGCATCTATTTTCAGATGGGTCAGTGCCTGGGACCGTGTGATGATTATCAAAGCCGCGAATCGTACGGCAGCGGCGTCGACGACGCGCTTGATTTCCTCAAGGGGAAAAATCAGGAGCTGGTTCGAAGGCTCAAGAAACAGATGCAGAAATACTCCGAAGATTTGCAATACGAAGCCGCCGCCAAGGTGCGGGATCAGATTCGGGGTATCGAGCACGTCACCGAGCGGCAGACCATGCTTTCGGTGAAGGGGGGCGATCAGGACGTGCTCGGCTGCCACCGGCAGGAAGAGAAAGCGACGTTTCGCCTGTTTTTCATCAGAGGCGGCAGGCTGCTGGGCGACCAGGGGTTCCACGTGGTCGCCCGCGAAGGCCTTCCCGACGGAGAAGTGGTCTCCGCGTTCGTAAAGCAGTATTACGCCGGCAAGACGTTTTTCCCGGATGAAGTGCTTTTGCCCTCTGCCGTGGGTGACGCCTCGCTCATCGGAGAATGGCTGTCCGATAAACGGGGGAAGAAAGTGTCCGTTTTTCATCCCCGCCGGGGAAACAAGCGCCGGCTGGTCGAGATGGCGAGCGAAAACGCATCGCATGCCCAAGAGCAGGAAAGCGCCCTGCTCAGCAAAGAGCAGCAGACGCTTGAGGACATTCGCCAGGCGCTGGGACTCGAGGAGTTGCCGGTGCGGATTGAAGCGTTCGACGTGTCGAATTTGCAGGGGAGTAATATCGTTGGAGCAAGCGTCATGTTCCAGGAGGGGCGCCCGCTGAAGGATGGCTATCGCCGCTACAAGATCAGGAGCGTGGCGAAATCGCCGGATGATTATTCCTCCATGCGCGAGATCGTTTTCAGGCGCTTGGAGCATTTGGTGAACGAGGGAGGCGAGATGCCCGATCTCCTGCTCATTGACGGCGGAAAGGGACAACTCTCATCGGCTGCCTCGGCTTTGGAAGAACTTGGGCTTGCGGACGTGGCGCTCTGCGCAATTGCGAAGGGCAGGAGTTCCGAGAACCCAGAAGCGCAGGATGTCATTTTCCTTCCAGGTCAGTCGGATCCCATTAGCCTCCAGGAGGGAAGCGCACCGAAACTCATGCTCCAGAAGATACGAGATGAGGTGCACCGGTTCGTCCTGACGTTCCACCGGACGCGCCGCAGACGCACCACGCTAAAGAGCGGCCTCGACGACGTGCCAGGTTTGGGACCCAAGCGCAGGCGCGCGCTATTGCGGACGTTCGGGAGCCTGCGCGGCGTTTTGGAGGCGAGCGATTCCAAGCTCCTGGAAGTGGAGGGCATCACGCCGAAACTCGTCGCCGCTTTGCGAGAAAAACTGGGGGGTGAAGGTACATTGGTCGAAGGAGCCGGGAAAGGCGCTTCCCGGGCTAACGAATCTTGAGAGCGAAGGACATAGGCTATTCCGTATTCTCGGGCCTTCTGGTGGCGTCGGTGTTCCCGCCGTTTCAGTTCGAGATTCTGGCCTGGATCGCGCTCGTTCCCCTCTTGTGGGTGCTCGAAGGCAAAAAACCGCACCATGCGTTCATGCTGGGGCTGGTGAGCGGTCTGGTTTCTTTCGGAATCATCATCTGGTGGGTGAAGATTTCGATGGCCACCTACGGGGGTCTGCCGGCGTCGCTCGCATGGTTGATTACCGGCGTCCTCGCGCTTTATCTGGCGCTTTACCCGGCGCTGTTCGCATTTTTCATGGTGCGCATCCATGCGGGAGGCTCCGTTCTCACTTTTCTTCTCGCCGCGCCGCTGTGGGTCTCGCTGGAACTCTTGCGCGCCTATTTCATGTCCGGTTTCCCGTGGGCGCTGCTGGGCTATAGCCAGTACCGCAACTTGCACGTCATCCAAATCGCCGATCTGGTGGGCGTGTACGGGGTGTCGTTCTTCATTGTGTTCGTCAACGCGGCGATCTGGCATTTCTTCCGTTTTCCCCGGAAAGCGCCCTTTGCCCTCGTCATCGGCGTTTCGCTCATGGCGGCGCTCGTTTGGGGCTATGGCTATCTACGGCTTCATGAGGTGCCCATTGAAACGGCGGGCGCTGCGCGCGCTGTCGGCATCGTTCAGGGCAACGTCGATCAGTCCGTGAAATGGTCTCCCAAGTGGCGAAGGGGCATTCTCGAGAAGATGGGGAAGCTGACGAGGGAGCTGAGAGGGCGTTTCCCGAAAGCTGAATCGACCGTTCCCCCCCTTATCGTCTGGCCGGAGGCGGCGGCTCCCCTTGTTTACCAACGCCACGCATCCGAAAGGAAACATCTACGCCAAATCGCAAAGGACACGGATTCGTACCTGCTGTTCGGTGTCCTCGGGAGGCGTGAGGTGAAACAAGGCCCCAAACTGACGAATTCGGCTTATCTCCTCGGCTTCGATGGGGAGGAAATCGGCCGGTACGACAAGATGCACCTGCTGCCCTTCGGCGAATATGTCCCGCTCGCCAAGTTGTTGTTTTTCGTGAAAAAGCTCGTGCCGGTCATCGGTACTTTCAGGCCCGGGGAGCGGCCTGAGATATTCGACGCCGCGAAGGGGAAGTTCGGGGTCTTGATTTGTTTCGAAGTGATTTTCCCCCGCGTGGTGCGGCGGATGAGGGGTGCACAGTTTCTCGTCAACATCACGAACGATGCGTGGTTCGGCGAGACGGCGGCTTCCGAACAGCATCTGTCCATGGTCGCGTTCCGGGCGGTGGAATTCCGGATGCCCATCGTTCGCTCGGCCAACACGGGAATCAGTGCGCTGATTGACCCGACCGGAGCGATTCGGGTAAGAAGCCCCCTTTTTCAGGAGTGGATACATGCTGATGTCATATCGCTGAAAAAAGACACTCCCAGCATATATGCCAGGATCGGGGATATTTTTGTGTATGCTTGTGCCTTTATTTCCGGGGTGGCGGTTTTGTTGTTCCGCTCCAGACGGAGGTCCCGTATGTGATATGATAGTTAGAACCGCCCGGGTGGACTCCATGCCGAGGGGTCATGAAGTTCGATTTCGAAAGATTGGAGATGTAAATGGAAGAATTGTGCAGGAAATGTGAGCAATTGGAGGCACGCCTCCTTGAACTGCGAGGGCGGCTTTGACCTCGATAGACTGGAGGCGGAGTGCGCCAGACTCGATAAACTCGCCGGAGGAGAGGATTTCTGGAACGACACCGAAGCCGCCCAAAACACGCTGAGAAAGCGCGCTTCGCTTGAGAAAACGATCCGCAACTGGGAGAACCTCAATGGAAGACTATACGAGCAGAAAGAGTTTCTCCAGCTTCTCCAAATGGAAGAAACGTCCGAATCTGAACTCCTGAGCGACATCGAAAATGCTCTTTCCTCCCTTTTCAAAGAGATTGAGCGCTTGGAGTTCCACCTGGTCATGGATTCCGAGGAAGACAGAGCCAACGCCATTTTCTCCGTGAATGCAGGGGCAGGCGGCGTAGAAAGCCAGGATTGGGCCGAAATGCTCTTGCGCATGTACACGAGATGGGCGGAGGAGAAGGGGTATCAAGCGCGCCTCGTTTCCATACTCGGAGGAGAGGAGGCCGGCATCAAAAACGCTACCCTGATCATCCAGGGGGATTATGCTTACGGGTATCTTCGAGCGGAAGTCGGTGTACATCGTTTGATAAGAATTTCACCTTTTGACGCCAGTGCGAAGAGACACACCTCTTTCGCTTCCGTGGATGTCGTTCCAGAGGTGTCGGATGACGTGGAGATCGAGCTCGATGAGAACGATTTGCGCATCGACGTGTTCAGGAGTTCGGGCGCCGGCGGCCAGCATGTGAATACCACGGATTCCGCAGTGAGGATCACGCACTTGCCCACGGGCATCGTGGTCTCATGCCAGAACGAGAGAAGTCAGCACAAGAATCGCGCTACGGCCATGAAGCTGCTGCGCGGCCAGTTGTACGAAATGGAGAAACGAAAGCGCGATGAGGAAAAAGAAGCGCAGCACGCAATGAAGAAAACCATCGGATTCGGGAGCCAGATTCGTTCCTACATCCTGCACCCGTACCGGATGGTGAAGGATCATCGAACAGACATGGAGCGCTCGGACGTGAACGCCGTATTGGACGGGAATATCGACGCCTTCATTGACGCCTATCTCCTCTCGTTGATACAGGAGAAGGCGAATACGCGCGTGTAATCGCCGTCAGCTGAACCAGATTGAGGTGGATGGGGGAAATTACGGTTTATGGTCGTAGAAAGAGAGCATGGGAGGAGCGCCCCCGTGGCGGATGAAGCGGCATCGTCGCCGGATGAGCGAGACGATGAAAACATCTTGACCCAGCAGCGAAGGAAGAAGCTCGAAGGGATTCGTGCTTCGGGAGCCAACCCCTTCGTGAACCGGTTCGTGACAACGCACCAAATCGGCGTCATTGTCCAGGAATTCCAGGGAGTGCCGGCGGATGGTTTTGAAGAGGCGAAAGAGGCGAATTTTTCCGTCGGAGGGCGAATCATCGCCAAGCGGGTGCAGGGGAAAGTTGCTTTTATCGATCTGCGGGACGGAACGGGGCAGGTCCAGTTGTTCATTCGGATGAATGAGATCGGCGAGGAGGCTTTTCAATCCGCCAGGGATCTCGACATCGGCGACATCGTCGGGGCGGAGGGCGGGATATTTCGAACGAGGATGGGCGAACTCTCCATCTGGGTTCGCCGGATAAGCCTCCTGACGAAGAGTTTGCGGCCATTGCCTGAAAAATGGCATGGCCTGAGAAACGTGGAGGCTCGCTACCGGCAGCGGTATGTGGATTTGATCGCAAATCCCGAGGTGGTCGAAGTGTTTCGGGTCCGCACCCGGATGATTCAGTCCATACGCCGCTTCTTGGATGATCTGAATTTTATCGAGGTCGAAACCCCGATGATGCAGGCCATCGCCGGCGGGGCCACTGCAAGACCGTTCACCACCTACCACAATACTCTGGAAATGCCTCTGTATCTTCGCGTGGCGCCCGAACTCTACCTCAAACGCCTGGTTGTGGGGGGGATGGATCGTGTCTACGAAATCAACCGCAATTTCAGAAATGAAGGTATATCCACGCAACACAACCCCGAATTCACCATGCTGGAATTCTATATGGCGTATGCGGACTATAACGACCTGATGGAATTGACGGAAAAGATGCTGGCATCGCTGGCCCGGGAGATTTTGGGGGATGAGGCCCTGAAATACGGGGACGAGGAAATCTCGTTTCAGCCGCCTTGGACTCGATATAAATGGCACGACGCCATCGTGGAAGTGGGCGGGGCGCCTGACGACGTATTGGAGGAACAGGGAAAAGCCCGTCTTTTCGCGCGAAAAATCGCAGAACCCAAGGGTTATCCCATACCGGATGATATGAGCCACGTGCACATCCTGGAATATCTGTTCGAGGAATTGGTGGAACCGAAGCTCAGGCAGCCCACCTTTGTCTATGATTTCCCCAAAGCCCTTTCACCGTTGTCCAAGAGCAGGGAGGACGCCCCAGATATCGTTGAGCGCTTTGAACTCATCATTGCCGGGCGTGAGATCGCCAACGCCTATACGGAGTTGAATGATCCCGACGATCAGCGGGCGCGCTTCGAGCAACAAGAAGCGAAAAGAGAGGCCGGCGATGAGGAAGCCCATGAGATCGACTGGGATTATCTGACGGCCCTGGAATACGGCTTGCCGCCTACAGCGGGTGAGGGGATCGGGATCGACAGGCTTGCGATGCTGCTGACGAATACGCATTCGATTCGGGACATCATCCTTTTCCCCCTATTGCGCAAACACCAGGACTGAAAATGTCTTTTTCCACGGAACTGTTCATCGGCTTCAGGCATTTGCGCTCGCGCAGCAAACTCGCCTTTGTCTCGCTCACGACCTGGATTTCCGTGCTGGGCATCGCGCTGGGCGTGGCCACCCTCATCGTCGTCGTGGGAGTCATGACCGGGTTTCAGCGGGAATTTCGCGACAAGATACTGGGCACGCAGAGTCATATCGTCATTACGAGGTCCGGCGCTACCTTGATGCGCAAATGGCAGGACGTCCTGCAAAAGGCGCGCAATCATGAGGGTGTGGTGGCGGCGAGTCCTTTTGTGTATGGCCAGGCGATGTTTTCGTTCAAGAACCGTGTGATGGGCGCGGTGGTGCGCGGAGTTGTTCCGGATCGGGAAATCGACGTGACGGACATCAGAAGATACTTGAAGGACGGTTCGCTGCAAAAAGTATTGGGGAAGAACAGCGCAGGCAGGCCCGGTATTATCATCGGCGCTGAACTCGCGAAGAACTTGTTCCTGAAGGAAGGTGATACGGTGATGATGGTGAGCCCCGTGGGAGTGGTTACGCCGATGGGCCTTGTGCCTCGAACAAAAAAGTTTCAGGTGGTGGGAATCTTTCGCAGCGGATTTTATCAGTACGATGCCGGACTCTCGTTCGTCTCGATGAAAGAGAGCCAGGAATTCTTTGGATTCGGCAAATCCGTGACCGGGGTGCATTTGCGCGTGAAGGATATTTTCTCGGCAGAGCGCATTTCCCGCAAGATTCAGGGCACTCTCTCAGGGGCGTATTTGTCGCGCTCCTGGCAGGAAATGAATCGCAACCTGTTTTCCGCGTTAAAAACGGAAAAAACCACGCTCACTATTCTTCTCCTTCTCGTCGTCGTCGTGGCCGCTTTCAACATCATAGGCTCGCTCGTCATGGTGGTGATGGAGAAAGGGCGCGAAATCGCGATCTTAAAGTCGATGGGGGCTACGAGCGGCGCAATCTTAAGGATTTTTTTCGTGCAAGGCGCTTTTATAGGTCTGGTAGGGGCTGCATTGGGAACGAGTGGCGGCCTCGTTTTGGGGTGGAACCTACATTTGGTTGAGGATTTTTTAGAGCGCGCCTTTGGTCTGGACATACTACCTCCCAGCGTTTACCATATAGAGAAATTACCGGTGCAGATGACGCCTTTTGATGTCTCTGTTACGGCAGCGGTTGCTTTTATTATCTGTTTGGCGGCGACACTTTATCCAGCGTGGCGAGCTTCTCGCGTCGATCCGGTAGAAAATCTCCGTTATGGTTGATTCGGGCACATTGGAGATGAGCGAATCTGCTGCACCAGAAGAAGTGTCGACGCAGGTCATCGTCACCAGGGGACTGGAAAAATCATACGCCATGGGCGGCGGCGAGGTGATGGCTCTGAGCGGGGTCGATCTCGAAGTTGCGCATGGCGAGATGGTGGCCGTCATGGGAGTCTCCGGAGCGGGGAAAACCACCTTGCTCCATCTTTTGGGAGCGCTCGACAGACCGACGAAAGGCGAAGTGATTCTGGAGGGCAAGAACCTCTCTGATTGCTCAGAAATCGAATTGGCTCGACTGAGAAATCAGCATGTGGGTTTCGTATTCCAGTTTCATCACTTGTTGCCGGAGTTTTCCGGGCTGGAAAATGTTATGATACCCGGACTGCTTCGCGGGACCCGGAAAAAAGAGGTGGAGGAGCAGGCGAAGGAATTATTAAGCCGGATGGGCTTGGCCGACAGGTGGAATCATCGGCCTGGAGAACTTTCCGGTGGGGAGCAGCAAAGGGTTGCTATTGCACGCGCGTTAATTAACAATCCTTCTGTAGTACTCGCGGATGAACCAACGGGGAATTTGGATTCGTCAACCGCGGAAACGATATTTGAATTGCTTCGAGAGATAAACGAGAGAAGTAGACAAACGATTCTGGTGGCGACGCACAATGCTTCGATGGCGGAGAAAATGGACCGTGTGATCGCCGTGGTGGATGGAAAAATAGCTCAAAAAAAGTAAGGAGGGCCGTATGTTCAAGCGATTCACCGAGCGCGCCCGAAAAGTCATTATCCTGGCCAGAGAAGAGGCGGAGCACTACCGGCACGAATACCTGGGCACCGAACACATATTGCTTGGTGTGCTGAAGGATGGGGGTGGGATCGCCATAGCCGTATTGCAGAAGCTGGGGGTCGACCCCAAACAGTTGAGGCTAGAGCTTGAGCGTAATTTGCCCAAGAGTTTGAGCGGCCCCGTGGAAGGGGACATCCCGTTTACCCCGAAAGCGAAGAAAGTGCTTGAGTACGCCGTCGAAGAGGCCCGTCTGATGGGCCACAACTATATCGGCACCGAGCATCTGTTGTTGGGTATTGTCCGAGAGAAAGACGGATTGGCCGCGAAAATCCTGGCCAGTTTCGGCGTCAAGCTCCAGCAGACGCGAGAGCAGACCATCAACCTCTTGAGAGAGCCGGTGGCTGCGCGTTCTCGCGAGAAGAGCAAGACACCCGCGCTCGATGAATTCGGTCGCGACCTCACGGAGTTTGCCGAAGAGGGGAAACTCGACCCGGTCATCGGGCGGGAGCAGGAAATAGAGCGCGTCATCCAGATTCTCGCGAGGCGGACGAAAAACAACCCCGTCTTGATCGGAGAGCCCGGCGTCGGAAAAACGGCGATTGTAGAGGGTCTGGCCCAATCGATCATCTCGAAAGAAGTTCCCCAGATTTTGTACAACAAGCGCGTGGTTCAGCTTGATCTGGGCGCTTTGGTCGCAGGGACGAAATACCGCGGACAATTTGAGGCGCGCCTGAAAGCCATCATGAAGGAGATCACGCAAAGCCAGGATGTGATTATCTTTATTGATGAACTGCATACTTTGGTAGGCGCGGGCGCCGCGGAAGGTTCCATTGATGCTTCGAACATGTTGAAGCCCGCGCTCAGCCGCGGGGAGATTCAGTGCATCGGCGCCACCACGCTGGACGAATATCGAAAATATATCGAGAAAAACGGCGCTTTGGAGCGGCGCTTCCAGACTGTCATGGTTGACCCGCCGTCGGTGGATGATACGGTCAGCATACTGAAGGGTCTCAGAGACAAATATGAGAAACACCATCGTGCGCAGTTGACGGATGAGGCGCTTGTCTCCGCCGTTCGCCTGTCGTCCCAGTACGTGTCGGATCGCTTCTTGCCGGATAAGGCGATAGACGTTATTGATGAGGCGTGCAGCAAGGTTCGCCTTGAGAAAGAAACCTTCCCGACCAACATTCGGGATCTTCAGCGCCAAATCGAAGAGACGGTTCGCACCAAAAAAGACATGATTGAAAAACAGGATTTTGAAAAGGCCGTCGAGTTGCGCGATCAGGAAGAGCAGGACAGAAGCAGGCTCGACGAGTTGAAGGCGGAGTGGGAAGCGGATCAAACGGATGAGGAACCGTATGTCACCGAAGATGATGTGGCTTATGTGGTCAGCCGGATGACCGGGATTCCGCTGCAGCGCATCGGAGAAGTGGAGAACGAGCGCCTTCTCCGGATGGAAGAGGAGTTGAACAGCCACATCATCGGGCAGGAAGAAGCCACGCGCGCCTTGACGAAGGCGGTTCGCCGGGCGCGGGCCGGCCTGAAGGGGCCGAAACGGCCGATCGGTAGTTTCTTGTTCCTGGGTCCCACCGGCGTGGGCAAGACCGAGATGGCCAGAATGCTCGCCCAGTTCATGTTTGGTGACCCGAGCGCCCTCATTCGCATTGACATGAGTGAATACATGGAGAGATTCAACGTCTCCCGCCTCACCGGAGCGCCTCCGGGATACGTCGGCTATGAGGAGGGGGGGCAACTCACCGAGCGTGTTCGCAGAAAACCCTACTCTGTCGTGCTGCTCGATGAAATCGAGAAGGCGCATCCCGATGTCTACCACGTTTTGCTGCAAGTGATGGACGATGGTTTGCTCACTGACAGCTATGGCCGCAACATCGACTTCAAGAATACCGTCATCATCATGACTTCGAATCTGGCGGCCCGGTCCATCGAGAAAGGGACATCCCTCGGCTTCCAGAAGGTGGACTCGAGCTTTGGTTTCGACAAGATGAAGGACAGCATTCGCGATGAGCTGAAGCGCACCTTCAACCCCGAGTTTCTGAACCGGATTGATGATGTCATCATCTTCCGGCCGTTGACCCACGAGGACATCCTGAAAATCGTGGATATTGAAATCTCCAAGGTCAATAAGACGCTAAGTGAAAAGGAAATGACGATTGAACTGAACGACGAAGCCAAAGACTGGCTTGCCAGACAGGGATTCGAACCGGCCTATGGGGCAAGGCCTCTGCGCCGCGTTATCCAAAGACACATTGAAGACACTCTCAGCGAAGAAGTTTTGCACGGTAAATTCCAGGACGGGGGAACGATCCTGGCGAAGCTGGCTGGGGATGAATTGGTATTCGAACTGAAAGAAGACACGGAAGTGCTCAGTGTCCAGGACCTATAGTTTCAGTGCAAAATTGAAACTTGTTTCCCCTTTTTCCTCGGGGGGTGGTCTTATGCGTTGTGCGGCGAAGGTGTTGACCTGCGCCGTCTTGGTCGTAATGTCTCTGATTGCCGTTTCGCATGAGGCGACGGGGCAGTCGGCCTCACCGGCCATCACGATACGGGCTATTGAGGTCAAAGGGAATCGCCGGGTCGATCGTTCCACTGTTCTTTTTTATGTTCGGCTAAAAGAGGGGAAAAACTACACCAACGTAGAATTGGTCAAGCAAATCCGCGCGGATGTCCGGGCCATATACAAACTGGGATTCTTCCGGGACGTGAGAGTTCAAGTGGAGTCTCTGGAAGGGGGGCTCCGCGTGATATATCAACTCAGCGAAAAACCCACGATCAACCAGATTGAAATCATCGGAAACAGCAGCCTGGACCTCGAGAAAATCCGCGAGCGCATGACGGTGAAGGTTCAGACTATCGTCAACGAATCCATTCTGAAAGAAAGTGTCCGTAACGTACGAAAACTCTATCAGGAAAGCGGCTATTATTTTGCGCGCGTAGAAGCGGTTCTCAAGGAAAGCGGCCAGAATACGGTGGCCGTCACCTTGGTGATCGACGAGGGAGAAAGCGTCAGCATCGGCTCGATCAATTTCGAAGGCAACGAGAACGTCTCCAAAAGAGAATTGCTCAAGACCATAGAAACCAGCGAGAAGGGCTTTTTCTCTTTCCTTACGAGTTCGGGGATATTTAACGAAGAGGAACTACAGAGGGACTTGGTGCGGATTCGCTTGCTGTATGAGAGCCGTGGCTACGCCAAGGTTCAAGTCAGCCAACCCGTCATTCGTGAGGATCGGGGGAGGAACCGCATCGATATAACGATTCCCATCCGCGAAGGCTTTCGGTACAGAGTCGCCAAAATCGAGGTTCGCGGTGGGGAGGATGTCATCCCCGCAGAAGAGATTCGGCGGAAAATGCTCGTTTTCGTCGGCGATATTTTCAATAAAACCCGTCTGCTCTCCGACGTACGGAAGATAACAAATCAATTCTCCAACCGAGGCTATGCGTTTGTGGACGTGAACAGTCTCACGAAAACAGACGATAAGAAGAAAACTGTCGACATCACGGTACGAATCAACAAGGGGCGAAGAGTATACATCGGGAAAGTGGCGGTGAAAGGCAATACCCGCACTCGCGAGAACGTGATTCGCCGCAACGTTCGCGTTATCGAAGGGTCTCTGTACAGTGCAACGGGATTGGAGTTGACGCGTCAGCGTCTGAGACGCAAGAACTATTTCGAAACAGTGAAGGTCGTTGAAAAACGACGTCCCGGCAACGATGAAATTCTTGATATCGAAATCGAGGTGAAGGAGAAGCCGACCGGCTCCATAACGGGCGGCCTCGGCGTCAATAGCGACGAGGGTCTTTACGGGCAAGCCGAATTGAGAGAAGCGAATTTGTTCGGTAAAGGCCTGGTTGGTTCCTTGTTCACCAGAGTTTCTTCCCAGCGTTTAGATTTGGTTGCGGAATACTTCGACCCCAGTTTCCGGGATTCCGACTACTCGCTCGGGGGGAGCCTCTTTTTCGTCGATCAGGAGTACGATACTTTCGACAACGAAAGGCAGGGCGCCCGGATAACGGTCGGCAAGGAATTTCAGGAGTTCCTGAGGGGTTTCCTCTCCTATGAAATCGCGGAATCGGAAATCAGCAACGTTTCCGCCAATGCGATATCCACGATTCTCGATCAGGAGGGGGAGACTTTCCTCGAAAGCAGCATCATTCCGAGGCTGGTCTACGATAGCCTGAACAGACCCATTTTTCCGACGGATGGCACTTACTGGAGCATCGCCTCCACGATTTCTTCATCAGCGTTGGGCGGAAACGTCGACGTTCTCACCGCAGAAGCGGAATTCAGGCAATATCATAATATCGGGGAGCGTTTCCGAATCCGCGTTTTGCGGGATTTGGTCTTGAGTTTGAGGGGTAATGTTCGCTTCGTCGAGGCGCTCGATGGCGAAGCGCCCGCGTTCCGTCGTTTGTACGCCACCAGAAGGTACACCGTTCGAGGGTTCACTTCCAGCGACCTGGGGCCGAAGGATCCTCAGGGTGAAGCCATAGGCGGATTCTCCGCCGCTCTCAGCTCTGTTGAATTGACGCATCCTTTCATCGGCCCGACGCAGGTTGCAGTTTTCTTTGATATGGGAAACATCTGGGATGAGGATAATGCCTTCGATTTCGGGAAATTGAGATACGGTGCCGGAATCGGCTTGCGCATCGTGACTCCGATTGGCCCCATGCGGCTCGATATCGGATACAAGCTGGACAGAAAAGAGAACGAGCGCAGAAGGGAAGCGCACTTGGGAATCGGGGCCGCGTTCTAGGATCGCGTGTCTCGGTTTCGCCTTTGATGAGGAGGATGTCTGAAGTGAGGCGGCATGGTCCATCTGTTTTGATCCTTTCGATGCTTCTCGCCTTCGCCTATGCGGGTCATGCGGAATCGGCGAGTGTGAAATACGGCGTCGTCAATATTCAGCGCGTATTGCGGGTTTCGAAAGGCGGCCGGGCCGCGAGTTCCTCTTTGGAAAGGGAGAGAAACAGGCTTCAAAGCGCGATTCGGAAAAGGCGCGACGAATTGAGCATACTTGCGAACAAAGTGCGGGATTTGCAGGTGGAGATCGAGCAGAAAAGCGGGGTTTGGCGCCAAGAGGAAAAAGAGCGCAAGGCGTTCGACTTGCGTTCCCAAAGAAGGGAGCTCGCGCGTGAGCAGGACAACTTGAGGCGATTGGTGCGAGAGAGCGAACGAGACCTGCAAGATCGCCGAAGAATAGCCACGGAGAAGGTTTTGAAAGAAGTTCGTAGCATTGTTGAGCAAATAGGAAAGCAAGAAGGTTTTGACGTCATTGTAGACGAAGCATCCGGTGGAGTTTTGTTCTTCAACCCGCGAGTGGATTTCACAGAGAGGGTGATCAAGTTATACGACCAGAAGAAGAACTAAAATGCTTCTCGCAGACATCGCCAATTTGCTTGGCGGGGAATTGATCGGTGACGGGACCATAGATATACAAGACGTTGCCGAGTATGAAAGAGCTTCGCCGAAAGATTTGAGCTATGTGGAGTCGGCAAAAAAGCTGGATACGCATTCTGACGCCGGCGCCCTCATCGTTCCTCAGGGGCTGGAAACCAATCGTCCCTCCATATCTACCAAAAACCCCCGGTTGTCTTTCGCTCGCGCGGTTTCGCTATTCCGGCCACCTCGAAAATTCCAACCGGGAATTGATGCCCAAGCCAGTATCTCCGATACTGCCCATATCGGAGATGGTGTATATGTCGGACCATTTGCATCTCTTGCCGGTGGAGCAGTGGTAGGCGATGGTTCTTATATCGGGGCGGGTGTGCATGTCGGCGAGAAGGTGAACATAGGTTCTGGGTGTTTCATACACCCGAATTGTGTTTTGTATACTGAAGTAGAGATAGGGGCGAGAGTCATTCTTCATGCGGGGGTTGTCCTCGGAGCGGATGGGTTTGGATACATTCCCGATGAGGAGGGTCGTATTTTCAAATACCCGCAGACCGGTAGGGTTGTCATTGAAGACGACGTGGAAATCGGGGCGAACAGCACGATAGATCGCGCTACGTTGGGGGAAACGAGAATCGGGCGCGGCACAAAAATCGATAACTTGGTGCAAATCGCGCACAACGTCGTGATTGGGGAGAATTGCATATTCGCAAGCCAGGTGGGCATCTCGGGTAGCGTGAAAATTGGACGGGGCGTCATGATGGGCGGTCGTGTCGGGGTAACGGATCATGTCGAAATTGGTGACGGGGCGAAACTGGGAGCCGATACCGGCGTGCTGAAGAGTCTGGAGGGCGGGAAAGTGTATATGCACAATCCGGCGACGGAAGTACGTGATGCTCGGAGACGAATTGCGGTTTTGCGGAATTTGCCGAGGCTATCGGAGAGAGTCAATGAACTCGAAAAAAGGATTGGCAAATTAGAATGATGATGGATAGCAAGCGGATACAGGAGATAATCCCTCATAGAGAGCCCTTTCTTTTCGTCGATCAGGTGACAGCACTCGACCCGGAAGAAATTTCTATCGTAGCCCAGAAGAGCATTACTGAAGACGAACCATGTTTAGAGGGTCATTTTCCAGGCAATCCCATTATGCCGGGTGTATTGATCGTCGAAGCGCTGGCGCAGACCGGTTTGATATGCCTGTTCGAGTTGAAATTGGTCGATCCGGGCGCTGAATTTTTCTTCACTGGTATCGAGCAGGTGAAATTCAGACGTCCCGTCGTTCCCGGTGATTTGTTGGAGTTACACGCAAAACTTCTGAAAAACAGAAGGACTTTGTGGAAGTTTGAGGGGCGAGCATTTGCAGGGGGTCAGATAGCCGCCGAAGGTATTTTCTCCGCCTACGCCATTCCCCGCTCCCGATAGACAGTGAACGATATAGCTCTCACCTCGTATATCGACCCGGAAGCACAACTCGGGCAGGATTTGAAAATCGGCCCGGGGGCTTTTGTAGGTGCAAACGTGATTCTTCGGGATGGCTGCGAAATCGGACAAAACGCAACCATTCAGGGGCCTGCCATTGTAGGGGAGGGGTGCCGGATTTTTCCGAATGCCGTCATCGGCTTGGAGGCGCAGGTTGTTGACTTGCAGTCGGCTTCGGGCGGGGTTGAAATCGGAGCGGGTACGACTATCCGTGAAACGGCGACCATCCATCGTTCTATGCACCAAGGTCAAAATACAATAATAGGCCGAAAATGTTACATCATGGTCGGAGCGCATGTGGGCCATGATAGCCGTGTAGGCGATGAGGTGGTCTTGGTGAACCATTGTTCCTTGGGAGGGCATGCGGAAGTTGGGGACAATAGCTTCATCTCCAACTTCATCGGCGTACATCAGCGTATGCGAATCGGGGAAGGAGTGATTCTGGTAGGTCCCATTGCGGTGAGGAAAGATGTACCTCCTTTCGTCAAAATGGCGGGTGCTCCTTTTCGCGTGGTCGGACTGAATGTGGTTGGCTTGCGCAGAAGAGGTGTTTCGGCCGAAGTGAGAGCGGAAATCAAACGTGCATATGGAATCCTTTTCAACGAGCCGGGTACGATGGCGGAAAAAATAGAGAAAATAGAAGCGCAGGCACCGTTAGGAGTGGAAATTCAATCCGTGGTAGAATTCGTGCGGAATTCGAAGAATGGCATCTATCAGGGCCGCGTGTAAGTGCAAGTTTTTTGCGAGGTTAAGAGCCTATGCTGAATTCTCTGCGAGTTGGCGTCGTCGGCGTCGGCCATATGGGTAGTTATCATGTGGCCGCGCTTTCCGAGCTTTTGGACGTAAATTTGGCGGCTGTCTGTGACTTGGTTCCCAGTCGTGCCCAAGAACTGGCTGACAGATATGATGCGGAGGCGTTTTCTGATCCCACCGATCTGATCGGTCTTGTAGATGCGGTTACTATCGCTGTACCCACCTTGCAGCATTTTACGGTGTCGCGGTTCTTCCTTGAGAATGGCATCCATGTTCTGGTGGAAAAGCCCATTTGTACTACGATGGAAGATGCTTGGAAATTGTTCGACCTGGCCACCAAAAACAATCTGGTTCTTCACATCGGTCATGTGGAGCGGTTCAATGGGGCTGTTCAGGAGTTGGGCAACATCGTTGATGCGCCCACCCTGGTGGAATGCCGTAGGTTGGGTCCCTTCTCGCCGAGAGTGAGAGAAGACGGCGTCGTGCTCGACTTGATGATTCATGATCTGGACATCGTTTTGCGGCTCGTAGATGAGGAAATTGATTTGCTCTCGGCCACCGGATCGAGTGTTCTGTCTGATCGGGATGACGTGGCGAATGTGCAGATTTGCTTCGAGGGTGGGTGCGTGGCGAACCTGACCGCAAGCCGGGTGACGCAGAACAAGATCAGGACGCTTTCCGTATCACAACCAGACGCGTTCATTACACTCGATTATGCGGACCAGGAACTAAGAATTCATCGACAAGCCGTGAGCGAGCACCATTTGACCCGAGAGGAGCTCAAATACCGCGAGCAGTTCCAGGTGGAAAGGGTTTTTGTCCACAAAGGCAATCCGCTCCAGTTGGAATTGCGGCATTTCTTGCAATCGGTGCAACTCCAGGATGTTGTTTCCGAGCCGGAAAAAGAATTGCGATCTTTGGAGATTGCCCTGCGGATCGTAGAGATGCTGAAAAGTACCATGTCCTCAATTCACTAAAATTCACCATGCCGGATTCCCTGGAAAGAATAGGCCTCGTCGCAGGTTCGGGCAGGTTGTCAACCGAGTTTGTATCCAGTGCGAAAAAACGGGGCAAGCACGTGTCAGTAGTGGCTTTATCCGCTGAAATCGAGGAGACGTTATCAGGAGAGGCGGATTCCATCGTCCACATCCCTCCCACCCAGCCGAATAAAATCATCCGGTTTTTCAGTGATGAAAATGTTAGAGAAATAGGGCTCGTGGGAAAGGTGGAAAAAAGTCTCTTGTTCCAGTCTTTGCGTTTCGATTTGACGGTTCTACGCTTCATGAAGAATGCCAAGAATATGGCCGATGCAACGATCATGGATGCCGTTATCGAGTTTGTGGAAGAAAACGGGATGAAGGTCGTGCCACAAACGGAGTATCTCGAGCATCTCATTACCTCGTGTGGGAACATCACGAAGAAGAAGTTGCGCCAGAATCAGCGAAAAGACGCGGAATATGCATTTCGGATGGCCCGGAGCGTTGCTGCCTTGGATATCGGCCAGACCGTGGTGGTTCACAAGGGGACGGTAGTCGCAGTGGAGGGCGTCGAGGGTACGGACGAGGCGATTCGAAGGGGATGCGCTCTCGCCGGGAAAGGCGCTGTTGTTTGCAAAGTGGCCCGTCCCAAGCAGGACATGCGCTACGATGTACCTACAGTGGGACCCGAGACCTTGCAGGTGATGCGCGAAAGCGGCGCTTCTGCGTTAATCCTGGAGGCTGGGCGAACTTTTCTCATCGCTCGTGAGCGTTTGATTCGGGAGGCCGACGCAAGTGGCATCATCGTAGTCGGCTGGTCGGAAAATGACATCGGATGAGCGCTCGACGAACGACGTCATGGTGCTCGCTGGAGAGCAATCCGGAGATGTTCACGCTGCGAATCTAGTGAAAGCGCTTGCCGCCAAGGTGCCCAACCTCCGTCTGTCTGGGATGGGTGGGCAATTGATGTCTGAGGCGGGTGTAGAGTTACTTCATCATATCGGCGACATATCCATCGTTGGTTTCGCCGGCATTCCTCGCATTTATCCGAAGCTGAGAAATATCAAGAAAGATTTGCTGAGGAGAATCGCAGAACACAAGCCGAAGGCGGTGATTTTTGTGGATTATCCGGGCTTTAATCTTTCGTGTGCGCGCGCGGTGCGCAAACTGCCGCAGCCGCCGAAATGCGTATATTTCATCACTCCCCAGGTATGGGCCTGGTGGAAAGGCCGCGCTCGCACTATTGCAGAAGTTTTTGATCTGGCCCTGAACATATTTCCGTTCGAGCCTCGAATTTTTAACGAATTGGGCGGAAAAGCCGTGTTCACCGGCAATCCCATCGCCCATGAACTTCGAGATGCGCCTTCCAGGGAGAGCGCCCGGCGCTCACTGGGCTTATCGATGAGCGATAAAGTGATCGCGCTTCTTCCGGGCAGTCGCCTCAAGGAAATCGACTGTCACGTGGACGCCATGGTGGGTGCGCTGGAGATTATCCATGGCGAGACGCCGGGAGTGCGCTTTTTGATTTCAGAGGCGATTTCGTTGCCGGAGGGGTACGTTGCGAACTGCTTGAAGTCATCTGGTATCGAGATACGAGTCGAGAGAGGTAATGCAAAAAAAGTGATTCGCGCGGCCGACGCCGTAGTCGTGGCGAGCGGTACGGCTTCTCTGGAGACGGCTCTGCTGGGTGTGCCGATGGTCGTTCTGTATGCGGTGGATCTCCTGTCGTATACGCTAGCCAGGTATTTCTTGATGCACGTGGATTTTATCAGCCTTGTGAATTTGTTGTCCGGCTATGAGGCGGTTCCCGAATTGTGTCAGAAACAGGTGCGCGCGCAACCTATTGCAAATGCCTTGAGGGAAGTGCTTTTGAATGATGACGTGAGAGCAAGGCAAGTCCGGGTATTTGAGAAAGTTCAAAAAGCTTTGCAAGAGGTAAATCCCTATGAATGCGCTGCGACCCATATCGCGGCGGAACTCGGTTTTGAGGCGCAGGATGCGTAGCATGAATGAAGATTCAATCGTCTATGATGAATGGGGCCGGAATCCCGATGCGCCGCTTTCGGCGTGGCTGGGCGGCTTGATCATCGCGGGTTATCTGAAAGCGGTCTACGCCACTTCGTCGATGATCGTGCCGAAAACGGAATCGAATGAAAACATGAGCCGTAAACGTAATGAAAAATTTATCTGGGTGCTCTGGCATCATCATTTGGGGCTGCCTTGCTTCTTTAATACGTATCATTCCCACCGCACATGTATGGCGAGTAGAAGCCGGGACGGAGAATTACTCGCTCAGGTGATGTCCCGTCTCGATACCCATTGCGTGAGAGGCTCTTCCTCTGCGTTGGATGGAGGGGATAAAGGTGGAACTACGGCGGTTCGGCAGATGGTCAGGGTGGCGAAAAAAGGGGAGCACCAACTCGTCATCACGCCGGATGGCCCAAAGGGCCCGCCTCAGAAAGTAAAAATGGGGGTCATCACTTTGGCGAGCCTCACAGGATATTCGATTTGCCCGGTCGCTTTTGCAGTATCGCGCTTTTTCACCATCCCCACCTGGGACAAGACGATTTTGCCCTTGCCATTCGGGAGAATCGCTGTTTGTTGTGGAGAACCTCTAGAAGTGCCGCGAACCCGGGATAAGGGGGTGTTGGAGGCGAAGCGCGCAGAAATCGAAAGGCGGCTCATTCATGCGAATGAAGAGGCGCAGTACCACCTAAAGAACACAGTGGGGAATTGAGCCGCTCATGCTGTTTCTCTACAATGTTGTCATTCTTCTCATCTCGCCCGTATTGCTCGTTTATTTTCTGATTCGCCTATGGCTTCGGGGGTTCGACTTGCGAGCCGTTCGTGAAAGGTTCGGGCTTCTGCCCGAGTTGCCCGATGCGGGAGGAGGGCGTCTTTGGCTGCACGCCGTCTCTGTGGGAGAAGTGGGAGTGGCCGCCGTCTTGGTGCCTGTGCTTTTGAGAAAGAAGCCGGAACTCAAGATCGTTCTTTCCACGGTGACGCAAACAGGCAGGAACGAGGCCAGAAAAATTTTGGGTGTCGAACAACTTATTTATTTACCACTGGATTTCCCTTTGATTGTTCGCTCCGCTTTTAGACGCATCCGGCCATCCATGATTGCGCTCATAGAGACGGAGATATGGCCAAATCTCGTGGCGGAGGCGGCAAGAAGGGATATCCCCGTATCCATCGTCAACGGGAGACTTTCCGAGCGGTCGTATCATAAGTACAAGCGCTTTCAGTTTTTCTTCTCTTCGCTCTTAAAGCGTTTTAGGGACGTTCTGGCGCGCGGAAAAGGGGACGCCGAACGATTCCTGGATTTGGGAGCAACTTCCGTGAGGGTTTCAGGGAACGTGAAATACGATGCGCCGCCGCCCCCACAGGAGCCTCCGCATGGCGCGTACGGGTTGGGCGAATGCGAGCAAGTCATCGTGGCAGGCAGTACGCACCCTGGAGAAGAGAAGCTGATTGGAGAGGCTCTCTCCTCCGTCCAGCGGAAAATGTCGGGTGTCGGCCTTCTTCTCGCGCCGCGCCATCTAGAGCGGGTGGCCCAAGTGGAAGCGGATCTCCAAAATGTGGGGCTATCTCCGGTGCGATGGAGCCATATTAAAAATTCAGGCGGTAAGTATGAAGTGATCATCCTGGATGCGATGGGCGAACTGGCGGATGCGTATGGGTGCGCGGCGATGGCGATCATCGGTGGAAGTTTTATTCCCCATGGCGGCCAGAACCCGATAGAAGCGGCGCGCTGGGCGGTGCCATGCCTGTGCGGCCCCCATATGGAGAATTTCGCCGAAGTGACGGGTGAGATGGTGAATCAAGGCGGCGCGATTCAACTGAGCGGGCGGGAGAAGTTGGAGACAGCCGTTATGAAATGGCTGGACGATCCGGTATCCCGAAAACGGGCGGGTGAAGCGGCCCGCCGGGTAGTGCAGAACAATCAGGGCGCTTCCGATCGAACCGCGGAATATATCGTTCAAGTCCTGGCGGAATCGGATGAGGGCGCTGCATGAGTTTTCGGCGGGGAATCCTGCAGGCTTGGGAGGGTAATCCCTCGTCTCCAGCCTGGTCCCGCATGTTGACGAAGAGCCTCGGCCCCCTGGGAAGTCTCTATGGCGTCGCGATGGCGCATCGACGCAGGCGTTATGAAGCCGAAAAAGCCGGTGTCTTCAAAATTCCCGTACCTGTTATTTCAATTGGGAACCTCGCCCTGGGGGGGACGGGGAAAACGCCCACAGTCGCCTGGCTGGTGAAAAAACTAATCTTGAAAGGGCATAAGCCCGCCGTGGTAAGCAGGGGCTATGGCGGAAGACCCAAGGATGTGATGGTTGTGGGTGATGGGAAGGGAAGCCTGATGGCCGCGCCACCTGCCGCGGATGAGGCGGCGATGCTTGCTCGCCGCTATTCCGACCTCCTCGTGTTAACGGGTTCAGAGCGTTCTTTTGTTGCGAAAAAGGCGGTCGAGGAATTCGGAGCGGACGTTATCGTGCTCGATGATGGGTTTCAACACCTTGCGCTTCACCGGGACATGGACGTGGTGGTATTGCGCGGAGATTCTCCTTTTGGAAATGGCAAGGTGGTTCCCGCAGGTGTTCTCCGGGAGCCGGTTTCGGCCCTAAAGCGCGCAGATGCCGTTTTGTTAACGGGCGAATGTGCCGGCCGTACGAGAGAGGAAATTCAGGCTTTTATACCGGATATCCCAATGTTCACAGGCCATCTCGAGCCTGATACCCTTCTGGATTCACGAGGCGAGAACACGGGCTCACCGGATGAATTGAAGGGCGCAAGGGTTGTTGTCGTCAGCGGCCTGGGAAATCCCTATGGTTTCGAGAAAATGCTTGAATCGCTGGATGTCGAGGTCATGGTGCATCACGAATATCCGGATCATGCCCATTATGCTTTGGCGGATGGCGTGCGGCTCGTTTCGTCCATACAGAAAACCGGGGCCGATTTCATTCTCACTACGGAGAAAGATGCGGTGAAGCTGTCTCCTCTATTGAGTAATGCGCCGCTTCGTGTTCTTCGGGTGGTGATGAAGATTGATGACGAGATGAATTTGGCTGGCTTGATCGAAAAGAAAGTATTTTCGTCTTGAGTAGGTGACTTATCCCCTGATGGAAGTGAGAAAATAAGTCCCTCCCGCGAGGAAAATCGCATTTGGTCCCCAGGCCGCCAGGATGGGCGGGAGGCGTCCGGCGTGTCCGAACGATAGGCTAGCATGGAAAAGAACGAGGTAGGTGGCGCCGATAGCGATGGCGATGGCGACTCCCAGGGCGGCTCCTCCGCTTCTGCTGCCTCGAATGGAGAAAGCCACACCCACGATGGCCAATACGAAACTGATCGATGGAGCAGAAATTTTGGCCCACATATCTACGACATAGCGCGTGGGGTTCGCGCCGCTTTTGCGCAGGTTTTCGATGTAGCGACCGAGTTCCTGATAATTCATTGTCTCAGGATTTCTGTCAGTTATTTTAAAATCTTTCGGTTTTTCCGTAAGCCCCAATTTTTTTCTCTTAAAAGTTTGTTGTTTGATTTTTCCCTCGCCCATAAAGTCGTGGATCACGCCCTTTTGGAGTTCCCAATGTTTCTCTGCAGGAAGCCAAACCACCTCATCTGCATCAATGCGTTGCGTTAGGCGGTTTTGCTCGTCCATTCGGTACAAGGTAACGCCTCTCATTTTTTCCGAAGATGAATCATAGTGCGTGATTTGCCAGATCATGTTGTTTTCCGAGCGATACCAGATTTTGTCTCTTTGCGTATGCGTGCGTGAGCCGGTTTTCTGGATCTTGACCCGCCGGATGTATTCTCCACGCTTGTTGGCGAATGGAACGATGTATTCATTCGCTAAGAAGGTGAAGAGGCTGATTCCCAGACTGGTGATCAGAATGGGCGCGATGATTCGATAGAGACTCAGGCCGCCTGCGCGCATGGCGAGAACCTCGTTTTCTCTGGAGAAAAGAATTAGCGTGAATGTGCTCGCCAGCAGCACGGTGAGCGGAACGGAGAGAAAAACGAGATGGGGTATTTTGTATAGGAAATACAGAGTCGCGTCGCTTATGGCCGCATTCTCTTCGATAAAATCATCGATGCGTTCGATAAACTCCGCGATGAGGAAGAGAGTGATGGCTCCCGACTGGCAAAGAACCACCATTCTCAAGAACTGTTTCAGGATGTATCGGCTCAGTATGGTCATGGCGGGAATTTATGGTTTGTTTCGGCTGAAGGGAGAGAAAGGTTTGGGGAGCAGCCCCCAGATGTCGATGGTGTTGCGCAATCCTGCGGTTCGTACCATGTATCCTGCGAGGAGAGCTAATAATACATTCGGGCTCCAGACGGCGATGGAAGCACTGATTTGCCCGCTTTCCGCCATTCCTTCCGCGAAGGTCACGAGCAGATAATAGAGGATCAGAACCCCCAGGCTCAGGGCAAAGCCGCCGTGGCGTCCCGAGCGCCTGTTCTGTACGCCGAGAGGCGCTCCCAGGAATGCCAAAATGAGGCAGGTGAAAGGCACCGCGAATTTCTTGTGCAACTCCACGAGAATGGCGTTGTACCTGCTTGTCCCGGGCTCGTGTTCTTTTAGTTTGTTTCTGAGCTCATGCAACGGGAAAGCTCGCAAGCTGGTGCGAAGCGCCTTCGTTTTTCCGATGGTTTTCGTGAAATCAAAATTGAGGTCGTAGTTCTCAAAGCGCGCGATTTGATAATGGCTTCTGGAGAGAGGGGAACCATCATTCGCGCTGATTTTCTTGCCGGGGGCCTTATCGGCGTCACTGACCGTATGGATGGTCCCTCTGACGAGGCGCAGCCATACTTTCGGGGATGATGAGGATTTGAACAGTATTCCGCGGTCAGCAAATATGACCCGGTTCGTCCCAGCCTCTCTCGTGTCTGAAATCATGATGCCTTTCATCACCTTACCCGACGATTCGATTTCTCGCACGTAGAACATGATTCCATCAAAACCGTCATGAAAAACCTGTTCCCGGAGGTCGAATGTAGCGACTCGACTATGAAGCATCTGTTGACGGACTTCCAAAGTGGTGTTTTGACTCCAGGGAAGCCCAAACATCATGAGGAATCCGCTCAGGAGGGCAGTGGCTGCTCCCACTACTCCTACGGGGATGAGTTGAGAGTAGAAGGTCATGCCGGAGGCGGTCATCGCCAGGGATTCATTATTGCTGGAGAGGCGGCTGAACACCATGATGCTGGAAATGAGAGTGGACATGGGCAAGGTGACGAGGAGGAGAACGGGTAAGGCGGCGAAAAGAAATTCTGCCACGATTGCAAGCGGGATTCCGCGGTTCACCACTAAATCCGTGAATTGGAACATTTTATGAAGCAGGAGCACAAATGTAAGGAAAAACAAAGATATGAGCAGATACGAGGCCAATTCTCCCAGGATATATCGGTGCAATGTTTTCAAAGGGGATCCTCTGGGAGGCGGTCGCTCAGTGCTCTCGCATCACACTATATGAGCAGTTGCCGGATTGCAAAGCGTGTTTTCGTGCTCATTGACGCCCATAACGTCGGTTGATAGCGTTGAAAGAAAGGGAGTTTTGGCTTTTTCCCCGTGACTCAAGGTGCGGAGACGCATCGGGGAGGAATCGAGTTTGTCCGATGATGCCCATCGGGAGGAGTTGCACCTCGTGGTGACTCCCACATGGATAGGTGACACGGCCATGGCCGCCCCGTTTTTCTCATGCTTGAGGAGAGCGCATCCAGGGGCGAGGTTGATGGCGGCGGCGGGTCCTTGGACTTGCGCGCTGCTCCGCAGTTTTCCTTGGGTCGATCGGGTCTTGCCGCTTGATGCGGGGAAATGGAGCAGTTTCATATCCTTGAAGCGATTGCTGAAGGGCGAGACGGTGGATTATGCGTGGATTCTGCCCAACAGTTTTCGCGCGGCTCTGATGGCGAAATGGATAGGAGCAAAGCGGCGAATCGGGTATGGAACCGACAGCCGGGGCTGGTTGTTGAGCGACAAGGTGGCTCCTCCGCGGGATGTTTCGCACTTGGTGGATCGATATCTCTATCTGCTTGAGGCGCAAGGACATGAAACCCGGGCACAGGTCGATGATTTCTGCATTACACCGGAGGCGCAACAATTCGCGCAGAATCTGCTGAACTCGTATTGCATGATGAACAACGCGCCTTCGGTCGGGATTCATCCCGGGGCCTTTTTCGGCGAGTCGAAGACGTGGCCGCTGGAACATTTCAAAAAACTCATTGACCGGCTCGTGGATAGCGAGGCAGCGCAGGTTTTCATATTGGGTGGACCGGATGAGATCGAACTTGCCGGCAAATTGAACGCGATGTCCGGGGGACGAGCGGTAAACCTCGCCGGAAAGGATACTCTGGAGACCCTGCCTGCCTTGCTCTCTCGTCTGGACGTGTTCATCTCCGGCGATACGGGTCCGCTACACGTGGCCGCGCTCGCCGGAACATCGACGATTGCGCTGTTCGGACCCACGGACTATCGTCAAACGGCGCCAAGAGGCCCTTGGAACCGGATCATCCACAAGAGCCTCGATTGCAGTCCATGTTTCGCGAGAACGTGTTCTCTCGGCCATCACGACTGCATGAAACGGATTACACCCGAGGAGGTGGCGAGCGAGGTCGTCGAGTTGTTGAACGAAAAATTGAGGATCACCAAGCATGGAAACTGAGGCAGGCGCCGCAAAGAAACCAGCGGTATTTTTTGACAGGGACGGAACCTTGAACCGAGACGTGGGTTACGTCACCCACCTCGATGTATATGAACTCCTCCCCAGGGCGGCGGCGGCTGTGCAAAAGGTGAACGAGGCGGGGTGGCTCGCCATCCTGATCACGAATCAGGCCGGCGTGGCGCGGGGTTACTTCTCCGAATCCATGATCGAAAAGGTGCATCGCAAGCTCCAGGATGAACTGAGCGGCAAGGGCGCGCGGCTCGACGCCATCTACTATTGCCCGCACGTCCCAAACGGAGACGACCCCGAATATGCGCTCGACTGCAAGATGCGAAAACCCTATCCCGGCATGATTCTCAAGGCGGCGGCGGAGCACGGCGTCGACTTGGAAAAATCCGTTATGCTGGGAGACAAGTATTCCGACCTGGAAGCGGGATGGCGCGCGGGTTGCAGGGCAGGCCTCGTGCTCACGGGGTATGGGCGGGGAGAAAGAGAGCTTCGTGGAACGCAGTGGCCTCGACAGCCGGATTTCGTGGCGCAAGACGCCTATCACGCGGTGGAAATTATCTTGAGCGAAGACGGGAATCACTAACATGAGTTCTCCACTCAGGGAATATGTTCAAAGATTCTCCTCTATCCGCATGGCGGTGATTGGTGATTTCATCGCGGATGAATTCATCCATGGCGCAACCTCTCGAATTAGCCGGGAAGCGCCGGTTCTTGTTCTGGATTTCATTCGCCGCGAGGTCGTTCCCGGCGGCGGTGGGAATGCGGCGATGAACGCGGCGGCCTTGGGCGGAGATGTGCGGGCCATCGGGGCGTTGGGGGCCGATGTAGCGGGCGAGGAACTCCGCCGTGCAATGGAGAGACGCCGAATCGACACCGGACTATTGCTGACGGATTCAGAGCGCGTCACCCCCACGAAGACGCGCATCATGGCGGGGGGCCGAAACACCAAACGCCAGCAAGTGATCAGGGTGGATCATGAAAAAAAACTGGACTTGAATGAAACGCTCGAGTCCCGAATTGTCGGGGAAGTCGAGCGGATGGCGGATAACGACCTAGATGCTCTTTTGATCTCGGACTACGGCTTGGGAGTTGTTACGAAGGGCATAAAAGGGGCGATCCGGAAATTATCCACCAAACTCATCGTCACGGTGGACAGCCGCTATGCGGGAGATTCGTTTCCGGGAGTCACGGCCATCACGCCCAACGAAGAAGAAGTGGAGGAGTTGCTCGGGTATTGGCCCGATGAAGAGCGTCTCGATGAGGCGGGGGCTTTTCTTCTCGAAAAAACGGGGGCGCAAGCGATCGTGATCACCCGTGGAGACAAGGGCATGAGCCTTTTCGAGGGTGAATCTTCGAGAGCGGACATCCCCATCTACGGGTCGGATCAGGTGCTCGACGTGACCGGGGCGGGGGATACGGTGATCGCCGCGTTCACGCTCTCCCTCGCTGCAGGCGCCTCGATGCGCGAAGCGGCGGAAATCGCGAATCGCGCGGCGGGCCTGTCGGTGATGAAGGCGGGAACGACGGTCGTGGAGCCCCATGAACTCCTGGCGACGCTTGAGGGGGAGAGCGCGTGAGCGTGCATTCGAAGGGGACGGATGATACGCCGGATATGGTTGCCAGGCACGAGACGGCGAGAAGTTTTAGCGATGGAGTCGCCGTTTACGGGAACCGCGAAGAGCACTCCTCTGCAGACCTCGGCGTGCGCATCGGGAGAGCACCCACGGATGGGTGAGCGACTTCTCCTCATCCGCTTGGGAGCGATAGGCGACGTCGTTCATACCCTTCCCCTGGCGTCGGCCATCAAGGATGCGCGGCCCGATTCTCATATCACCTGGGTGGTCGAGCCGACCCCGCGGCAAGTGCTTCTCGGAAATCCGGATATCGATGAAATTCTGACCATCAATACTAAGGAATGGCGGAAAAATTTATTGACTGGTGGCTTCTCCGCTCTCAAGCGTGACCTTCTCGCCGTGAAGAACGTAGCCGCCGACGTGGCGATTGACGCTCAAGGGCTGATCAAAAGCGGCTTTCTTGCGTGGGCGTCGGGAGCGCCTGTTCGCATCGGTTTCGAGCATCGTTTTTGCCGAGAGGGGATGAACGTACTGTTCACGACGCATCAAGTGGAGCCCCTGTCTCCCCCCCATCATGTGGTGGAGAAAAATGTATCTCTCTTGGGGCCACTGGGTTTGTCCGTTCCGTTGAAGGAGCAATACCGCTTTTCCCTTCATCAAACGAAGGAAGAACGAGAATGGGCGGAAAAGTATCTGGAGAGCGTGGGTCATCGGAAAAGTTCTCCCTTGTTGGTGATCCACCCCGGAGGCGGGTGGGCGACGAAACGCTGGGACACGGTCCGTTTTGCGCAACTCGCCGATCATTGGCATGAGAATGACATGGGGGATGTTCTCCTCATCTGGGGTCCTGGAGAAGAAAAGATGGTGGATGAAGTGAGGGACGCCATGAGAACACAGCCTTTTGTTGCGCCTGCGACGAGCGTCCGCGAGATGATGGCCTTGATCCGGCGAGGTTCTTGTTTTGTGGGCGGCGACTCGGGTCCCCTCCATCTCGCCGCCGCCATGGGGGTTCGATGTCTGGCTATCATGGGTCCAACGGAACCCGTGAGAAACGGCCCGTGGGGCGCAGGGAATCTGGTTTTGCATCGTCGCCTCGCCTGCAGCGGCTGTTATGCGAGAAAATGCCCGGATATCGAGTGTCTGGATCGCGTGAGGGTCGAAGAAGCGATAGATGCGCTGAACCAGCTTCAAGCGGCCCCGTGAAAAACATGGCGAAATATGCGAAACTAGAGGAGTTGCATGAAAGAAAAAGCGGTGTTTCCGTTTTTGAAGCGGCGCAATGAACGACTCGAAAATGTGAGGCCGTTTCAGGATTTTGATTGCAAATTGGAGATAACCGGAAGATGAGTGTCGACAAAGAGTTGTTGGAGATATTGGCATGTCCCGTCACCAAAACCCCGCTTGAATTGAGCGGGGACGGGAATTATTTGATCGCCCGGGAATCGGGGCTGGTCTATAAAATCGAAGACGGTATCCCGATCATGCTCGTGGATGAAGCCATCCCGCTTGATGAGTGGGAGAAAACCCAGGGGAAGGGCTAGAAAAGTGTCCGGCTTGGCGGAAACGTCTGCCGAAGCCGATATGGGAAAGGAGCCAGTCTCCGAATCGGTTAGGGAACCGATTAGCGTCACGATTATCGCGCACAATGAAGCGGAACGCATCGGCGCATGCATCGACAGTGTTTCCTGGGCGGATGAAATTATTGTCGTGGACGCCGGGAGTACGGATGACACGCAGGAAATATGCCGTAAACGCGGCGCATTACTCATCCGGCATCCTTGGCAAGGATATGCGGCGCAAAAAAATTTCGCTCTCTCTAAAGTGAGTCATTCCTGGATATTGAGCCTGGATGCGGATGAATGCGTAAGTCTAGAACTTTCCGAGGAAATTCTCTCCGTTTTGTCTGACGAGGCCCCTGCAGAGGGGTATCGGATACCTCGAAAGAACATATTCTTCGGCCGTTGGCTTCGCCATGGCGATCTTTGGCCGGATTATCAGGTCCGGTTGTTTCAGCGCAAAGCCGGAGCGTTTAATGAGAAAAGCGTTCACGAATCCGTAGTGGTTGAAGGGCGGGTGGGTGTATTGTCGTTTCCTTTGGAGCACTACAGCTATGATTCACTCTTCGATTTCTTCCAAAGACAGGTGAAATACGCCAAGTTATCGGCGGAAGATTTATCTTCCAGGGGAGCGCAACCCGGAATAGCCGATTTCGTCATCCGGCCTCTTTGGCGTTTTTTCAAAAGCTATGTCTTGAAGACGGGCTTTCGAGATGGTGTGAATGGGTTATGGGTATCGGTGGGCTCCGCTTATTATGTGTTCATGCGTGCCGCCTTTTTGTGGGAGCTGTGTCGAAGACATGAACGCCCTTAACGTTGTTCATACGGAAGCATCCTCAGGCCTGGGTGGACGGGAGAAGGGGTTCCTGCCTGAAGCCGCCTCACTTGGTGGACGTGGGCGAGAGATTTCGCCAATCGGTCGACCGGACGGCGAACCAGGGGGCGGGGCGAGTCAGGCAGGCGTGCTGCACGAGTTGATTTTTGCGGAGAATGATGGATGAGCCGCACCCGGGTTTATCTCCGACTCCTGAGATACTTGCGTCCCTACCGGTTTCGGTTCGGCGTCGCCGTAGCCTGCACGATCGTTGTGGGTGGTCTGAATGCGTATCCCGCGTACCTCGTTCAGCATGTCATCAATGATATTTTGATCTCGAAACGATCCGACATCGTCCTTTTGATTTGCCTGTCCCTCGTCGTCGTCTATCTGATGAAAGGCATCGCCGCCTATTGCCAGAACTATTTCATGCTCTGGGTCGGTCAGCATGTGGTAATGGATGTCAGAAACGGGCTTCACAGGCATCTCCTGAATTTGCCGCTTCGGTTTTTCGAGGTGAAGACGACCGGAGAACTGATGTCAAAAGTCATATACGACATCTCTTTGATGCAGCATGCGGCGACGGAGTCCGTGCGGGATTTGCTCCGGCACGGGTTCACCTTCATCGCTTTGCTGGGCGTGGCGATATACCAGAGTCCCCAAATGGCGCTGATATTCGTCGTGCTCATCCCGCTGGTGGCGTTTCTGGTTGTGGCGATGGGAGAGAAGATCCGCCGAATCACGCGGAGGAGTCAGGCGCGCATGGGGGACATGAGCAGTCTGATGAAGGAAACCTATGCGGGTATCCGCGTCGTCAAGGCGTTCGGAGCCGAAGATGAGGAAGAGTCTCGCTTCATGCGCTCCACCCGTTCTTTTTTCGACACGATAATGCGGGCCATGCGTGTTCGTTCGCTGGCGCCTCCCATGGTGGAGATCATCGGAGGTCTTATGGGAGCGGGAATTCTGTGGTTCGGCGCCCAAGCGGTTATCCACGGAAGCATGGACCCGGGAAAGCTGACGAGTTTCGCGGTCGCTCTCGGAATGGCCTACAACCCGCTGAAATCTTTCACCCGTGTGTTTCATAGCTTGGTGGAAGGCATTGCAGGAGCCCAGTCGGTTTTCGAGGTCCTTGATGAGCATGTGCCAGAGAATAAGAATCCCGATGGCGAAGAGATGGGGCGGCTTTCCCGGCATATTCGCTTCGAGGACGTGCATTTTTCCTATTCAGACGAAGCAACGCTTGAGGACATCAACCTAGAAGTGCCGGCTGGCAACACGCTGGCAGTAGTCGGAATGAGCGGCGCGGGAAAAAGCACATTGCTGGATTTGATCCCCCGTTTTTATCTGCCTGGCCGGGGGAGCATCGCCTTCGACGGGAAAGAAGCGTCCCGGTATTCACTAAGCAGCCTGCGGGCCCAGATCGCCGTGGTGACCCAGCAAGTGATTCTGTTCAATGATACGGCGGAAAACAACATCGCCTATGGCGCGAAAAAACCCGTCACCCGTGAAGAAATAATCTCTGCGGCGAAAGCGGCCAATGCCCATGATTTTATTGTGGAGCTTGAAAATGGGTATGAGACCATGTTGGGTGAGGAGGGAGTACGGCTGTCAGGAGGCGAACGCCAACGCATTGCCATTGCACGTGCGATTTTGAGGGATCCTTCCATTTTACTGCTTGATGAGGCCACGAGCGCGCTCGACACGGAGAGCGAGCAATTGATTCAAGAAGCTCTGGAGCCTTTGATGAGGGATCGCACCACGTTCGTGGTGGCTCATAGACTCTCCACGGTCCGAAACGCAGATTTAATCATCGTTCTTGATGGGGGACGAATCGTGGAGAGAGGAACGCACGATGAGTTGATGAAGCGGGACGGCTTGTACCAAAGACTTTACGAAATGCAGTTTGTGAGCGAAGAAATGTCCCTTTCCGATGAAATCAATAGCGCAACGCATGGCGGAAACATATCGTAAGACGGTTCGAATCGTACATACATGATTTTGAGTTTTCGCTTTCTGGTTTTGATTCCAACTATCTTCAGGATAAAAGCGGAAATTGTTTGCGGGTATGTCGTCTCGCTTGAGATACGTTTTCGTTGAAAATTGTTTGAATCGATCCGCAATCGTGAATCGCAATTTTATGTTCAAAAAAAACAACCAAATACATTTGGCCCTGAGCTAAGAGAACAACTTCATGCGCAAGCTAAGAATCTATTTCCCCGATCTGGAAGAGCACTTCAGGAGGCGTTCTCCGGCGTCACGGGTGGCGTTCGGCGGTCTTTTGGGTTTTGCCGTCACCGCTCCGTTCTCGATATCGCTCGCTCAATTTTGCGTTTTCACCGCCTTGGTGGCATGGCTGGCTTCCATGACCAAGGCGGCTCCATTGCTCACACAGAAATTTCCGCTGTGGATGCCTTGGTTTTTTTTCGCGCTCTTTACACTCGCCAGCGCCTTTCATGTTCCCGATTCGCTGAAAAGCCTGATGAAAACGAGAGAATTGACGCAAATCATGATTTTTTATCTGACCATGAATGTCATCCGGTATGATTGGGAAGCGCTTTGGTTGGTGAAAGTGCTCCTTGTGGCTACGAGCGTGGCTGCCTTTTACGCTTTGGGCGTATCGCTGGTAGGGACATTGTCGCTGGCGAATCGGGCATCGGGCTTTTTTAGCATATACATGACGTTCGGCGGTTTTCTGCTGGTAGTCAGCCTTTTGGCGTTCTCCTACCTCTTGGTGCCGACTCGGGAACGCAAGAGTATATGGGTTTATGTGCTGGCCATTTTGATCCTCTCTGCATTAATGACGACGTTGAGTCGCAGCGCCTGGATTGGCCTTGTCGTTGGGACGGTGGTAGTAGCCGTGGCGAGCCGGCGCAAAAAGGCGGGTTTGTGTTTGGCCCTGGCGGTGGTGCTGGCGATTTTCATGGCTCCTCATTCCATCCGCCAGCGCGTGAAGAGGATGATGAACCCTCGGGACAATACGGCCGTGGAGCGGATAAACATGTGGCAAAGCGGCATCAAAATGTTCATGGACAAAAAACTTCTGGGGTTTGGCCCCGGACAAATCAAAGACAACTACGCTCACTATGCGAACCTCGACGCGACTCCGAAGTCACCGTCCCATTTACACAACAACATCGTTCACTTGGCTGCCGAGCGGGGGGTTTTTGCTCTTGGCGCTTGGATTTGGGTCTGGATCGGATATTTCGTCTTGGTGATTCAGCGTATTCGGGATACGAGAGATGCGCCTTTTGAGACGCGATTTCGAATGATAGGTGGTTTGGCCGTGGCTGCGGGCTTCTTAAGTGCCGGAATGTTCGAATACAACTTTGGCGATTCCGAGGTGGTGATGCTGATGTTTATGGCAATCGCTCTGCCATTCATAGGCAGGACGAACGAAGCTCATTCGGGATAATTCGATTTGCGTTGCAGCTTACCAGAATTGTATCAAAGATTGGAAAAAGCCTAGTTTCTCAACCGGTTCAGCGGCCACGAGGTCGGTCCCGCCGAGTTTGTTGCCTCCCAGTTCATACGTGACGCGGCCCACCTTCTGGCCGGCGCGGACGGGCGCGGTTATCTCTTCGGGCAACTCCAGCTTCATGGAAATGCGTTTTTCTTCACCCCTTCTGAGCAATGCCGCGACACTTTCCTTGAGCCGGATGCGCACCATCCTTTTTTTGCCGCTCAGCACTTTGACCTGATTGCGTTTCGGTTTTTTTGTTTTGCCCAAATCAACCCAGCGGTATTGAGTGAACCCCCATGCGAGCAAGCGCTTGGCCTCTTTGAATCTGCGCCTGGAATGACTCGATCCCATCACGACGGCGATGAGTCTCAAGTTTTTGCGTTTGGCCGTGGCGACGATGCTGAACCCGGCTTTTCGGTGGTAGCCTGTTTTCAGGCCATCCATTCCGCGAAACCGTCCCAAAAGAGTGTTCGTGTTGGTCAGGATGAAGCTCCCGTTCCGGAAAGGAGCGCTCTTGGTAATGCTCCACTTCATGATGAGTGGATACTTTATCAACTCGCGGGCAAGAATGCCGGCGTCACGCGCACTCATCCGATTGGTCGGCTTGTTTCTGCCGGGGGGAAGTCCGTTGACGTTGACGAAGCGAGTGTTCGTCATGCCGAGCTCTTCGGCGCGCTGGTTCATCAGCTCGACGAAGGCTTCGGCGTCTCCCGCAATGTGTTCCGCCACGGCGTAGGACGAATCGTTTGCGGAACTGATGATGATGGATTTCATCAAATCTCTCAGGGAAAATTTTTCTCCTTGCTTCAAATAGACCTGCTGGCCTCCGATACGGGAGGCGCGTCTGCTGGTTGTGATGATATCGTCGAGGTGGATGATGTTTCTGTTAATCTGTTCCATGGCGATTAACGCCGTCATCATTTTTACAATGGAGGCGGGTTTTGTGCCAAGGCGCTCGTTTTTTGCTTTCAGGACTCGACCCGTATTCGCTTCAATTAACAGAATCGAGCGATAGGGGATGACCGCTTTGCGGGATCTTTTTCGGCGCGCGGAAGCGGAATCGACGCCGAGCATCAGAGAAAATGTGAACAAGAAGACGAAGGTTGTAATGATGGTCAAACGGGAGCGCCGATGGTGACCCAAAGCGGATAACATGCGCTTTCCTTGAATTCCTGTCGATATGGGCAGGTTGGTGAAGGAGCCAAGGGGAGCAGATGATCCCTTTGAACTTGAACACCAATTAAAGACTTTTTCCTTGTACTTGTCAAAGTGGAACATTTTAGGGCGGTCAAGGCCCCATGCAGATGTTCATGTCTATGCTTATGATATGGGAAATTCAGTCTGCGTGACATCCTAAAATTCCATTTCTTGCGTCAGTTCGGTTGCTCTGATACGATTTACACTATCAAAGGGGTATTGATTGAATCCTCGGTTTACAATGGAGAAACACGTCAAGCGTGCCCTGTCTGAAAATGGGGTATGACATTCTTTTTTGCCGCATAGGCGGAAGGAGAAGGAGGTCTTCTCATGTTTAAGGGTTCTTATGTCGCGATGGTAACTCCGTTCCGCGACGGAAAGCTCGACGAAGAGGGCATTCGCTCTCTGGTGGAATTTCACGTTGAAAATGGAACGCATGGGATTGTTGCGTGTGGAACAACGGGAGAGTCCGCCACGCTGACCCATGAAGAGCACGACCGGGTCGTAGAACTGGTGATCGAACAAGTCGACGGAAGAATTCCGGTCATCGCCGGCTCTGGCTCGAACAGTACCGCAGAAGCCGTTCAGCGTACTCAATTCGCCATGCGGGCCGGTGCGGACGGTGCGCTCCTGGTGGCGCCTTATTACAACAAGCCTACGCAGGAAGGTCTTTTCCAGCACTTCCGCGCGATTGCGGAATCGGCGGACATCCCGATCGTTCTCTACAACGTGCCGGGTCGCACAGTGGTGCAGATAGCGCCCGACACGGTGGCGCGCCTCTCGGAGATTCCCAACATCGTGGGCATCAAAGAGGCGACCGGGAATCTGGCGAACTGCTGCGACATCATCTCCCGCGTACCGGATGATTTCATTGTGCTTTCAGGCGATGATTTCGTCACGCTGCCGATGATGGCGATGGGCGGCGTGGGCACGATTTCGGTGACGGCGAACGTGGCGCCTGCGGACGTGGCTCAGATGTGTCAGGCCCAACTCGATGGAGATTCCGCCACGGCGAAAGCGCTGCACTACAAGATGTGGGAACTCAACCACATGATGTTCTGCGAGACGAACCCGATTCCGGCAAAAGCAACCTTGGCTATCATGGGACGCATTGCGTTGGAATACAGGCTGCCTCTATGCGCGCCATCTGACGCAAATATGAGCAAGCTGGAAGCATTCGCCAGGGAATACGGTCTGGTCGAAGAAGCGGTGGCGGCGTCGTAAACGTACGCTGAACGACAGAATCAAAAAGAAAAAGCGGGAGTGGCCAATGCTCCCGCTTTTTTTTGTTATTGATGCTTACTCTTCCAGCCTCAACACCTTGAGAGCGTTTCCGCCGAACCAGAGTCGTTTCACGTCGTCTTTGAGCGGAAACTTATCGAACTCGGCCAGGCTTTCCTTGGGGTTGATCATCGGCCAGTTCGAGGCCCAGAGAATCTTGTTCTTGAGCACCGAGTTCCCGTAGCGAATCAGAGGCTCCCAGCCGGTGTCGGGCGTGGCAATGTATTTAGGCATCGTTCCGCTGACTTCGATATACAGATTGGGGTGTCGCCAACTCACGGCGATCATCTCCAATATCCACGGCCAGCCTCCGTGCACCGCTACAATGCGAAGTTCAGGAAAATCTCTCGCCACCTCGTCCAGATAAATCGGACGCCCGAAATCAAGCAGATTTGAACTCGATAGGTTCATGGACGTATGGAGCAAAACGGGGATGCCCAACTCCACGCATTTGGCGTAAACGGGATAAAACTTCTTGTCGTTCGCATGGAGCCCGAGCTCCCATGGCCCCATGTTCACGCCCCGAAGGCCGTATTCCTTCACGTCGCGCTCCAGGTCGCGCAGCGCGTCCATGCCGCGAAACGGGTCGCATCCGGCCGTTCCAATGAGGCGATCCGGGTAATCCTTGATGTATTCGTGCAAGACGTCGGCGGGAAATTTCGTGCCCAATATCGTCGTCATGTCAGATGTCTTGATCACCGCCTTATCCACCCCTTGTTCATCCAGGAAGGCGATGAACTCCTCCGGCTTCATGTAGCGGTGTTCTTCCTCGTTGCCGAACACCCTGTCTCCATAATGTTTGGCGTAGTCTGCAAGTCGGCCCGTCGGTTTCAAATATCTGTCCAGGCCCTCGGGAATGGGGCATGAGACTCTGAAATCGATGATGGGTGTCGGCATCCGCAGGCTCCGTGAAGTTGAAATCTTGATATGAACGCAGGGTACATCAGGTTGCTCGTTTTCGGATAGTCGGGAGGGAGAAAGCCCGCTCTCTCGCCAGAGGGAATCGAATCCATTATCCTCTTTTTCATTTTGAGGAATTTCCATGACGCAGCGCGGTGAAACGTCAACCCGTTGGCTTTGGGCAATTTGCGCGGCCCAGGTGCCGATGATGTTCGTTTATGCGAATTACGTGGCGGCGCTTCCACTGTTCAAGGCGGAATGGAATCTCACGAACGTGCAGGCCGGCACGATTTATACGGCGTTCTATGTGGGTTACATCCTCGCTTCGGCCGTTTTGGCGACCGCGACGGATTACATGAGCGCGAAAAAGATCTACCTGGCCTCGAGCCTTTGGCTGGCGCTCCTGAATTTCATGTTCCCGCTCCTTGCCGATGGTTTCATCAGCGCATCGGTGTTTCGCGGCCTCACGGGCGTGGGACTGGCCGGCACGTATGCGCCTGCGCTTCGTTTGGTGGCCGAATACGCCCCGGAGGGAAAACGCGCCCGGATGGTCGGGGTGTATACGTTTTTTTACACCGTGGGCGTCGCCGCATCGATTTATGTGACGGGCGCGCTCGTCGCGAATTTCGAATGGCGCACGGCGTTCGCATTGACCTCTCTGGGACCCGCCGCCGGTTTCCTGGTCATGGTGTTTCTACTTCCCACCCTGCCTTCACCGAGGGGGGATGGTGACGCCGGGTTTGAATTGCCTAGGCTTCCGGCTCCCGTGTGGGTGCTCATGGGCGTTGCGGGCGCGCACCGGTGGGAGGTGTTCGCATTCAGGGGCTGGATAGTCACCTTTCTGGCCGCGTCTTTGGTGATGACGGGAGCGGAGACGCGCGAGAGCGCCCTCCAGGTCGCCTCCACGTCCGCTGCACTGATCATCGGGCTGAGCGCGGTCTCGAAGCTTATCGGCGGATGGTTCGCCGATCGCATCGGCAGGCCGTCCACGATAATAGTGAGCCTGTTCCTGAGCGGTCTTATTTCGGCTTCCATCGGGCTCGCTTTCGGAGCGCCGTTCACAACTCTGCAGATTCTTTGCCTGATTTGGGTGATCGTGATGCACGTGGACGCCCCCGTCCTGGTGGTGTTGACCACGGAACTCACGCCGAGGCGCCACCTCGGCTCTGCGCTGGGAATTCAATCGGGTTTGGGTTTTCTGCTGGGTTCCCTCTCGCCCATGGTGGTGGGGAAATTCCTGGACATGAGCAACGACTCGGGTGATGGCGCTCTTCCCGTGAACTGGGATTGGGCGTTCATCGGGCCGGGTATTGCGGCGATTTTGGGAGCAATCGCCACAGTCTTTGTAGCCCGGCGTTTCATCGCCGCTCAAAAGCCGCCAGAGGGCGATGCACATGCTTCGCGGCCGTGACCCCCATACGCGCCAATATACGGCTTCATCCCGCGATTATGCCTGCTTGACGATGCACGCAGTTTTGTTATGATTCGCCTTACCTTTTGAGATACTGGCGCAATATGAACCGAGTGTATTTTGAAGATAGAGGTATCTTCGCACTCTTTTGAACTGCTACTTCACGAGCAAAGGAGAACAAAAATGCTGAAAGGAATCATTACTGGTCTGTTGGCGGTGGCTTTGTTGAGCGCACCGGCGTTCGCCGCGGATGAGGCGACCATGCGCAAAGCCAAGAAAGAGGGGAAGGTTACCTGGTATTCCTCTATCACGCTGAATATCGCGCAGCATATATGCAACAACTTCAACAAGAAAAAAATGGGCGTTCAATGCGTTCTTCACCGCGACGGCTCGGGCAAGCTCTACCGTCGTTATCTACAAGAGCGTAAAGGCGGCATTTACGTCGCCGACGTGGTCCACACCTCGAACCTGGGCCATTTCCTGAACCTGAAAGCCAAGAAAATCATCACGCCCTACAAGCCCGCCGGGACGGACAACTTCAACCCGAAGTTCGTGACCAAGGACAATTACTGGACGATCCTTCGCGCGGGCGTTTTGATGCCCTTCTACAACACCAAGAAAATTAGTGCTAAAGACGCGCCCAAGACGTATGCGGATTTCCTCGACCCCAAGTGGAAGGGAAAAATCGTTCACTCGCATCCGAGCTACAGCGGATTCGTCACGAACGGCATGATCAACATCGTGAACAAATTCGGCTGGGATTATTACAAGAAGATGGCCAAGCAAAAGCCCAAGATCGTGCAATCGGCGGCTGGCGGCATTCCTCTCGTAGCGCGTGGGGAAGCCTGGCTGGGAGCGGGAACGACCTCGTATTCACTGCTCAAGCTGATCCAGAAAGGCGAGCCGCTCAAACCCATCGTTCCACCGGCAGGCCTGGCATTGGTGACTTCGCCGAATGGCGTATTCACGAAAGCGCCGAACCCCAACGCCGCGCGCGTGTTCACTGATTACCTGTTCAGTATGGAGACCATGCAGCTTCTGGCGGACTACTTCCTCTATGTGGGCAATCCCGATGTGAAATACCCCAAGGCGTTGCCGCCACTCAACAAAATCAACTTGATGGCCATTGGCGGGGCGGAACTGAAGAAGAAGAACAAGCCGACGCGTAAGATGTTCAAGAAGCTCTTCGGCGTGTAAAAATAGCATGAGCGGGGGCGGTTTCTTGCGTAATATCGAGAAACCGCTCCCGTCTGTTATTTTGATGTATAGAACAGGTTGAAAACCACTTAACTCTTGGAAGGACACATGCGGATATGACGCAAGATGCGCAACAGCTTCCCGGCATGATCTCGGGAGGCGAGCCCTCGGCCACCAGAAAATTCGACTACACCGTCATTGTCTGGGTAGTATTGCTTATCCTTCTAATCATCCTGGTGGCGAATCCCATCTTCCAGCTCTTCAAGGAGAGCTTTTTCGTTTCCGAAGATGAGGCCGGCGGCTTCACCTTCCAGAACTATATCGACGCTTTTGAAACCGATGAATACTACAAGCCGATGTACATCACGATGATGCTCGCCATCTCCGTGGGCAGCATATCTCTGGTGGTGGGAGCCGTGATGGCCTGGGTGGTCAGCCGAACGGACATCCCTTTCCCGAATTTGATCAGAAACGGCATCCTGGCCTCTTTCGTGACACCTCCTTTTCTGGGCGCCATCGCCTGGATATTCCTGGCGGGACAAAACGAAGGGTGGCTGAATAAATGGATTCGCGGGTTATTTGGATTGAGTGAGGAATTTTATCTGTTCGACATCTTCACGATGAAGGGCGTCGTATTCGCCATGTCGCTCTACACGTTTCCGCTCGTCTTCATCGTCGTTTTGGCAGGACTGAACAATATTTCATCCGACGTGGAAGACGCGGCCAACGTGGCGGGTGGCGGCACCTTCCATACCATGTTCAGCATCACTTTGCCGCTCGTGGCGCCCTCTCTTTTCGCGGGTTTCATTCTGGCGGCGCTCGAGGCGATGATTCTCTTCGGCATCCCGGCGGTGTTGGCGATTCCGGCAGGCCAGCACACGATGACGACCCAACTCCGCGCTTTCATGGTATCGGAAGACGACTTGCTCGGTCTAGCCTCGGCCTACGCGATGCCCATGCTGATTCTGGCGATCGGCATGGTCTGGACGCGAGGCATCGTTCTGGGCAGAAGAGGCTACGCCACCGTCGGCGGCAAGGGAGGTCAGAGGCGTCCGCAAAAACTGGGCGTTTGGCGGATCCCGATATTCGTGCTTTGCATGATTCCGCTCGTGTGCGCCATCGTGTTGCCTGCACTCGCTTTGCTGACCACGTCGTTTATGAAAAACCTGGGTGGTGGATTGGTGTGGTCGAACCTCACCTTGTGGAATTATCACTTCATCCTGACGAACGATGCGGTGAGAGAGTCCATATACAATACGATAATCCTGGCAATCATGGCGGCGACCGGTGCCACAATCGTGGCTGCGATTTCCGCTTTCATCGCGCAGCGCAAACTTATCAGGGGTCATCAATATATGGGATTCATGGCGACCGCGCCCATCGGAATTCCCGGTATCGTCCTGGCGGTGGGTCTCTTCGCGGCCTATACGAAACAGCCCTTTGTGCTGTACGGAACGCTTTGGATTATGTTCCTGGCGTATCTCACCAAGTACCTGCCCCTTGCGTATCAGACGTCGAATGCGGGTCTCTCGAGCATTCATCCCGAACTCGAGGAGAGTTGCCGCATCATGGGGGCGAATCGGCTTCAAGTTTTCAAGGACGTGACGGTGCCTTTGTTCAAGACGGCCGTCATCGCGTCATGGATATTGGTGTTCATGCCCTCGCTCAGGGAATTGAGCGCCTCGGTTCTACTTTGGACGACGAACACGAAGGTCATCTCGGTGGTCATCGTCGATTTCTATGAAGAAACGCTGTTGGGTCCCATATCGGCTTTAGGGGTTTTGCTCTTGCTCATCACTTTGGTGGCGATTGTGATCGGTTTCCGCCTGGTGGGCAGGGACTTCATGCGTTCTGCTGGATAGAAAAGGGAGATTTGCGTTGGCGGTTTTAGACTTAAAAGGCCTGTTGAAGATATTCGGCACCGACGTCCGGGCGGTGGATGAGATAGATCTGCACATTGAACATGGAGAGTTGATTTCTCTTTTAGGGCCGTCGGGTTGTGGTAAGACGACGACACTGCGCCTCGTGGCGGGTTTCATCGATCCGAACGCCGGGGAAATCGTCATGGATGGGGATGTCGTATCGAACGCTAATAGCGTCATTCCGCCCGAGCGGCGCAACATGAGCATGATTTTTCAGAGCTACGCCATCTGGCCGCACAAGACGGTGTCCCAGAATGTGGGCTACGGGTTGAAATTCCGAGGTATCACGGGTGCTGAGGCGGATAAGCGCGTGAAAAGCCTGCTTTCCGTCGTGCAAATGGATCATTTGGGGGCCCGCTATCCATCAGAACTCTCGGGCGGCCAGCAACAGCGGGTAGCCTTGGCCCGCGCACTCGTGGTCGAGCCGGCCGTATTGTTGCTCGATGAGCCGCTCTCGAACCTCGACGCCAACCTGCGCGAGGAGATGCGTTTCGAGATCAGGCGCCTGCACGATGAATTCAACATCACGAGTATTTACGTGACGCATGATCAGGCCGAGGCCATGGTCACCAGCGACAGAATCTGCGTCATGAACAGCGGGAAGATCGAGCAGGTGGGCAAGCCGTCCGACATTTACGACATTCCGGCGACGAAGTTTGTGGCGGAGTTCGTCGGCGTGACGAACTCGATACCTGGCAAGATAAGCGCTCCGGGTCTGTTCGAGGCCAACGACGGCGCTAAGTTCATAATGAACGCAGACGGCGGGAAAATGGGAGAGCTCGTATCCATACGGCCTCACCGGATTCAGGTGCATTCCGAGAATGCCGACGTGGGCGGCGCCGATGCTCAGAACGTGATTGATGGCGAAGTGACGCGCGGCTATTATTTCGGCAGCACGGTGGACTATCTGGTGAAAGTGCCTGGCTTGGAAGAGCCGCTTCGCGTCATCGGCGACCCGCACCAGTTCTTTGGTTTGGGCAGCAAAGTACGGTTGACCATCGAAAAAGCG